>DASSCT010000131.1:0-26468 GCA_035697545.1 Gaiellaceae bacterium | reverse complement strand
GTCCGGATCCACGCTGATCCAGTTCTCGCCGAAATAGATGCCGTACGGCTCGTCGGACAGGAACGCCTGGCCGATGTGCGAACCGCAGTTGCGCACGCCCGGGATGCTCCGGAGCTCTCGACAGGCCCGGACCGAGACCCGCGCCTCCTCTGGGCCAGAGGTGTCCGGCGAGGTCAGCCAATGCATCAAGAAGTCGCGCTCCTTGAAGTTGGGCAGGAGTGACTGTCCGAGGAACGGCAGAACCGCGAGCCCGGCCGCGACGCTGAGAAGGGAGGCGGCGTACGCCCAGCGCGGCCTGGTCACGATGCGTGAGAGCACCCGCTCGTAGCCCGTCTGGAGCCAGCCGACGAGAGGCGACCGACGCCGCTCGAGCGGTGACCCTGAGAGCAGGATCAAACACAGCGCCGGCGTGATCGTGAGTGCGACGAGGAGCGAGACTCCCACGGCCAGGACGTACGTGGCCGCCAGCGGCTTGAAGAACGCGCCGGTCAGGCCGGTCAGGAAGAAGACCGGCGCCATCGCGGCGACGATGATCAGCGTTGCGTAGACGATCGCGCTCCGCACCTCGAGCGACGCGTCGAGCACGACGTTCGCCTGCGGCTTCGGGCTCCCCTCCAGGCGATTCTGGCGCAGGCGCCGCACGATGTTCTCGACGTCGATGATCGCGTCGTCGACGACGACCCCGAGAGCGATCACCAGGCCGGCGAGCACCATCACGTTGATGGTCGTTCCGCGGAGGTAGAGCACGAGGCCGGCCGCGACGAGCGACATGGGGATCGAGATGACGCTGATCAGCGCGGCTCGCCACTCGAAGAGGAAGAGGGCAAGGACGATGATGACGAGCAGCGCACCGAGCAGCATTGCCTCCGTGAGGTTGTCGATCGACGCCTCGATGAAGCTCGCCGGCCGGAAGATGGTCGGGTCGATCTCCATGCCGGGCAGGCCCGGCTCGAGCTCGTCGAGTGCCTGCTCGACGCCCCGGGTCACCTCGAGGGTGTTGGCCCAGGGCAGCTTCTCGACGATCAGCATGAGGCCGGGCCCGTCGTTGATGACGGCGTCTCCGGACAGCGGCTGGTGATCCTCGACGAGCGTCGCCACGTCGGAGAGGAGGAGTTGACGCCCGTCCCGCTTCTCGATCGTCACGTTCGCGAGGTCGTCCGGCGTCACAATCGGCAGCACGTGCCGGACATGGAGGCGCTGGTTCGGCGTGTCGACGAAGCCGCCGGTCCCGATGACGGATCCTTCGGAGAACTGCAGCAGGCCCGCGTCCAGGGCATTCGAGGTGTCGTCCATGACCTGCAGGAGCGAGACGTCGTGGGCCTGCAGCTTCTTCGGGTCGACCTGGACGTGCATCTGCTGCAGCCGCTCGCCCCAGATCGGCACGTTCGCGACGCCCGGGACCCGCAGCAGGCGCGCCCTGATCTTCCAGTAGGCGATGGTCGACATCTCGATCAGCGAGAGGCGGTCGGACGTCAATCCGATCTTCATCACCCGGCTCGTCGACGAGAGCGGCTGGATCATCACGGGCGGCGACGACCAGGTCGGGAGCGTCGGCGTCGCTGCCTCGACGCGCTCCTGCACGAGCTGTCGCGCATGGAGGAGGTCAGTTCCGCGGTCGAAGAGCAGCACGATCGACGAGAGCGCGGGAACCGACTTCGAGCGAATGGTGTCGACCTGGGGCAAACCCTGCAGCGACTGCTCGAGCGGCACAGTGACGAGCGACTCCACCTCCTCGGCGGAGAGCCCGAGGCTGTAGGTCTGGATCTCGACCTTGGGCTGCGCGAACTCGGGGAAGACGTCCACCGGCGTATCGCGAAGCAGCCCGCCGCCGAAGACCATCATCGCCACCCCCAGTGCGACGACGATGTAGCGGAACCTGAGGCTCGTCGCGACGATCCAGCGCATCAGTGCCCGCTGTCGGCGCCGAGCCCCGACTCGGTGCCGTAGAGCTCGGCGACGCCGACGGTTGCCACCTTCGTTCCGGGCTCCGGCCCCTTGGAGAGCCGGGCTCGCGCGCCGTCGATCGAGTCGACGTCGATGCGCTGCCGCACAAAGGTGAGGCCCTCCGGATTCGTGTATGTCCACGTCTCGCCGGTCGGGGAGTAGAAGACCGCGGAGTACGGAATGAGCGTGGTGTCGCCGCTCCGCTCGACGTTCCCGGTCTTGATGTCGAGCCGCTCGGCCGCTTCGGGCGTCAACGTGATCCGGCTGAGGTCGGTTCCAGCGACTTCCTCGACGACCGCGGGCTCGTGGCTAGCGGTGTCCGAGGATCCTCCGCAGCCGGCGAAGACCAAGGGGACGGCGAAGAACGCGGCAAGGGTCGAGCGACTCATGCGGCGGCTCCTTTCAGCGATCGGCGCTTCCCGAAGTGGAGGTACAGCGGCGGGACGACGAAGAGGTTCAGCAGCGTCGATGTCACGAGGCCGCCGACGACGACGATCGCCAACGGATGCTCGATCTCGTGACCGGGGATGTTCCCGGCGATCACGAGCGGCACGAGCGCGAGCCCGGTCGCAAGGGTCGTCATCAAGATCGGCGAGAGCCGTTCCTGCGCACCGCGGAGGACGAGGTTGCGGCCGAAGGTCTCGCCCTCGTGCTCTTCGAGATGCTGGAAGTGGTTGATCATCAGGATGCCGTTGCGCGCAGCGATCCCGAACACGGTGTAGAAGCCGACCAGCGAGCCGAGGGAGAGCACGCCTCCGCTGAGCCACGCCGCGAGCGCACCGCCCACGAGCGCCATCGGCAACGTCAGGAAGGAGAGCGCCGCGAGGCGCCAGCTTCGCAGCGAGACCTGCAGGAGCAACAGGATCCCGATCGCGGCCGCGATCCCGAACAGAAGCAGTCGCTTCTGCGCCGACTGCCGCTCGGCGAACTCGCCCAGAAGCTCCGCGTGGTACTCCTGCGGGAACCGGATGGTCTCGAGGCGCCGTTCGACGTTCCCGGCGACCGAGCCGAGGTCGCCTTCGTCGACGCCGGCCACCACATCGATGCTGCGGGACGTGCCTTCGTGGTGGACGACGTTCGGAGTCGGCCTCACGCGTACGTCAGCAACGTCTCCGAGGAGCACATGTCCGCCCCCAGGAGTGTCCAGCGTAAGCTCGCGCAGGCTCGTGAGGCTATTGCGGGTCTGCGGCGTGCTCCAGACATGTACGTCATACGCCTTCCCGCCCCGGAAGATGTCGCCGACTTCCTCGCTCTCGATCATCGTCGCGGTCGCCCTGCGAACGTCGCCCGGCTTCAGGCCGTAGCGCTGTGCCTTGGCGAGATCGACCTCGACCTGGACCTGGGAGACGCCTTCCTGGAACTCCACCGAAGCGTCGGTAATCCCGTCGATCTCCGCGATGGCGTCCCTGATTTCGTCGGCTTTGCGGTGGAGGACGTCGAGGTCTCGGCCGAAGACGCGGATAACGATCGGCTCGCTCGCCCCCGCGAGGACCTCGTCGATTCGCTCGTTCAGATACGTCTGGACGTCGTGGAACATCCCGGGGTAGCCGTCGACGACGTTCTCGATCGAGGCGACGGTCTCGTCGTAGTCGGCGTTCGGATCGACGGCGATCCAGTTCTCTCCGAAGTTGACGCCCGCGACCTCGTCGGCCAGGAACGCCTGCCCGATGTGCGAGCCGAAGTGATCGACGCCGGGAATCGAACGCAGCTCGCGGCTGGCCCTGGCCACGACGCGGGTCTCCTCCGGCAGGCTGCTTCCGGGCTTCGTGATCCAGTGGCCGAGGAAGTCGCGTTCCTTGAAGGTCGGGATCAGCGACTCGCCGAGGAACGGCACCACTGCGACCCCCGCGACGACGGTGAGAGTTGCAGCAAGGTAGGCCCAGCGCGGCCGGTAGAGCACGGTCGACAGCGCGGCTCGATACCCACGCCCGAGCCAGTGCTCGAGCGGCGACTCGCGGCGCTCGATCGAGGTCTTCGACAGGAGGATCAGGCTCAGCGCCGGCGTGACGGTCAGCGCCACGAGGAGCGAGACCAGGACCGCGAGGACGTAGGCGAGGACGAGTGGCCGGAAGAACGCGCCCGTCAGCCCCTGCAGGAAGAAGATGGGCGCCATCGCGATGAGGATGATCAGCGTCGCGTAGACGATCGGCCCTCGCACTTCCAGCGAGGCCTCGAGGGTGATCGCCGCGGCCGAGCGGGGGCTCCCTTTCCGATGGTTTTCCCGCAGTCGGCGCAGGATGTTCTGCACGCCGATGATCGCGTCGTCGACGACCACGCCGAGGGCGATCACGAGGCCGGCGAGCACCATGACGTTGACCGTCGTGCCGCGCCAGTAGAGGACGAGGCCGGCGGCGACGAGCGAGAGCGGGATGGCGACGACGCTGATCAGCGCCGCGCGCCAGTCGAACAGGAACGCGCCGAGCACGAGGATGACGAACAGGGCACCGATCAGCAGCGCGTGCTCGAGGTTGTCGATCGCCGTCTCGATGAAGTTCGACGCGCGGAAGATGTGCGTGTCGATCTCGATACCGGGCAGCCCCGGCTGCAGCTCGTCGAGCGCCGTTTCGACACCGCTCGTGACGTCCAGCGTGTTGCCCCACGGGAACTTCTCGACGACGAGCAGGAGGCCGGGCCCGTCGTTGATCACCGCATCGCCGGCGAGCGGCTGCGTGCCGGTCACGACCTGAGCGACGTCGCCGAGGCGGATCGTTCTGCTTCCGCGGGCCGCGAGGGGGATCTTGGCGAGATCGCCGGGCTTCACGATCGGCAGGACGTGTTGGACCGTCAACCGCTGACTCGGGGTCTCGATGAAGCCACCGGTCCCGATCACCGATCCGTCGGAGAAGCGCAGCAGCCCCGCGTCCAGTGCGTCGGAGGTGCTCTCCATCACCTGTTCCAGCCCGACGTGCCGCTCGCGCATCCGCGCTGGGTCGACCTCGACGTGGTACTGCTCCAGGTGCTCTCCCCAGATGGCGACGTTGGCCACGCCGGGGACACGGAGGAGCCGCGCCCTGATCTTCCAGTAGGCGATCGTCGAGAGCGGGACGACGCCAACCGTCTTCGACGAGACCCCGATCTTCATCACGCGGCTCGTCGTCGAGGTCGGCGGCATCATGAACGGCGGCGCCGCCCACGTCGGCAGAGAGGGTGTCACCGCTTCGACGCGTTCCTGGACCAGCTGCCGCGCATGCAGGATGTCCGTGTCTTCCTTGAAGAGCAGCTCAATTGACGAGAGCTGCGGCACCGACTTCGAACGGATGACGTCGAGCCCCTCGACGCCGTTCAGCGACTGCTCGAGCGGGATGCTGACCAGGGATTCGACCTCGGCCGCATTGAGGCCGAGGCAGATCGTCTGGATCTCGACCCGCGGGGGCGCGAACTCGGGGAAGGCGTCCACCGGCATGTTGCGCAGCTGCTGCGTCCCGAAGCCCATCAGCGCCGCGGCGAGCGCGACCACGAGAAAGCGGAACTTGAGGCTCGATCCGACGATCCAGCGCATCAGTCTTCCTCGATGCCGCCGTATTCGACGCCCCACAGCTCGTCGGCACCGACCGTCACGACGGTCGTGCCCGCCGAAGGCCCGGCGGTGAGAATCGCCGCGTCGCCGTCGATCCGGTCGACGCGGATGTCCTCGCGGACGAAGACGAGGCGCTTCGGGCTCGTGTACGTCCAGGTCTGACCGTCCGGGTCGTAGAGAACGGCGGCGTAGGGGATCACGGTCCGCTCGCCGTCGCTCCGCGCCGCTGTGGTTTGGACGTCGAGGCGTTTTGCCGCTTCCGCGGTCAGCGTGATGCGGTTGAGCTCGGTGCCCTCGATCTGCTCGACCGCGGCAGGCGACTCCGCTGCGTCCTCCACCGCGCTGCCTCCGCAGGCGGCGAGCAGGAGCGTGACGAGCAGGGCTCCGACGATGAGCGACCCTCTCATTTGCCCATCACCGCCCCGCCGATCCCTTCCGGAGCGGGCTCCGGCTCGGCGACCTTTTCCGCGGCGGTGCTGAACCCGAAGCGCAGGTAGAGGATTGGAACCAGGACGAGGGCGACAACGAGGGACGTCAGGAGGCCGCCGACGAGCACGGCTGCGAGCGGCCGCAGCAGCTCGTACCCCGGCCGGCCGCCGATGACCAGAACCACGACGAAGATCAACGCTGTGGCGAGCGCGGTCATCACGATCGGGACGACGCGCTCGCGCGCCGCGCGCAAGACGAGCTCGGGCCCGAACGGCAGACCCTCGCGCTGCTCGAGCTGACGGAAGCGATCGAAGAGCAGGGCCGTGCTGCGCGCTGCGAATCCGAACACGGCAAAGAGGGCGATGTACGAGCCGAAGGAGAGCGTCCCTCCCGCCGGCAACGTGGCCAACACGCCGCCGGCCAGCGCCAGCGGCAAGGTGAAGAACGCCAGGGCCGCGAGCCTCCAACTGCCCAGGAAGGCCTGAAGCAAGAGGAAGATCCCGAGTGCGGCCGCGATCGCGATCGCGAGCAGACGGCCCGTGGGCTGCCGGTCCGCCGACAGGACCTCGGCGTGATACTCGATCGGGAACGACATGGCCTCGAGGCGGCGTTGGACGTCACTGACGACGGCATCGCGGTTGCGTCCGCCGATGTCGGCGGCGATGTCGACATAGCGGGACACGTTCTGTCGGTTGACCACACCCGGGTTGGGGGCGATTCGCACGTTCGCGACGTCCTCGAGCCGGACGTGGCCGCCAGTCGGCGTGTCGATCAGCAGCCGGCGAACGCCCGTCAGGCTGTTGCGGATGGTCGGCGTGCCCCAGACCACGACGTCGAAGACCTTCTGCTCCTCGAAGAGGCTTCCGACGTTGACGCCGGAGAGCAGCGTGGTCGCGGCCCGGCGGACGTCTCCCGGCTTGATGCCGTGCTGCTGTGCCCGGCCGAGGTCGACCTGCACCTCGACCGTCGGCTCCGCCGCGGGAAGCACCGTTCGAGCGCCGTCCATCCCGTCGATGCCCGAGACGGCCTGCCGCATCCTCTCTGCCTGGGCGCTGAGGACGTCGAGGTCCTCACCGTAGAGGCGCACGACCACGTCCTCGCTCGTGCCCGTGAGGATTTCCCGCACGCGCTCGCCGGAGTAGGTCTGAACGTCTCGGGAGAGGCCGGGGTAGCCGCCGACCACGTCCTTGATCGAGGCCACGGTCGCGTCGTAGTCGGCGTCGGGATCGATGCTCACCCACAGCTCGGCGGCGTTGGCCCCGACGACCTGATCTCCGGTGATCGCGCGGCCCACGTGTGCGCCCACCTGACGGACTCCCGAAACCGACTGCAGCTCGCGGGCCGCACGGGCCGTGATCCGGTTCATCTCCGGAAGCGACGCACCCGGCGGGCCGTTCCAGCGGACGAGGAGCTCGTTCTCCTTGAGCGTCGGGAGCAGCGACTGGCTGAGGAACGGGACGGCAAGAAGCGCGGCCGCGAGCAGGGCGCCGGCGGTCACGTAGCCGACGGGCGCTTTGCGGACGATCCGCGCAAGGCCGCCTTCGTAGGTCTCCTGGAGCCAGCGAGCGAGTGAGGGCTCGGTGTCGCCAGGACGCCCTCGCGTGAAGAGCAGTGCAGCAAGCGCCGGCGTGACGACCAGCGCGACGAGCATCGACGCGGCCAGCGCGACCAGGTAGGCGGTGGCGAGGTCGGGGAAGAACGCTCCCGCGGTGCGCTCGAGCGCGTAAACGGGCAGCACCGCGAGCGCGATCATCAGCGTCGCGTAGAGCGCGGCGCGCCGGACCTCGAGCGCTGAAGACATGATCGTTTTGGCGGTCGAATCGGCGGGCCGCTCACGCAGTCGCCGCGCGAGGTTCTCTCCGTCGACGACGCCATCGTCGATGACGAGGATGAGCGCTGCGGCCAGCCCGGCGAGGACGATCGGGTTCATGGTCGTCCCCATCGCGTCCAGCACGAGCGCTGCGACGATCAGCGACAGCGGAACGACGACGAGGCTGATGACGGCCGTTCGCCAGCGGAAGAAGAGCCCGAGGACAAGGGCGACCAGCGCAAGGCCGACGATCAGCGCCAGCGTGAGATTGTCGATCGAGCGTTCGAGGTAGGAAGCCGGTCGGTAGACGTTCGTGTCGAACTCGACGCCGGCCAGCCCCGGCTGCATCGTCCTGATCGCGTCTTCGACGCCCTTGGTGACCTCGAGCGAGTTCGCCTCCGGGAACTTCTCGATCACGAGGAGGAGGCCGGGACCGTCGTTGACGACGGCGTCACCGATCAGCGGCTGATGGCTCTCGACCACCTTCGCGACGTCGCCGAGCTGCAGGTTCCGGCCGGGCGTGTCCTCGACCCGGATCCGGGAGAGATCCGCCGCCGTGCTGATCGGCGACAGGTGCTGGATGCCGAGACGCTGGTTCGGCGTGTCAATGAACCCGCCTGTTCCGGGCGTCGACGCCTCGACGAAGGTCAGCGGCGAGACCCACAGCGAGTTTGCGGTCGTCTCGATCACCTGACCGAGGGAGACACGCTTGGCGCGCAGGTGCTCGGGATCGACCTGCACCTGCAGCTGCCGGTCTTGCTGGCCCCAGATCGCGACGTTGGCGACCCCCGGGACGCCCACGAGGCGCGGCGCAATCGTCCAGCGGGCCTGCACCGACATCTGCAGCGCGGACAGCTTCTTCGAGGAGACGCCGACCATCAGGACCCGGTTCGTGGACGACAGCGGCTGCAGCATCTGCGGCGGTTTGGACACCTGGGGCAGCGCGTGAGCCTGGGTCAGGCGCTCCGCTACCACCTGCCGGGCGCGGAACAGGTTCGTTCCCGGCTCGAAGACCAGGAGGATCCGCGACAGGCCGGGAACCGACTGCGAGCGAATGTCGTCTAGGAACGCGACGCCGTTCAGGAGATCCTGCTCCATCGGCACGGTGATCAACTGCTCGACCTCGGCCGCCGAGAGCCCGAGCGCCTCTGTCTGAATCTCCACCGTCGGCGGCACGAACTCAGGGAGGACGTCGACCGGCATGCTGCGCAGCCGGCTCCCTCCGACGACCATCGTGGCGACGGCGACAGCGACTACGAGAAGCCGGAATCTGATGCTCCCACCGACGATCCAGCGGGTCATCGGACGACGCCCTCTCGGGACGACGTTCTCAGCTCGAGCGCGTTACCCTTACAAGTTCTGCCCTTCATCTCTGGTTAGCCTCCGGGGGTGTTTAGGCAGGTGGGGCCGGGGTGCTGCCCGGCCCCCGTTACGTCTGAACGTGGCTACTCAGGTGGAGCTCGTGAGTGCAGGAATGAACGAGCTCGAGGCTCGAGAGCGCCGCCATCGAAGTGGTTCGCGCATGCTGCGGCTTCCGACCCGCCAGCCCCCCTGTCATACGACTGGCTGCTCAACGAACACTCCCCAAGTTGTGCCGCAGAGCCAACGGTTACCTAGACGTTACAACCCCAACTACGAAGTAACAAGGCTTCCGGTTTCGCGCAGCCTTTTCATCCTCATCTCATCGTCGAGCTTTACGGTCGCCGTGTCGCTGCGACTGAGGGGGTGCCATGAAGCGGAAGCTGATCTTGGTGGGAGTCGCCGCCGCCGTCCTCGCGATCGCCGGGACCGGGGGAGCACTCGCCTTCGGCGGAACAGACGACGAAGACGCAAGCCTCTCGGGACCCCAGGCGGACAGAGCGGCCGCGGCGGCGTTGAAGGCCACGCGCGGCGGCACCGTGACCGCTGTCGAGCGCGACGACGACGCGGCCTACGAGGTCGAGGTACGCCGGGCCGGCGGGTCGAGCGTCGACGTCGATGTCGACGGCAACTACAAGGTCGTTGCGATCGACACCGACGTCGAGTCGGGCGGCGCCGAGGCCGACGACCGCGAGAACGGTGACTCCGACTAGCAGCGGATTGAGGCCTCGCGCGCACGAGGTCTCGATCGGCGGGCCAACGCAAAGCGCCCGCTAGTCGACGGCCGGCCGGGCGGGGTACTCCCCAAGCGCCCGGCCGGCCGTCTGGCTCGACAATTCTCATCCGGCTCTCATCAACTGGTGGCACAGTTCACGAGGTGAGGGCGCTGATCGTCGAAGACGAGGTCAAGATGGCGGGCCTCATCCGTCGCGGCCTCCTCGAGGAGGGCTATGCGGCGGACGTCGCGCCGAGCGGCGAGGAAGCCGTTTGGATGGCCGGCGCGACCGAATACGACGTGGTCATCCTCGACGTGATGCTGCCCGGCATCGACGGATTCGAGGTGTGCCGCAGGCTGCGCGGGTCCGGCGTCTGGTCACCGGTGCTCATGCTGACCGCCCGCGACGCGGTCGAGGACCGGATCGAAGGTCTCGACACCGGCGCTGACGACTACCTCACGAAGCCGTTCTCGTTCGCCGAGCTGCTCGCCCGCCTCCGCGCGCTCACGCGCCGCGGCCAGGTCGAGCAGCCGCCGCTCCTCGAAGTCGGAACCCTGCGGGTCGACCCGCGTTCCCGTCAGGTGTGGCGAGAGAGCGTCGAGATCGAGCTCTCTGCCAAGGAGTTCGCTCTCCTCGAGACGCTGATGCGCCGTCCCGGCCATGTCGTCTCGCGCTTCGAGCTGCTCGAGCATGCTTGGGACTACAGCTACGAGAACCGGTCGAACATCATCGACGTCTACATCCGCTACTTGCGCGAGAAGATCGACCGGCCGTTCGGCCTTCGCTCGATCGAGACCGTGCGCGGCGCCGGCTACCGGTTGCGGCGAGACGGTGGCGTCGTGGGCAAGGAAGTGCAACGAGCGGCGGGATAGCGTGCTCGCCCGCCTTCCGATCCGGCTTCGGCTGACGGCCGCGTTCGCACTGGTGATGGCGGTCGTCCTGGCCGCCACGGGCCTCTTCCTCTACTTCCGCTTCCAGTCGGAGCTCGACGACACGGTGAACAGAGGCCTGCGGTCGCGGGGTGACGACGTTGCGAGGCTCGTCCAGCAGTCGAACACCGGCCTGAGCCGAGGATCGACGACGGCGCTCCTCGAGGTGGACGAGAGCTTCGCGCAGATCCTCAGTCTCAACGGGCGGGTGCTCGACAGCTCGCCGGCGGTCGGTGCTGAACGCCTGCTCGCCGCCGCTCAGGTCGAAAGCGCGCGCGCGGGGCCGATCCTGTTCGACCGCGGGCCGATCGGTGACGGGGACGACCCGACACGGGTTCTCGCTCTCCCGGTCGATGCGCAGCAGAGCCGTGTCCTCGTCGCCGTCGGAACATCGTTGGAGGCCCGCGGCGAGGCGCTCGAAGAACTGCAGACGCAGCTCCTCATCGGCTTGCCGCTCGCCCTGCTGCTCGCCTCCCTCGCCGGCTACGGCCTCGCCGCGGCTGCCTTGCGGCCTGTCGAGTCGATGCGCAGGCGCGCCTCTCACATCTCCGGCGGGGATCCGGCGCAGCGCCTCCCCGTACCCGTAGCCCATGACGAGATCCGGCGGCTGGGTGAGACCCTGAACGAGATGCTCGGCCGGATCGAGGCGACGATCCGCCGCGAGCGCCGCTTCGTCGCCGACGCGAGCCACGAGCTCCGCACCCCGCTCGCTCTGCTCCGTACCGAGCTTGAACTTGCGGGGCGAAGGGAGCGGAGCCGGGAGGAGCTCGCGGAGGCGCTTCGCTCTGCCGGCGAAGAGACTGAGCGCCTGTCGCGGCTCGCCGACGACTTGTTGCTCCTGGCGCGTGCCGAGGATGGCCGCCTGCCGGTGAGCATCGAGGAGGTGCCTGCGCACGAGCTGCTCGAGCGGACGGCGTTGCGTTTCGAAGGCCGTGCCCGCGACGCGGGCCGGGAGATCAGCGTCGAACCGTCGGAGGACACCGTCAAGGGCGACCGCCTCCGGCTCGAGCAGGCGCTCGGCAACCTCGTCGACAACGCGCTCCGCCACGGCGGCGGCAACGTGACGCTTCATGCCCTCCGCGACACCGCGGAGATCGAGCTGCACGTCACCGACGAGGGAACGGGCTTCCCGTCGGGGTTCCTGCCCAGGGCGTTCGATCGGTTCGCACGCGCAGACGAGGCGCGCTCCGGCGGCGGGGCGGGGCTCGGGCTCTCGATCGTCGATGTCATCGCCCGAGCCCACGGAGGCTCGGCTCATGCCCGCAATCGGGAGAGCGGGGGAGTGGACGCCTGGATCGCCGTTCCCAACGGCGGCGGCGGTTGAGCCTCTAACTGAATGACGCTTCGCCGTCGGGGTGCGCTGGGCGGTGCGAGGCAAGGACGCAGCGTCTCGTTCGTATCCAATGGATACGGGCGAGACCGAGGACGCAGCCTCGCGGCGTCTAGCGCGGCCCGACGGCTCAAGGCTTCGTTCTGTTAGAGGCTTTTACTCGTAACGGACGAGCTCGCTGCCTCCGGCTGTCAGCTCCTCGCGAACCAGGCCGACGTCAGGGCAATAGATCTTGAATTCGGTGGTGTTGTCGATCGGTGCGAAGTCCTTCGTCCGGATGCAGCCGGTGAACTTGCGCGCGGGCGTCGTCGTTTCGACGTTGTCTGCCACCACGGTCGAGCGGTCCTCGGCGACCCCGGGCGCCCGCTCCTGCTGGAAGGTCTCGTCCACCTTCGGCTCGGCCGGCATGAAGAGACCGGGCTTCGCACCTCCAACGCCTGCCAGCCACTGGCCCCCGTGGCTGACGACCTTGCCCTCTTCGATGTCGTTCACCTTCTCGCCGACATACCAGACGCTTCCGTCGCCGCACTGCGTGTAATAGTCGAGCGTCTGCTCGACGAGCTCTCCGGACTCGAAATCCTTGACCTGGACGACGGTGACCGGGAAACCGGCGATCGTCGCGGTCTTCTCCTGGACGCGCTGTTCGACTCGCGTCGCGACCATCTCGTCGCCCTCATCGCCGCGTTCGCTCCCCCTGAAGATGCTGAGCTTGACCGACGTGAGAGGAACGAACCGGTTGTCGACGTTGGCCGAGCAGTCAGCGGGGCTGACCTCGGCTTGGGTCGCGGTCGTCGTGGTGCCTTGCGCCTCGGAGGAGCTCGAGTCTTCGCCGCCGCAGGCCGCAGCTGCGACGGCGAAGAACGCGAGCCCTACGGCGGACCAGGCTCGTGCTCGGCGTCTGGTCGTCGTCGGGCTCCTAAAGTCGCTCCGCGGGCTCGGTGGCGCGATACACCTCGCTGAACTTGAAGCCACGCCGGTCGAGCCTCAGCGCCTCCTTCCGGACCTCGCGCAACTCATCGCGGTTGAGGCGCTTGAAGTCGGTCAGCTCCAGGGACTCGCCGGTCGCCGGCTCGACGACGCCGATCTTGACGATGCCGACGCCGGGAACGTGGAACTTGCTCTGGATGCCGCCCTCCGGATCGAAGATGTTCTGCTCGTTCGTGATCAGCACCTGGTCGGAGCAGCCCGCCGGGACGCAGACGCTCTGATACTTCGCAACCACGCGCGCGCAGTCGAGGAAGTCGATCTCCGGCGCGAATCCCTGCACGTAGAGGCGGGAGCTCACGCGTGTCCTCCCGGCCATGTGGATACCTGCCTCCGCATCGGCCTCGCCCGCGATCCAGGTGCTCGGAGCGCCGACGAAATCGCCGTTCTCGAACTCCTCGGGGTACTCGCCGACGTTCCAGACGTTGTCGTCCTCGTCCTGCGCGAAGAACGAGAGCTCGGACTCCACGAGCTCGCCGTCGCTTTCGTCGATGTCCCAGATGACGAGGGAGTTGACTCCGCCGACCTTCTTCATCAGGTCGGTGACGGTGAAGACGACCGTGTGGGGCTCGCCGTCGACGGTGCCTTCGAGGGTCAACTGCGTGCCAGGCCGCAGTGGCAGATACCTGTTGTCCACGTTGGGCCGGCGTGGGAAATCGCGTCGATCGAAGTCCTCGAGCCGGATGCAGGGCTCGATCGAGTTGCTTTTGGAGCTCTTCACGGCCGGCGAAGCCGTGGCCTGACCGGCGCTGACCGCCGCCACGGCTGCGACCAGCAACAGCAGCAGGAGCGCGCCGAGAGCCCACAGTGGTGCAAACCGGTTCCGCGGTGTGCTGCCCATCGAAACCTCCTATCCCCCCGTGAGGGCTTACCTGTCCGCCGAACAGTGTGCTCCCCGGCGTTGTCAAAAAGCAAGTGTGAGTTCCTGGAGGACTGGTCGAGCGAACTAGACTCACCGCCGTGCCGACCGACCCACTGACGGACGAACAGCGTGAGATCCGCGATCTCGTCCGCGTGCTCGCGCGCGAGCGGATCGCGCCGCGCGCGGCCGAGATCGACAAGAGCTCCGAGTTCCCGTGGGACGTCGTCGAGCTCTTCCGCGAGCACGGGATCTTCGGCGTGATGTACGACGAGGAGTACGGCGGGCTGGGCGCCAGCGCCCTCACGACGCTCGTCGCGATCGAGGAGGTCTCGAAGGTCTGCGCGACGAGCGGATTGATCCTCGCGGTGCAGGAGCTCGGCTCGCTTGGCGTGAAGCTCGCGGGCAACGAGGAGCAGAAAGACCGCTATCTGCCGCGGCTCGCAACCGGCGAGTGGCTCACTGCGTACGCGCTGACCGAGCCCGGCTCGGGCTCCGACTCCGCCGCGATGCGCTCCGAGGCGCGCCGGGAGGGGGACATCTACGTCATCAACGGCTCCAAGCGCTTCATCACGAACGCCGGAGTGGCCGACCTCTACACCGTCTTCGCCAAGACCGATCCCACTGCCGGCCACGACGGGATCTCGGCGTTCCTCGTGGAATCGAGCTCGCCCGGCTTCGAGGTCGGCCGGATCGAGCCGAAGATGGGGATCAAGGGCTCGACGACGGGCGAGCTGTTCTTCAACGACATGCAGATCCCCGCCGAGAACCTCCTCGGCGAGGAGGGCGAGGGGTTCAAGATCGCCATGCGGATCCTCGACCGCTCCCGCCCGGGGATCGGCGCTCAGGGGCTCGGCCTCGCCCAGGGCGCCACCGACTACGCGCTCGAATACGCGAAGGAGCGCGAGACGATGGGCAAGCCGATCGGCGAGCACCAGATGATCTCGGCGATGCTCGCCGACATGGAGACGAAGTGTGAGGCGGCGCGGCTGCTCCTCTACAAATGCGGCCAGCTGATCGACGAGGGCGCCGAGGGATCCGAGCTGACGAAGATCAGTGCGATGGCGAAGCTCTACTGCACGGACGTGGCCATGGAGGTCACGACCGACGCCGTCCAGATCCTCGGCGGCTACGGCTACATGCAGGAGTACCCGGTCGAGCGGATGATGCGTGACGCCAAGATCACGCAGCTCTACGAAGGGACGAACCAGATCCAGCGGCTCGTCATCGCCCGCGAGATGCTGAAGGAGAACCGGGCCTTCCTGCTGGCGGGAGTTGGCTAGGCGGGAGACGCCTCGGTCCGAGGAGCTGCTGGTCGGCCGCCGCCGCGTCCGCCTCACGAGCCAGGACCGCGTCCTCTTTCCCGGGGACGGCGTCACGAAGGGCGACCTCGCCGGCTACTACGTCGAGATCGCGCCCGCGATCGTGCCTCACCTGCGCGACAGGCCGTTCACGCTCAAGCGCTACGGCCACGGGATCCGCGAGCAGGCGTATTTCCAGAAGCAGGCGCCGAAGGGCATCCCCACTTGGATCCCGACGCGTCGCTTCCGCACCTTGCCGCGGGAGGGAGGGCCGCGCCTCGTCGACTTCGTGCTCGTGAACGAGCCGGCCGCGCTCGTCTCGATGGTGCAGATGAACTGCATCGACATGAACGCGTGGTACTCGCGTGTCGACCGACCCGAGCGGCCCGACTACGTCGTCTTCGACCTCGACCCACCGGAGTCGCGAAACGGGTTCGCGCAGGCCGTGCGCGTCGCGCATCTCGTCCGAGAGGCCGTGGAGCGGCTCGAGCTCCGCTCGTACGTGAAGACGAGCGGGTCCGACGGAATCCACGTTCTCGTCCCCATCACGCGTCGCTCCTCCTTCGCGGACACCTACGAATTCGCGGAGCGCGTGTCGCGTGGGCTCGAGCAGGAGCACCCCGGCCTTGTCACGACGGAGTGGCTGAAGCGCAAGCGGCGTGGCGTGCTCGTCGATCACCGGCAGAACGGCCACGGCAAGACGATCGCTTCCGTGTACTCCGTGCGACCGAAGCCGGGCGCGCCGGTATCGACGCCGCTCCGCTGGGAGGAGCTCGCCGAGAAGCTGCGGCCGCGGGACTTCGGGATGCGCGATGCGCTCCAGCGTTTCGATCGGCACGGCGACCTGTTCGAGCCGACGTTGCGCGGCGGGCAGTCGCTGGGCCCGGTGCTCAAAGAGTTGCGCGCGCTGGCGGCTAGCGCCTGACTCGGACGATCAGGGTGTCGGTGCGGGCGCCCTTGTCGTCGTCGACGACCCTGACGCTGACGCGATAGCGGCCCGCCTTGCGGAAGGCATGCCTGACGGTGAAGCCCCGAACCGGGCGGGTACGGTCGCCGAACCGCCAGGTGGCGCTGAGCCGGTCGCGACCGGGATCCGAGGCGCGGACCCGGAAGCGAATCCTCTTCCCCCGCTTGACTCTGCGATTCGGGCCGGCGTTCACCCGTGGACGCACGTTGGCGATCCGGATGGATGCGACGTCGCGGCCGCAGCCTCCGGCGGTGTCGCATGCCTGCAAGTAGATGTTTCGCTCCGAAGGGCCGTCCAGGCGGGCGGCCGAGAAGGTGGGGCTCGCGCCCCGCGTCTTGGGATCGATCGTTGCGTTTCCGTCCAGGTCCCACGCGTACGTCAGCGGCTGCCCTTCAGGGTCACTCCCCGACGCCTGAAGCGCGATCCGGCCGCCCTCGGGAACGGTGCGCAAGGGGCCGGCATCGGCCGCCGGCGCTCCGTTCACCGTGACGAGCTGCCGAATGACTGCGGTATCGCCGCCGGGGCGGCTCGCCCGAAGCCCCACGTCATGCGCGCCGCGTGTCGTGAAGACCCAGTTCGCAGTCGCGCCACTTCTGTCGCCGTAGTTTCCGTCACCGTTCAAGTCCCAGTCGAACGACGTGAACCCGTCCGGCTCCGGGTGGAACGAGGTCGAGGTGAAGACGGCTGTCGCTTCGGTGCTGGCCGGCCCGACGGTGAACGAGGCTCGCGGATACCGCGCCGCGACCCAGGCATTCAGCGCCGGCACCCCGAGCCGTGTGTAGACGCCGGGAAAGTCCGGGCTGGCGCAGCCCTCGCCCCAGGAGGTGATGCCCGCGAGTTCCCAGCTGCCGCTTCCGTCGCGAACCATGAGCGGACCGCCGCTGTCGCCCTGGCAGGTGTCATGGATCCCGTCGCCGGCGCAGACCATCGTGTTCGGGTCCATCGGAGGGATGTGCAGGCCGTAGGCCGACGAGCACGCGGAGTCGGCGACGAGCGGGACGTCGGCCTTCAACAGCACGTCGGAGACAGGCCCGCCCTCGGAGGTCGTTCCCCAGCCGATGATCCTCGCGAGCGTGCCGGCCGCCCAGCTCGACGACTCGTTCGTCCCGATCACGCGGAGCGGCTGGTACGGCGCCGGACGACCCAGCTTGAGCATCGCGACGTCGTTCTGCAGAGTGATGTCGCTGTAGCCGGCGTTCACGTCGGCGCCGACGACGTCGTACCAATCGGTGTTCGGGTCCGTCACGTCGACGTCGCCCAGCAGAACCGCAAAGCCGGTCGCGCCCGCGGCGCAGTGGGCGGCGGTCAGGAACCAGCGGCTGCCGACGAGCGAGCCGCCGCAGAAGGCGTCGTCGTTCGGGTCGCCACCGGGGTTGATCAGGAGCCAGCCCTGCGCCGGGTACTCGCCGGGGCTCGCCGGCGTCCCGCCGACGATCGACGGCCCCGCCGGTAGCGCCGGGCTCGCGGCGGCCGGCGCGGCCAGCAGGCTCAGCGTGACCGCAGCGGCGGTCAGCAGGCGATGTGAGTTGAAAGCACTGACGACAGAACGAGAAAAGCAGGTTTCCGCGCGAAACTCAATAGCCGCTGCCGTAGCCGCCGTCGTTCGTCGTCGTCCCCATCTCGCCGCTCCCCGAGCCGACGTCGCCGCAGGAGACGTACGTCTTCAGGTCGGAGCCCGACTTGTGGACGTTGATGGCGTAATCCTCGCTCTGCAACTCGTCGAGCGGCTCGTCGACCTCGGTCGTGGACTTGCCGTCGACGACGTTCTGAAGCCCGTACGCCGGGTTCGGGTCGAGGTCCTTGCAGCTCCCCTTGTGGATGTGCGCCGGCTGGGGGATACCGGACGGCGTGTTGTCGAGGGTGATTACGACCTTGGTCCTGTCGCCGTCGGCGGTCAGCGTCACCGTCCCGGACTCGCTGGAGCCGTTCTGCGCGGAGAGGTCGACGGTCGCCTCGTCCGAGCCGCCGCCTCCGCTCCCGCAGCCGGCGACAAGCGCGAGCATCAGGACGCCGAGGGCAAGGTGCTTCACATGCGCTTCTACGAGGGTCGCAGCGAGCCGGTTTTCGAGAGCCTTCTCAGCATGGGATCTCCTTCGTTCCACAGGTCGAGGTCGGGCGTCAGCGGAAGCCACCGGCACAGATAGACGAGGCCTGCGTCGGCGCCCTTGCCATGCACCTCGTGAGACCAGGCATCGGGCGTCTCCTCCTCGGCGACGAGGTGGAAGGCGTGGTTTTCGCAGAAGTTGCTGTAGGTGGACTCGAAATCCGGCAGTTCGCGGACGACGCGCGCCCGCGTCAGCCCAGTCTCCTCCGCGAGCTCGCGCTGTAGCCCGTCTTCGAGCGTCTCGCCAAAGTCCAGGCGGCCGGCGGGGACCTGGATTCCTTCTTCCGGGTACTTCTCCGCCTCGATCGTCAGGAGCTCAGTGCGTCTATCACGTTCGCGGGTGACGTAAGCGATGACGCGGCGGCGGATCAGTGCGTCGACGAAAGCTCCCCGCTCGCCCCAGAGCTGGAGGTCCGGACGGACCTCGACCCACCGACAACGAACGAGCTGCTCGCCCGGCGTCTTCAAATGCTCCCACTCGTCCCGAGTCGGCCCGACTGGTTCCGCCTGCATGAAGTGGCTGCCGCGTTCCTCGGCGAGCTCGCGGACGACCTCGACCTCGATCCCAGCCTCCTCGAGCGTCTCGCGCCTGGCAGCTAGCTCGGCGGTCTCGCCCGGCTCGATGCCGCCTCCGGGAACGACCGCATCCACTCCCCGGTCGCCCAGGATGTCGAACACGAGCAACTGGTCCACGGCGGTCTGAGGATCCTCACGGGTGACGTACACCACGACCGGTGGGCTCGCCCTCACGGAAGCTCAGCCAGAACCTGCTGGAAAGCCTGAGACCTGGGGCGATCGGCGTCCATCGGCACTGAGGGTAAGGCCTGGATCGCCTCGAGGTCCTACGGCGCGCGCCTCAGACCTGCTCCGCGATTCGCTCTGCGAGGGCGACCGTGCTCAGCTGCGTGTTCGCACGAGGGATCGTCGGCATCACCGAGGCGTCCCCGACGTAGAGCCCATCGAGGCCGCGGACGCGCCCGTCCGGCTCGACGACCCGGCCGATTCCGCATGTTCCTACCGGATGGAAGAAGCCGCGCACCTCAGCGTCTACGTAGGCGCCGAGATCTGCTCCGGCGCCCGGCCTGACCTCGGCCTCGACGGAATCGCCCAGCGTCGACGCGAGCTCGCGCACGAGCTCCACTCCGCGCAGGAGCGCCTCGCGGTCGCGCTCGTCGCTGAGCCAACGGTGGTCGATGCGAAGCGGCTCCTCCGGCGCGGGCCCGTTCAGCGAAACCCGTCCTCGCGAATGCGGCTTCATCACGAAGACCACCGCCGTGGTGCCGAGCCCCTCCTCGGACCACTCGTTCCAGGGGAGGACGAATGTCTCCTGTTGCGCCGTCCAGAGGCTCTGCTGCGGCCCGAAGAGCGGACGAGTGGTCTCGAACTGCCGGGTCTCGGCGACGAGGCGCTCGGTAGGCGCCCAGGAGAAGCCGACTCCGACGTGGTCGGTCAGCTCCTCCCCGACCGAGAGGTCGTGCTCGAGCCCGGGCCCGATCCCGCTCCGGAGCAAGATCCCCGGAGAGCCGTACGCTCCGGCCGCGAGGACGATCAGGTCGGCCTCGAGCGATCCGTCGGCGGTCAGGACGCGGCCGCGATCCGGCTCGACGCGGTCGACGAGCGTCGCCGGGCGAATCGTGAGATTGGGCCGGTCGCGGGCCGGGTCGAGGTACGCGAACGCGACATGCCAGCGGAGGGCTCCGCGGGCATTTACGGGATGCGCGCCGCCGCTTAGGCCGGCCGCCCGCCCGGCGTCGATCCAGGCTCGGTGCCAGGGCGAGAGCTCCTCGTCGGCGAAGCTCCGGACGCCGAGCGTCTCCTCCGCACGCCGCAGGTAGGGCTCGAGCTCGGCGTAGGACCAGCCAGGCCATTCGTCGTAGTCCGCCGGGATCCCGCGGAGGGCGATGCAGGCGTTGTGCGCGGAGCAGCCGCCCACGACCCGCGCCCGGAGCTGCGAGCGATCGTCACGGTCGGCCGTCCAGGCGTGTGAGAGCGCGACTCGGCGAGCGTCGAGGAGATCCTCCGGCCACCGGCCCTCCGCGTAGGGCCCGTGGTCCGGGCCGGCCTCGACGAGGCAAACCTGGCGGTCGGGATCCTCGCTCAGCCGCGCGGCAAGGACGCAGCCGGCCGCGCCGGCCCCCAGTATCGCGACGTCGTACCTAGGGAGGGTTTGGCGAAATGCAGTCTGTGCCGCCATCCCGCCAAACCCTCCTAGACGATCTCGTCGGCATGCGGGAGGAGCCCGCGGAGCCCGAGGACCCTCACGTAGATCGCCCAGCGCGGCTCTTCGGCGAGGAACGGCGCCAGGATCTCCCGCGCTCGTGGCACGTCGTCGGCATGCGCCGCGTCGAGCAGGTCCGCGAGGCTGACGTCGAGCTCGGCCATCCCGAAGGAGCGTGCGGCCTCGCCGCGCGGCTCCTCTCCTTCGAAGACGGCGGCATAGCCGTCCTGCAGGTCGAGCAGGCGCCGGAGCTCTTGGAGCGGCTCGGGATGGTCGTCGACGCGCAGGTCGGTGACGACCTCCCAGGGCTTGCCCTCCGCGGGGACGACCAGCATCCCGGCGGCCTGCATGCCGCGCCAGTCGCCTCCCGCCTCCTGCGCGACCTCCAGCGCGCCGAGCATCCGGCGGGAGAGCGATCCGCGTGCGGACTCGAACCCCTCGGCCATCGCCGGCCACACTTCCGGGCTCCGCATGATGTTCGCCTGGACGCTGTAGCCCTCGCCGGTCCGGTGTCCGGCGTCGGGGATGCAGAGCTCGCCCGTGTGGGCCGCGACGGCACCGTCCGCGCCCAGGATCGCCACCTGACGCACCTCTGCCTCGTCATCTGCGGTGACGAGTGCGGCGAGGGCCTGCACCGGCGTCTTCCCCGCTGCCAGCAGATCGAGGCCTAGAGGCCCGTAGCTGCGTTCGGCGTACGACTGGGTCGCGACCGCGCCGACGCCCGGCCGCGCCCACATGACCGGCGCGCCGCAGGCAAAGGCGCGCGACTGGACGGCGACGCCCAGCTCGCCGGACTCCGCATCTCGGGCGACGATCGAGTAGGTCAGGGCGACTCGGCGCGCATCTTCGCCTTCCACTCGCGCTTGAGCGCCTGATAGTTCTCCAGCGCTTCGCGCGAGTCGACGTCGCCGAGCGTCGGATGGGACGGCGCGAGCTGCTGTGCCGTCTCGACGCCGAAACGCTTGGCGAGCACGGCGCTCAGTGCCTTCACCTTCATCTCGCCGAAGCCGGGCAGCGTCTCGATGCGGCGTCGGAGCTCCGTTGCGTCACCCGCTTCCTGCCACAGACGAGCGGCGTCTCCGTCGTACTCCGCCTCGATGTGGGCGCTGAGATCCCGCACGCGCTTTGCCATCGAGCCCGGGAAGCGGTGGACAGCAGGCCGCTCTCGGAACACCGCCTCGAGCCGGTCCGGGTCGGTCGAGGCGATGGCGCCGGCCTCGAGCGTGCCCAGGCGCTCCTTGATCTTCAGCGGTCCGATGAACGCCGTCTGCACCGAGACCTGCTGGTCGAGGACGAAGCCGATCAAAAGCGCCAGCGGCTCACGGGCGATGAGCGCGTTCGCCTCGTCGTTCTCTGTGAAGTACAAGCGCTCGGGGGCGGACACCGCCACGCTTCGATCCTACGCGACAATGGAGGCATGACGGACATCTCCCAGCGGCTCGAGCAGGCCCACAACGCCTTGGCGGGCAAGGAATGGCAAACGGCCTACGAGGCGCTGGTCGAGCTCGACGGCGCCGAGAACCTCGACGCCGACGATCTGAACGGATTGGCGGACGCGGCGTGGTGGACCGGGCGGATGGACGAGTCGATCGAGGCGAGGACCCGCGCGTACGCCGCTCGGCTAGAGCGGGGAGAGCAGCCCGCCGCGGCTCTGAGCGCGCTGCACCTGGCCCGGGACCACGAGCTCAAGCGCTCCGGCCTGCAAGGAGCCTGGCTGGCGCGCGCCGAACGCCTGCTCGCCGAGGAGGACGACTCCCCGGAGCGCGGCTACCTGGAACGGATGCGCTCGCGCCTCTCGCTGGCGGCGGGCGACTACGACTCCGCGATCGCGCATGCGGAGCAGACGCTCGAGCTCGGCAGCCGTTTCCAGGAGCCGAACCTGATGGCGCTCGGCCTGCACGACAAGGGCTCGGCGCTTGTTCGGCAGGGAGATTGGGAGGCCGGTCTGGCGCTCATCGACGAGGCAACGGTGGGCGCGGTCAGCGGAGAGCTGAACCCTTACGCAACGGGGATCATCTACTGCGGCGTCATCGCCGCCTCGTTCGACGTCGCCGATCTCGCCCGCGCGGGCAACTGGACGGAGGCCGCGACGCGGTGGTGCGAGCGCCAGTCGATCAGCGGCTTCCCTGGGGTTTGCCGCGTGAACCGCGCCGAGGTCATGCGACTCCGCGGCAGCTGGCCCGAGGCTGAGGAGGAGATCCGCACCGCCGTTGCCGAGCTCGGCGAGTTCGCCCCGAGCGTGGCGGCCTCGGCGTTTTACGAGCTGGGCGAGCTCCAGCTGCGCATGGGCGACCTCGCGGCCGCAGAGAAGGCATTTCGGCAGGCGCACGGCCTCGGCGTCGAGCCTCAGCCCGGGCTGGCGCTCCTTCGTCTCACGAACGGTGAAGTCGAGTCGGCCCACCGTGGTCTCAGGCGAGCGCTCGCCGACGAGGCGCGGAATCGGCTCTCCCGAGCCCGCCTCCTGCCGGCGAGCGTGGAGATCTCACTCGCCGCCGGCGAGGTCGACGAGGCCAAAGCGGCGTCCGAGGAGCTCGCCGAGATCGCGCAGGATTACGGCACGACGGCGCTCGCGGCACATGCAGCTGCCGCCGCCGGCGCCGTCGCGCTCGCCGAGGAGGACGCGGACGCGGCGCTCGGGCATCTCCGGCGCGCGGTCCGGCTGTACCAGGAGGTCGAGATTCCGTACGAGGGCGCCCGCGCCCGCCTGCTCGCGGCGGAGGCGTACCGGCTGGACGGAGACGCCGACGCGGCCGACCTCGAGCTTCGCGCCGCCGCGGCGACCTTCGACCGGCTCGGCGCCGTGCGGGACGTTCGGCGGACGGCGGAAGCTCTCGGCCGGCTTGCGGCCGCTGCCGGCGGCGAGCGGGCCGGCCGGACCTTCCTCTACACGGATATCTGCGACTCGACCCCCCTCGTCGAGGCAATCGGCGACAAGGCATGGGTGGGGCTCGTCGGCTGGCACGACAGGACGCTGAGGGAATTGTTCGGCCAGTACGGAGGCGAGGAGGTCGGCCATGCCGGCGACGGCTTCTTCGTCGCGTTTCCCGATCCGACGAGCGCGCTCGAGTGCGCCGCCGCGGTCCAGCGCCGGCTGGCGGCGCATCGGCGTACGAACGGGTTCGCGCCGGAGGTGCGAATCGGCGTCCACGCCGCCGAGGCCAGTCGCTCGGCGGCTGGCTACAGCGGCAAGGGCGTCCACGAAGCGGCTCGGGTGGGGGCGCTCGGCGGCCCCGGAGAGATCTACGCCAGTCTCGTGACCGCGCGGCTCGTGAACGGCTTCGCCTACTCGGACCCGAAGACGGTGACGCTGAAGGGGATCACCGAACCGCTCGAGGTCGTCACGATCGACTGGCGCTGACCTTCGGGCGCATTCCAGATGCCGCGGCCGCCGTCCGGCGAGCTTGGCCAGTCCGACCCGAGGCTCTGCCTAGACTGATTCCGGGCCATGGCGATTTGGACATGCCAATCGTGCGGCGGCGAGAACCCCGAAGGGACACGCTTCTGCGGCCACTGCGGTGCTTCGGCTGAGGGGGCCCAATCAGCGCCCGCTCTTGCCGAACCCGAACAGGACGTCACCGAGACGCTCCGCAGCTTTGTCGCCGGACCGGTGGCCGAGCGGCTCATCGAGGCGGGGGGCGATATCCCCGAGGAGCGACGCCTGATCACGGCGCTCTTCGCAGACATCTCCGGCTTCACGTCGCTGGCGGACCGCCTCGACCCCGAGCAGCTGCTCGAAGTGATCGACCCAGTCGTCGCGGGCCTGAGCAGCATCGTCGGTCGCTATGAGGGCTACGTGGAGAAGTTCGCGGGCGATGCCCTGCTTGCCCTGTTCGGAGCGCCGGTAACGCACGAGGACGACGCCACGCGGGCGCTCATCGTCGCGCTCGAGATGCACGCGGAGCTGGAGCAACTTTGCAGCGAGCTCCCGTACGAGGCGGAGCTGACCTTGCACGTCGGCGTCAACTCCGGCCACGGGGTCGCCCGCATCATCGGCAGTGAAACGCGGATGGACTACTCCGTCCTCGGCGACTCCGTGATCCTCGCTCAACGGTTCGAGTCGGCGGCGCCCTCCGGCGAGACGTACGTCGGCGAGCTCACCAAGAAGCTGACCGATGACATGTTCGAGTTCGAGTCTGTCGGCGACCTCACCCTCAAGGGAAAGGCGGAGCCCGTCCCGGCTTGGCGCCTTCTCGGCAGACGGACGACACGCGTACTCCGCGGCGGCGACGGGGGTGCCGTCCTCGTCGGCCGAGACCGGGAGCTGGCCGCGATCAGCGATGTGCTCGACGCCCTGAACGGTGGGCGGGGCGGGATCGTCACCGTCGTAGGCGAACCTGGCGTCGGGAAGTCTCGCCTGAGTGGGGCCGTCGAGGCCCGGGCAGAGCGGCTCGGGCTCAGGTGGCTGCACACGCGATGCCTCTCCTATGGCGCCTCGCTCGCGTACTGGCCGTACGCCGAGCTCGTTCGCTCCCTCGCCGGCATCGGCAGCGAGGATGAGCCGGAACAGTCACAGCGCCGTCTCGCGGACATGCTCGAGCGTGCAGGCTCCGGCACGGCCGTCCCTTTCTTTGCTCGCCTGCTTGGCTTGCCGGGCGTCTCCGAGAAGGTCGCGGGGCTGAACGCCGAGGCGTTCCGCCGCGGCCTGCACGGCGCCTTCGCCACAACCCTTCTTGAAGTCTCGAAGGAGCGGCCGCTCGTGGTCGCGATCGAGGATGCGCACTGGCTTGACGGCTCCTCGGCCGCTCTGACGCGGGAGCTGGCGCAGCTCTGCGAACGGGAGCCCCTCGCGCTCTATCTGATAGCGCGCCCCGAAGCGAGCCTCGCGCTCGACGAGATCGCGGGCGACTCGCCGCGTCGCGCGATTGCCCTCGAGCCGCTCGACGAAGAAGGGGTCGCGGCACTCGTCGGCAGCCTGCTCGCGGGGGACGTCGAGGAGGGGTTTCCCGGACTTGTTCGCGAACGCACGGCCGGGAACCCGCTCTTCGTCGAGGAGCTCTTGCGGTCGCTGCAGGAGACTGGCGCCCTGGCGCGCCAAAACGGCTCCTGGCACACACAGCGCGGCTGGGACGCAGAAGCGGTGCCGCCTACGATCGAGGAGCTGCTGGCTTCTCGAATCGACCTGCTGTCCCGGAACGACGCCTCGATCCTGCAGACGGCCTCCGTGATCGGGCGCCGAGTGCAAGTGGACCTGCTCGAGGCAGTGACGAACGCGCCCGACCTTGACGGCGCCTTGAAGCGGCTCGTCGCAGCAGGGTTCCTCGACCCGCTCGACGGCGAAGGCAGCGGTCGGTTGCTCTTCCACCACGCACTCGTCCAAGACGTCGCGTACTCGCGGCTGCTGCGCAGGAAGCGACGCGACGTGCATCGACAGGTCGCGGAGGTCGCCGAAGCGATGTACGGCGCCGGTGACGAGATCATCGACCTTCTCGCGCGCCACCTCTACCTCGGCGAGGCTGGAGCAAAGGCAATCGACTATCTGGTCCGGGCGGGGGAGCGCTCGAAGGCGCTGTACGCAAACGACGAGGCGATCGTTCAGCTCACTCGGGCAGCGGAGGTCGTCCGTGCCGACGACGACGTAGCCGCGCGCTTGCCGGCGATCCTGCTAGATCTTGCTGATCTGCACGAGCTCGTCGGCGACTACGAGGAGGCGCTCGAGCTCTACGCGGAGGTACGGGCTGTGACGCACGACGTTCGTGCCTGGCGGGGACTCGCGTCGGTGCACCGTAGACGCGGCGAATACGAGCAGGCGCTCGCCGTCATCGACGAGGCTATCGCGGCCGACGAGCTGCGCGGCCAGGATTTGGCGCCGCTTTGGCTTCAGGCGGGCTGGAGCCTCGCTCTCTCGGGCCGCCTCGACCAAGCGATCGATGTATTCCAGGCCGGCCTCGAGGCGCTCGGACCACGCACCGATTCGGTCGTCGGACAGCTGCTGGCCGAGCTAGCTCGAAACGAGGGGCTGGCCGGGCGGCCCGAGGACGCGCTTGCGCATCTGCTTCAGGCC
>DASSCT010000130.1:0-5882 GCA_035697545.1 Gaiellaceae bacterium | reverse complement strand
GTACGACCCGCCGCTCTCGGCACTCGAGGGCCGGCGCCTTGCGGGCGCCGAGCGCCGGGCGAAGCGGCTCCTCTTCCCCACCGAGGACGGCGAGCTCGTGCTGCTCGTGCACCTGATGAGCGCGGGCCGACTGAAGTACCTGCAGGCTGGTCAGGAGGGGCCGAAGACACCCGCGTTCCGGCTCGGGTTCGAGGGCGGCGCTCAGCTCGTCCTCACCGAGGCAGGCGCGAAGAAGCGCGCCGGCGTCTGGCTGCTGTCGCCCGAGCAGGCAGAGGCGGAGCTCGAGCACCTCGGCCCCGAGGCGTTCGGCATCGGCGCGGAGCGGCTCGCTGAGATCTGCGCGGTGGAATCCCGCCGTCTGCACTCGATGCTGCGCGACCAGCGCGTCCTGGCCGGGATCGGCCGGGCCTGGGCGAACGAGATCCTGCATCGCGCGCAGCTCTCCCCCTATGCGTTGACGCAGGACCTGGACGGTGAGTCGGTCGAGCGCCTTGCGGACGCGACCGACTCGGAGCTCGCGCGCGGGCTGGAGCTCCGTGAGCGCGGCGCGGGCGACAAGCGCACCTACCGCGTTCACAACAAACTCGCGGAGCCCTGCTACGTGTGCGGCACTCCGATCGCGCGCGTGGACTTCGAGGAGCACACGATCTACTACTGCCCGACCTGTCAGACGGGCGGCCGGATCCTCAAGGACCGGCGCCTGTCGAAGCTTCTGCGGTAGGCAAGCGGACGAGCAGGCGCTCCGCCTCGACCTCGACGGCGGCGCCGCCGGCCTGGAGGACGCGCGCACCCACCGCGGCGGCGAAGTCGCGGAGGTCCTGACCTGCAGCGATCGCGCCGGCCTTGTCCACGATCGGGCCGATCGCGATCTCCTCCTTGTTCACCGTCAGCGTGACCTGCTCGAGACCGCCGTGGCGGCGGGCAGCCTCGGCGAGCGCGCCGAGCGACATGGACGCCCAGTGCGGGTCCGTCTCCACATCTGCTCCCTCACCGGTGACCTCGATGCGCCCGCTGTCGGCCCGTTTCGCAGCAGCGTCGGCCAGGTCGCGCGAGTTGACGGGTCGAGCCTCGGGCTCGAAGCGGCCGTCCTCCACCCGGGCGGCGACGCTCAGCAGATCCAGAAGCGCCGCCATCTGGTCAGTGGCCGCGCCGATCATCTCGGCGTAGCGGTCAGCGGGCTGACCGATCTGGTCGAGCCGCTGAAGCGTGCGGGCGAACCCGGAGGCCGTTGCGAGCGGCGTCCGCAGGTCGTGACACGCGAGCGAAACGAGCTGGGCGAATTGTTTTGGGGCCACGATTTCCGCTGCTACGGTCGGCATTATCCACCCATGACCGACCTTCGAGACCTGTTCGAGCACGACCTGCAGGCGTCAGAGCCGGAGGTGCGGCTCGGGCTCTCTCGCGCGGGGGTTCGGTCGGTGTCGAAGGCGATTCGGATCCGGTACGGCCCGTGGGAGAAGCTGATCGCCGCCGAGATCGACTGCACCGTCGATCTCGACGGCGCGCAGAAGGGCGTCCACATGTCCCGCTTCCCGGAGCTCTTCGAAGAGGCGATCGAGCACGTGGTGCTGGAGGAGGCCTTCCTTGTCGAGGACCTCGCCGCTCATATCTCGGAGCAGATCGTTGCCCGCCAGGGCGCGGGCCGCGCGGAGACGCGGATCGTGGCGCGGTATCCGATCGAACGGAGGACGCCGGTCACGGATCTTCCGACGCAGGAGATGGTCTCGCTGATCGGCGTGGCGGCGGCCGGCGAGCGTGGGGTGCGGAAGGTCGTCGGCGTCGAGGCGACGGGGATCAACGCATGCCCGTGCGCCCAGGGGCTCGTGCGCGGAGCGGCCAGTACGCGGTTGCTCGAAGCCGGGTTCGCCCAGGGCGACGTCGAGCGGATCCTCGAGCTCGTTCCAATGGCGACCCACAACCAGCGCGGGCGCGGAACGCTCTTCGTCGGAACCGACGCGCAGGTCAACGCTGAGCAGCTGGTCTCCGTCGTCGAGTCGTCGATGAGCTCGCCGGTCTACGAGCTACTCAAGCGTCCCGACGAGCTCTTCGTCGTCGAGCATGCGCACCTCCAGCCGCGCTTCGTCGAGGACTCCGTGCGGCTGGCGCTGCAGGGAACGCTCGACGCCTACCCCGGGCTCGCCGACGGCGACTTCCTCTTCTCCCGGCAGGTGAATCTGGAGACGATCCACGCGCACGACGTGGTCGCTGAGCGCTACGGGACGGTCGGCGAGCTGCGCGGCGAGCTCGCGGACGGCGAAGCTCGAGCGCATCACACGCGTCTTCGGGATTGGCTCGCCGCGGAACGGGCTTAGCCCGTTCCGCCGTGACGGCAGGCTAGAGAAGGAGCACTGCCGTTCTGGGCTGCGACCCGGCCGGCTTTCAATCAATCGATGAAAGTCGGGAGACTTTCATCGAAGAGGTATCGCGTAGCCGTTGACCCAGTCGTTGATCGTTGGCCAGTCGAGGTTCGCGAGGAAGGCCTCGATGTAGGACGCCCGGTCGGTCTGGTAGTCGAGGAAGTAAGCGTGCTCGTAGACGTCGAGCGCGACGAGCGGCGTCGCGTTCCAGATCGGATAGGTGTTCTGCGCGTCGCCGAGATAGTTGAAGAGCCGGCCCTCGTCCCAGTCGTACGCCGTCCAGGCCCAGCCGCGTCCGGCCATGCCTGTCGCGGTTAGGTCGGCGCGCCACGCGGCCACGGAGCCGAAGTCCCGTTCGATCAAATCGCCGATCGCGTCGACCGGGTCACCGCCGTCCCCGCCGAGATGCTCGAAGTAGATCTCGTGGTTCTTGATGCCGCCGATCGCGAACGTCAGATCGACCTTCAGCGCCCGCACCTCGGAGTACGTCTGGTTCGCGGACGACAGGTCGACCTCGGTGAGCGCGCCGAGGATCTCGTTCCGCTTCGCGACGTAGCCCTCGTAGAGCTTGTAGTGAGCCTCGACCGATTCCCGAGAGATGCCGTCGAGCTCATAGAGGCGCGGCTTGAGCTGGCGAGGGGCGATCTCCTGGTGGTTGAAGGCAAGCGTCGCCAAGACGTACTCCTTTGCGAAGACTTCGGGGCCGGCCGGAGCATAACGAGGCTCCCGCCGGCCCCCAGCCTATTTGGTGCGCTTGCGGAAGACGATCGTCTGGCTGTTGCTCCAGAGATAGCCGGGACCGGCCTGGTTCGTGGTCAGGAAGATCCGCAAGGCGTGGCGTCCGCGGTTGAGCTTCACCTTGAACCTGCGCGCGCCGCTGCTACCCATCACGACCTTCTTGATGTTCACCCACTGTCCGAGGCTCGACTTTCGCTGCACGTAGACGTAGTGCCCGGCGAACGAGGTGCCGCCGGCCTTGACAGACGTGACGAACCACGGTGCTCGCCGGATGAAGGTCAACCTCGGGCGAACGCCGACGGATGCCGTCGCGCTCGTCCGGTTGCCCCACTTGGCGTAGTACTCGGTCAGAACCTGCGGCGTGTTGGGGAAGTCCCACGCGCCCCCAGGCGCTGTCGCGACGTCAGCCTGCTTCACGAACGAGGTCTGCCCATAGGGGCGGGCCCAGACCTGGACAGTCTGGTTCGCCGCACCCGAGGAGATCGTCCCGGCCAACCGGACCGATGCGCCCCAGAACACGACCCCCGCGGAGGCCGCGATCGAGACCGAGGGCGGTGGCCCCTGGACGACGATCGTCCCCCGCGAAGACGGCTTCAGCGCATCGCGGTACCTGTACGTGCCGGACGTCGTGAACAGCTTCGTGTACGTCGCACGTGGCCGCAGCACGGGCGAAGCAAAGAGACCGTTGTCGGCGACGACCTGATGGTTGACCGTGTCGTCGTTCCGCCAACGGATGCTGTCTCCCGTCTGAATCGTGCGTGTGACCGGGACGAACCCGGTCGACCTGATCGCCACAGTCCTCGTCACCGTCACCGCGGCGAGCGCGGTGGCTCCCACGACGAGTGCGAGAACGGAGGCGGCAAGCAGTAGTGCCTTTTTCATATGCCGAGAACCCCCTTCATTAGGGCGCTACTGCCCGAAGCTTGACGTTCCAAATCGCGGAAATCGCTAATCCAAATCAACTCCTTACGACTCCTTACAGTTCCCTTCGTTATGCGGGCGATCGTGACCGGAGGAACGGGGCGACTCGGATCGGCGATCGCGGAGCGGCTCGAACGTGAAGGCTGGACCGTCGTCGCCGCCTCGCGCAGCGACGGGAATCTCTCGACGGCCGAGGGCGCGCGCGCACTTGTCCGGTCGGCCGCCGAGCGGCTCGGAGGGCTCGACCTGCTCGTGAACGCGGCCTCAGAGGGCTTTTCTCCCCGACCCCTGGAGGAGGTGGAAGAGGCGGACTGGGACGCAGCTTTCGGAGCCACGGCGAAGGGCAGCTTCTTCGTCACCCAGGCGGCGGCGCCGCTCCTGCGGGGCTCCGGCGGAGTTGTCGTCATGATCGAGGACGTCGCGGCGTACCAGGCCTGGCCGTCTTTCGCGCCTCACTGCGCCGCCAAGGCGGCTCAGGCGATGCTGACGCGGATCTTCGCGGTCGCCCTTGCCCCCGACGTTCGTGTGTGCGGCATCGCCCCCGGACCGGTGGCCGTCGAGCCGGACCAGATCGAGCGTCGAGCCGCAGAGACGCTGCTGCGGCGCGTCGGCTCGCCCGCAGACGTCGCCGACGCGGTCGTCTATCTCGCCGGTGCCGACTTCATCACCGGGACGACCCTCGTCGTCGACGGCGGACTGCTACTCAGATCCACCAAGACGCCTCTTCCGTAAGACGACCAGGATGTCCTTTTCCATTGCGGCCCTCGCGGAGCGCTTGCCGCCCGCGTCTCCAGCGGTAACCATTCGGCCCGTGAGGCCAGACGTCAGCGACGGGGAGCTGATCACGAGGGTGGGGTCGGGAGACCGAAACGCGTTCGAGGTCCTGTACCGGCGCTACTCGCGCCCTGTGTTCGGGCTCGCGCTCCGGAGGCTCGGAGATCGAGGACGAGCCGAGGAGGCCGTCCAGGAGACGTTCGCGTCGGTCTGGCGGGCAGCGGGAAGCTATCGCCCAGAGCGTGGACCGGGCGCACCGTGGCTCTACGCAGTCGCACGCAACGCGATCGTCGACAACGGTCGCTCGCGACGCGAGCCGCCGGTGGAGGGCGTGGAAGAAAAGGCCGACGCCGACACACCCGCGGAACGCGCCGAATCCGGCTGGGTCTCCTGGCGCGTGCACGCCGCGCTGGCCGAGCTCCCGGACAGTGAGCGCGTGGTGCTCGAGCTGGCCTACTGGGGCGAGCGTTCGCAATCCGAGATCGCGGAGTTCCTCGGCATCCCGCTGGGCACGGTCAAGACGCGCACTCGCACTGGGCTCGCCCGGCTCGCCGACAAGCTGGAGGACGTTCTGTGACGCGGACGCCTGACTTCGACGAGCTCGTGAACGGCGTCGAGGACGCGGCCGAGCGCGCACGGCTCCAGCGCGTCCACGAGCTGCTCGTGGAGGCGGGCCCGCCGCCGGACCTGTCTCCAGGCTTCGCCGCCAAGCCTCCTCCCGTCGAGGAGAGACACAACCTCTTCCGGCTCCCGCGCCGCCGGCTCGGCGCGGCGCTCGCCCTGATCGGCGCGACGCTGGTCGCGGCCTTCGGCGTTGGCTACTTCGCCGGCAACTCCGGATCGGATTCGAACGAGGCACTGCAGATCGAGAACACCATTCCATTGACCGGGTCAGGCGCCGCCGGCGGTGAGCTTGGCATCGGCGCCCGCGACGACGACGGCAACCTGCCGATGCTGCTCACGGTTCACGGTCTCCGCAAGCTCAAGGACGGTGACTACTACCGCCTCGCGCTGGTCAAGAACGGGAAGCCGATCGTCACCTGCGGGACGTTCAACGTCGGGGGCAGGGGAAAGACGGCGCTGGAGATGCTG
>DASSCT010000129.1:0-8486 GCA_035697545.1 Gaiellaceae bacterium | reverse complement strand
GAGCTCTACGACGACGGGCAGGAGCTTCTCGGCGAGATCACGCGTGGCAACTTGTTACACGCGCGAGGAACCTATGGCTTCTGGCCAGCCGGGGCCGAAGGGGACGACATCGTCCTCGAGAACGGAATGCGGCTGCCGATGCTCCGCCAGCAGTCGGCCTACGGCGACTCGCGGCCGAACCGCAGCCTCGCCGACTACGTCGCGCCGGCCGGCGACCACATCGGCGGCTTCGCGGTGGGGATCCACGGCGCCGACGAGCTGGCCGTGCGCTACGAGGCCGAGCACGACGACTACCGCGCGATCATGGTCAAGGCGCTTGCCGACCGCCTTGCCGAGGCGTTCGCGGAGCTCCTCCACGAGAGGGCGCGCCGGGACTGGTACGAGGAGGGCGCGAGGCTCTCGAACGAGGAGCTCGTCGCCGAGAGCTTCCGCGGCATCCGGCCGGCCTACGGCTACCCGGCCTGCCCAGACCACAGCGAGAAGCAGAAGCTGTTCGAGCTCCTGGCGGCGGAGGCTGTGGGGCTCGAGCTGACGGAGACGTTCGCCACGTACCCGGCGGCGAGTGTCAGCGGGATCTACCTCGCGCATCCGCAGGCGCGCTACTTCTCCGTCGGGCGGATCGCACGCGACCAGGTGGAGGACTACGCCGCGAGGAAGGGAATGACCGTGGCCGAGGCCGAGCGTTGGCTACGCCCCAATCTGGCTTACGAACCGGTGACAGCTCCCGCCGTCGCCTGAGCTATCCTCCCCGCGTGGCGCCCGCGAGGGCGTTTTGCATGTTTTCACGATGAGAACAACGTTGAAAAGAGGAATCGGGCGCGCCGCGGAGGTCGACGGCAACGGGCGAGGTCGACGACCACCGACGGCCCTCACGCCGATCACCCGCTACGAGCAGCCCGGGAGGCGTCGAGGCTTTCTCGCAACGATCGGGCGCATCCTCTTTCTGCTCTTCGTCGTCGCGACATCGCTCTTGTTCGGGATCGCCGGCGGCCACTACCTCGACTTCGAGCAGACCGTGGTCGACATCAACCAGAGCTCGAAGCGCAACCCGCAACTCGTCAAGGCGGCGAAGAAGCTCGACATCCAGCTCCCTGGACGACCGGCAATCGCACTGGTCATCGGGACGGACTTGCGGCGCTTCGCCAAGGGTGACGAGCGCGGTGGGATGCGCTCGGACACGGTCATGCTCCTGCGGGCCGACCCGGGGCAGGGGACGCTCTCGATGCTGTCGATGCCCCGCGACCTCCTCGTCGACATCTACTGCCCAGGCCGCGCACCCACCCGCGGCCCGATCAACTCGGCCTTCGGCACCTGCGGCGTCACGGGGACGCTCGACACGGTCAAGCATCTGACCGGGCTCCCGATCCACTACCTCGTCACCGTCGACTTCCGTGGCTTCATCCAGCTCGTCGACAAGCTGGACGGTGTCTGGCTCGACATCGACCGCCGCTACTTCAACGACAACTCCGGCGGCGGGCCGACGTACCCGCCGATCGACCTCAAGCCGGGCTACCAGCGGCTGACCGGTCGGGAGGCGCTCTCCTACGTGCGCTTCCGCCACACCGACTCCGACCTCTACCGAATCGAGCGCCAGCGGCTCTTCATGCGCGCCTTGAAGGAACGGCTCTCGGACTCCTTCAACCTCCGGACGCTGCCGCGGTTGATGAAGGTCGTCCGTCAGAACGTCCAGGTCGGCCGTGGCGGCGGCAAGTCGCTGACGCCGGGCACCGTCCGCGGCTGGGCGTTCTTCGCGGAGGGCCTCCCAACCGGGCGAATCTTCCAGTCCCGGATCGAAGGACTGGTCGGCTACAACCAGTTGACGACGGATCCCTCGAACATCCAGGCTGCCGTCGAGGAGTTTCAGACGCCGGACGTCGAGGCCGGCGAGAAGGCGACCGCAGCGGCGCTCGGCCAGCGAGCGAAGCTCAAGGCGAGCAACGCGCCGCCGCCTGGTCGCACGTCGATCGTCGTCCTGAACGGGAACGGGATCACCGGCTCGGCTGCGAACGCGACCTACCTCCTCAGCCGCCGTGGCTACAGGACACTGCCTCCGCCCGAGGGCGTGCTCGCCAACGCCCCGCGCGACCTCTGGCCGTTCCGGACGACGGTCTACTTCGATCCCGCCCAGAAAGGCTCCCGGGCGGCGGCACGAGCCGTCCGCAACCTGTTCGGCTCGGCCGACGTCAAGGGCGCGATGCCGCCCAAGATCGCGCCGTTCGCGAACACCGCGACGCTCGTCGTCGTCGTCGGGCAGACCTTCCACGGCAATCTGGCTCCGGCGCCGGTCGACCGAACGCCGAAGCGCAGACCGCCGAACGTCTTTCGCAACCCGGGCGCAAGCCTCAGCTACCTCCGCCTGGTCAAGCGGCGCGCGGGCTTCCCGCTGATGGTTCCGAGCCTGATCGAGCGCAGCTCCTCGATCGACCGCGAGAAGCCGGTGCGGATCTATCCGATCACGAATGACGACAAGGCCGTGCGACTGACGTTCCGAACCGGCGCGGACGAGTACTGGGGGGTCCAGGAGACGACGTGGGACGACGCGCCGATCCTCGGCAGCAAGAACGTCACGAGGCGCATCCGCGGCCGGGAGTTCGACCTCTACTTCGACGGCTCCGATCTGCACATGGTCGTGCTCAAGACCGATGACGCGACCTACTGGGTCGTGAACACGCTGCGCGACTCGCTCTCGAACGAGACGATGCTCTCGATCGCCCGCGGACTACGGCCGCTCGACGGCACGAAGAAGAGGAAGAAGAAGCGGCAGTGAGCAAGGTCGGGATATTCGGGGCCGGCTGGGTTGGTCTCGTCACGGGCGCCTGCTTCGCGGAGCTGGGACACGACATCGTGGTTCGCGATGTCCTGCCCGAGAAGATCGAGGCGCTTCGAGAGGGTCAGATTCCGATCCACGAGCCGGGGCTCCCCGAGCTCGTCCAGGCCAATCGAGAGCGGTTGCGCTTCACGACGGACCCGGCCGAGGCCGCCGAAGGCGCCGAGTTCCTCTACGTCTGCGTCGGCACTCCCTCCACGTATGCCGGCGACGCCGATCTCTCCGCCGTCTGGAGCGTGCTCGACGACCTGCCGACGCTCTCCGGCCGTCCCGTGCTCGTGATGAAGAGCACGGTTCCCGTCGGGACGGGCGAGAAGGTCCGCGTCGCGCTCGACGCCCGCGGTCTCGAGCATGTCGGCTACGTCTCTAACCCCGAGTTCCTCGCAGAGGGAACTGCGGTTCGCGACTTCATGAACGCCGACCGGATCGTGGTCGGCGCGTTCGATGCTGACGACGGCGACCGCGTCGAAGAGCTCCACGAAAAGCTCGACGCTGTGGTCGTGCGCTCGGACGTCGCCTCCGCCGAGATGATCAAGCTGGCCGCGAACGCCTTCCTGATGACGCGCATCAGCTTCATCAACGAGATCGCAAACGTCTGCGAGCTGGTCGGCGCGGACGTCGAGGAGGTGGCGCGAGGGGTCGGGCTCGATCACCGCCTCGGCCCGCACTTCCTGCAGGCGGGGATTGGCTATGGGGGCTCCTGTTTTCCGAAGGATGCGTCCGCCCTGAAGCAGCTCGCTTCGAACTCCGGCTACCACTTTCAGCTGCTGTCGGCGGTCATCGAGGTCAACGAGCTCCAGAAGCGCCGCGTGATCGCCAAGCTGCAGAAGCATCTGGGCAAGCTGCGCGGCAAGCGGGTCGCTCTGCTCGGCCTCTCCTTCAAACCGAACACGGACGACATGCGCGAATCGCCCAGCATCGTCCTCGCGTCGCGTCTCCTCGCCGAGGGCGCCGAAGTGCGCGGCTGGGATCCGGTCGCGCGACCCGGCGAGCTGATGAAGGGCGTCGAGCTGCGCGACACGGTGCTCGAGGCCGTGCGGGATGCCGATGCCGCCGTCATCGTCACCGCGTGGGAGGAGCTCCGTGACCTGGCTTCGGCGGAGGTTCGGGACGCGATGCGAAATCCGCTGATCGTGGACGGCCGCAACCTGCTGGATCCGCGGCCCGCGGAGCAGGCCGGGTTCACGTACGAGGGCATCGGGCGAGCGAGCTCGTCGTTCTCGGGCCTGCCGGAGGCGGCCGAACCCGAGCACGAGCGCGCCTAGATGGTCGAGGCGATCATCCTCGCCGGCGGCAAGGCCGAGCGGCTCGGTGAGGCTGCGGAGGGACGGCCGAAGGCGCTCGTGCCGATCGAAGGCCGGCCACTCGCCACGTACCAGGTTGCGCTGCTCAAGCGAGCAGGGGTCGAGCGAGTCATCTTCAGCGTCGCCTCTGGGCAGGAGGAACTCTTCGAATGGGAGCTGGAGGGGCTGGGCGTCGAGGTCGTGGTCGTCGGCGAGCCCGAGCCGCTCGGGCGGGGGGGAGGTTTGCGGCTCGCTGCCCAGGCCCGGGAGAGCGACGGGCCGGTCTATGCGCTGAACGGCGACGAGCTCTTCGAGCTCGATCTCCGCGAGCTCCACGAGGCGCATCGGACGAAAGGCGGGGCTGCGACGATCACGGTGGCGCCGCTGCGGAGTAGTCTCGGCATCGTCGACGTCGACGAGGACGATCTCGTCCGCGGCTTCCTCGAAGCGCCGAGGCTGCCCTTCTGGGTCAACACGGGTTTGTACGTGCTCGAGGATGAGGCGATTGCCCGGCTGCCCGAGCGCGGCGACCACGAGACGACGACGTTCCCCGAACTGGCGGAGGAGGGCCGTCTCCGCGCGTTCCGACACGAAGGCCTGTGGCTGACGGTCAACACGCCCAAGGACCTGCGCATCGCGCAGGACTTCGTGAAGGCTGACCCTGACCGCCTGCTGACGTCGTAATGGGATGATGTCCGTATGTCGAACGGGCCGCTTTCCTCGCCGAATGTGAAGAGTCTCGACCGCTTCGCCTTCGACCCGCAGCGGGTCGAGAAGCCGTGGGGCCACGAGCTCGTCTGGGCGCTCTCCGAGGACTACGCCGGCAAGCTTCTCTCGGTTAAGGCCGGCCATGAGCTCTCGCTTCAGTTCCACCGGCAGAAGGACGAGTCGTGGTACCTCCTCGAAGGCCGGGCAGAGCTCGAGCTCGCCGGGCCGGGAGAGAAGGTGACGACCTCCGAGGTGGTCGTGCCCGGAGCGGCATTCCGGATCCGCCCCGGGACGGTGCACCGCATCCGTGCGCTCGAGGACACTGTCATGCTCGAGGTCTCGACCCCGCAACTCGAGGACGTCGTCCGGCTCGAGGATCAGTACGGCCGCGCCGACGCCAAGTCGAAACCTTGACACGCTTATGTTAAGGTTTTGCCGATGGACGGTCTGACGGTCGGAGCGGCTGCCCAATCCACCGGATGGTCGGCTCGCATGCTTCGGTACCTCGAGCAGGCTGGTCTCGTCGTCCCCAGGCGATCCTCATCGGGCTACCGCGTCTATGGATTGCGGGCGCTGAACCAGCTTCGCTCCCTCCGCCGCTTGCGTAGCCGGTACGGGGTCGAGCTCACCGACATTGCGTTCGCAGCGCGGATGCGCCGCGAGCCCATGCTGCGCGGCGCCGTCGAGAGCTGGCTGGTCGGGTCGGATGTCGGTGCCGCCGACTGGGTCGACTGGGAGCAGCGAAAGCACGAGCGGCTCCTCGCCGCGTAGACCAACCTAGACTCCCAACTCCGAGAGGAAAGAGCAGATGGCAACCACGAAGCGCTACGACGTCAAGGATCTCTCGCTTGCCCCCGAGGGTGTCCGCCGCATCGCGTGGGCCGACCGGCAGATGCCGGTCCTGGCCGCGATCCGAGAACGCTTCCAGAGCGAGCAGCCGCTGGCCGGCTACCGCATCTCCGCCTGCCTTCACGTCACCACCGAGACCGCCAACCTGGCGCGGACGCTCGAGGCCGGCGGCGCCGATGTCGTGCTCTGCGCCTCCAATCCGCTCTCGACGCAGGACGACGTCGCCGCGGCGCTGGTGGAGGAGTTCGATGTCTCGGTCTTCGCGATCAAGGGCGAGGACAACGACACCTACTACCAGCACATCGAGGCAGCGGTCGACCACAAGCCCCAGCTGACGATGGACGACGGCGCAGACGTGATCGGCGTCCTCCACTCGCACCGGCGAGAGCAACTCGGCGACATCATCGCGGGAACCGAGGAAACGACCACCGGCGTCATCCGCCTTAAGGCGCTCGAGGCCGACGGCGCTCTCGGCTTCCCCATCATCGCGGTCAACGAAGCCAAGACCAAGCACCTCTTCGACAACCGCTACGGCACGGGCCAGTCGACGATCGACGGCATCGTCAGGGCGACCAACGTCCTCCTCGCCGGCAAGCGGTTCGTCGTTGCCGGCTACGGCTGGGTCGGCCGGGGGGTCGCGATGCGGGCGAAGGGCATGGGCGCCCACGTGATCGTCACCGAGGTCGAGCCCGTCCGCGCCCTCGAGGCGGCGATGGATGGGTTCGAGGTCATGTCGATGAGCGAGGCGGCCGAGGTCGGCGACATTTTCTGCACGGCGACCGGCGACAAGTCCGTCATCACGCGTGAGCACATGGTGCGCATGAAGGACGGCGCAATCCTGGCGAACACTGGTCACTTCAACGTCGAGATCGAGATCCCGGCGCTCCGGCAGCTGGCGACCGAGACCCGCGAGTCGCGCGAGTTCGTCGAGGAGTTCACGCTCGAGGGGGGCAAGCGGCTCTATCTGCTCGCCGACGGGCGGCTGATCAACCTGGCCGCGGCCGAGGGTCACCCGGCGCTCGTCATGGACATGTCCTTCGCGAACCAAGCCCTTTCGGCCGAGTACGCGGTAGAGCACGCCGCGGAGCTCGAGCGCAAGGTCTACCCGGTTCCGGAGGAGATCGACCAGGAGATCGCTCGGCTCAAGCTCGAGACGATGGGCATCTCGATCGACCGGCTGACCGAGGACCAGGCCAAGTACCTGGCCTCCTGGGACGAAGGCACGTAGGGCCCTGAAGGCGATCGTTCTCGCGGCCGGCTACGCGACCCGGCTGCGCCCACTCACCGAGACCATTCCGAAGCCTCTGCTGCCGCTCGCCGGGCGGCCGATGCTCGACTACCTGATCGAGCGAATCGAGCCGGTCGACGAGGTCGACGAGATCCACGTGGTCACAAACGCGCGGTTCGCCGAGGACTTCGAGCGCTGGGCCTCTTCGAGGGGCGTCGGGCGGAAGCCGATCTCGGTGTGGAACGACGGGACCTGGAGCAACGAGGATCGCCTGGGCGCCGTCGGCGACATCCGCTTCACGATCGAGCGGGCCGGGCTCGAGGGAGAGGACCTGATGGTGCTCGCGGGCGACAACCTGATCGAGTACCCGCTTGAGGATCTCGTCCGCTTTTGGCGCGGCAAGGGCGAAGGGTCGGCGATCGCCGTTCACCGCGTCCCCGATCCAGAGCTGATCAAGCAATACGGGGTCGTTGAGCTGGACGAAAACGACCGCGTGATCTCGATCGAAGAGAAACCGGCCCGCCCGAAGAGCGACCTCGCGGCCACGGCGACGTACCTCTACCCGACGGAGTACGCCGCTCTGATCTCGCAGTATCTCGAAGCGGGCAACCCGCCCGACGCGCCGGGCAACTTCGTCGTCTGGCTCCACACGAGGGCGCCCGTCTACGGGTACCGCATCAGCGGCGAGTGGTTCGACATCGGCGACCGCGAACAACTATTGGAGGCAGATAACCGCATGCGCGCCCGGCTCGGACTTCCCACTCGGGACGAGTACTCGCTCGAGCAGTAGTTCCACTTTCGGCACAGATTCGTCACCCACGCGTGCGTTTTTCCCGCCTAGGGTCGACGGAATGTGCTGCTCGATTTGCTGCTCCCTCGCCGCTGCGCCGCTTGCAGCCGGCTCGGCCCTCTGCTCTGCGATCAATGCCGCGCCGCGCTCCCTCTGCTTCGCGGGCCGGCCTGCGCGCGCTGTGGCGCGCCCACCGCCTGGCCGGTCACCCGCTGCCTCGAGTGCTCGGGGCGGCGGCTCGCGTTCGCCTCCGCGCGTGCAGCCGTCGCCTACCGGGGACCCGTGCGGCCGCTCGTCTCCGCCTGGAAGGATCGCGGCCAACGCGCCCTCGCGCATGAGGTGGCAAACGTCATCGCGAATATGGTCGAGAGACCCTCGGCGGCGGCTCTCGCCTTTGTCCCGCGCGACGGAGACCGGAGCGTGAAGCGCGGCTACCACCCGGCCGAGCAGATCGCCCGCGAGCTCAGCCAGTGCTGGGACCTGCCGCTGATCGGTGCGCTCGGAAGGACACGCGCGCCCAAGCGCCAGCGCGGGCTGAGCCTCGGCGAGCGACGCCGGAACGTCGCCGGCACGTTCACAGCGAAGGGAAGGGTTCCCGGAAGCCTCGTGTTGGTCGACGACGTCTACACGACCGGCTCGACGGCGTCGGCGGCCGCTTCAGCGCTTCGTCGAGCGGGTGCCCGGCGTGTCGAGGTCGTGACCTTCGCGAGAGCGGTACGGTCAATAGAATCAAGCCAGCGAAGCTGACCGGCCGTCAACCTTCGGGAGGTCTGGTGCGACTCCAGGTAAAGGGCAAGAACG
>DASSCT010000128.1:0-10718 GCA_035697545.1 Gaiellaceae bacterium | reverse complement strand
GCGATCTACCTGGCGCTCATCGCGACGCTGCCGAGTCTCGTCATCGCGTACACGAACGTGTCCCAGGCGCTGGCCGGCGCTCTCGGCGGCACCTCGGTGCTGATCGCGGTCGGTGTCGCGCTCGACACCATGCGCCAGATGGAGTCGCAGATGATGATGCGCTCGTACGAGGGCTTCCTCAAATAGCGTGAACATGATCTTGCTGGGCCCGCAGGGCTCGGGAAAGGGCACGCAGGCGAAGCGGATCGAGGCCGAGTACGGCATTCCGCATATCGCGACCGGCGACATGCTCCGGGCCGCGATCGAGCAGGGCTCAGAGCTCGGAAAGCGCGTGAAGCCGATTGTCGAGAGCGGGCAGCTCGTCCCCGACGACCTGATGATCGAGCTGATCCGCGAGCGGCTGAGCGAGCCGGACGGGCAGGACGGATTCATTCTCGATGGGTTCCCCCGAACCGCCGCACAGGCGAACGCGCTCGACGAGATGCTGGAAGAGATCGGGCGCCGGCCCTCGGTCGTCTTCGAGTTCCAGGTGTTCGACGACGTCGCCAAGGAGCGGCTGTTCAAGCGCGCCGCGCTCGAAGGTCGAACCGACGACGCGCCGGACGTGATCGAACGGCGACTCCGCCTCTACCATGAGCAGACGGAGCCGCTCGTCGAGCACTACAGGCTCCAGGGCAATCTGGTCGGCATCCACGCCGGCCGGTCGGTAAACGAGGTGTTTTCGGAGATTCAACAAGCGCTGGAACAGGCAGCCGCAAGATCGTGATCGTCCGCAAGTCGGCTCAAGAGCTGGAGGCGATGGCGCGCGCAGGCGAGGTCGTGGCGGAGACGCTTGCGCTCCTCGGCAGGCACGCTCAGCCCGGAACAACGACGGGGGAGCTCGATCGCATCGCCGACGAGTTCATCCGGTCGCGGGGCGGCGTGCCGACCTTCAAAGGCTATCGCGGCCCCTATCCCTACCCTGCGTCGATCTGCACGTCGCCCAACGAGATCGTCGTGCACGGGATCCCGGGCGACTACGCGCTCGCCTCGGGCGACGTGCTCTCGGTCGACGTCGGCGTCACGCTCGACGGCTTCGTCGCGGACTCTGCCTACACGTTCCCGATCGGGGAGGCCGATTCACTGGCCGAGCACCTGCTGGAGGTCGGCGAGGCGGCGCTGCATGCCGGGATCGAGCAGTGCCAGGCGGGCGGGCGCCTCAGCGACGTCTCGCACGCGGTTCAGCGTGTGACCGAGGAGGCGGGATTCTCCGTCGTGCGGAGCCTGGTCGGCCACGGCGTCGGCCGTGACATGCACGAGGACCCGCAGATCCCTAACTTCGGCGAGCCCGGGCGAGGGCCAACGCTCGCGCCCGGAATGACCCTTGCGATCGAGCCGATGATCACGGCGGGGGGGCACGAGATCGTCCTGGGGTCGGATCAGTGGACGATCGCCACGGCGGACGGCTCCCTCTCGGCCCATTTCGAGCACACGGTCGCCGTGACGGAGGAAGGGCCGCGGGTTCTCACGGCGGCGCCTGTTCAAGCGCCTTTGCTACCATAATCTGCCCGCGGCGCAGAGCCGTGCTGTGCTGTGGAATCGTCTTGTACCAGCAACTGCGCCCTGAGATGGGCGCAATTTCGGTGAGGAGCACCAGGAAGGCAAATGAAAGTTCGTCCGTCCGTCAAGCCCATGTGTGAGCGCTGCCGCGTGATCAAGCGGCACGGTCGCACCATGGTCATTTGCACGAACCCGCGACACAAGCAAAGGCAGGGATAGCAAGCCAATGGCACGAATCGCCGGCGTCAACCTTCCGCGTGACAAGAGCCTCGAGATCGGGCTCACGTACATCTTCGGCATCGGCCGCTCTACGGCGTTGAAGGTCTGCGAGGGGACCGGACTCTCGGCGAACGAGAAGATCCGCGACCTCACCGATCCCGAGATCACGAAGCTTCGCGAGTACATCGACGCGAACCTGCAGGTCGAGGGTGACCTACGCCGCGAGCGCACCCAGGCGGTGAAGCGCCTTTCCGAGATCGGCGCCTACCGCGGGCTGCGGCACCGGCGCAGCCTCCCCGTGAACGGCCAGCGCACGAAGACGAACGCGCGCACCCGGAAGGGGCCGAAGAAGACGGTCGGGCGCGGCAAGAGGGCGGCGCCGAAAACCTAATGGCTCCCCCTCGCCGTCAAGCGACCCGGGGCCGGACGCGCCGCCGGGTCAAGAAGAACATCGCCGTCGGTCAGGCGCACATCAAGACGTCGTTCAACAACACGATCGTCACGCTCACGGACAAGGACGGAGCCGTGATCGTGTGGGAGTCTGCCGGCTCGGCCGGCTTCAAGGGCTCGCGGAAGTCGACGCCGTTCGCAGCGCAGGTCACGGCAGACGCCTGCGCCCGCAAGGGCATGGAGCACGGCCTCCAGAAGGTCGAGGTCTTCGTCAAGGGGCCCGGCTCGGGCCGCGAGACGGCGATCCGCTCGCTCCAGGCCGCCGGCCTGGAGATCCTCGGCGTCAAGGACGTCACGCCGCAGGCGCACAACGGCGTACGGCAGAAGAAGCGGAGGCGCGTCTAGTGGCCAGGTCTCTCGGCCCCAAGTGCCGGTTCTGCCGCCGTGAAGGCATGAAGCTCTTCCTGAAGGGCGAGCGCTGCCTGACCGAGAAGTGCTCGGTCGAGCGCCGCAGCTATCCGCCGGGCGAGCACGGCCGCGGGCGGATCAAGCAGTCTGAGTACCTGCTGCAGCTGCGCGAGAAGCAGAAGGCGCGTCGGTACTACGGGCTGCTAGAGAAGCAGTTCCGCACCTACTACACGAAGGCAGCGCGCGGCTCCGGCATCACGGGCGAGAACCTGCTGCGCCTGCTCGAGACGCGGCTGGACAACGTCGTCTACCGGCTCGGCTTCGCCGCCTCGCGTGCGCAGGCTCGGCAGCTCGTGCGCCATGGGCACTTCCACGTCAACGGGCGCCGCGTGAACATCCCGAGCTACCAGGTGAAGCCGGACGACATCGTCACCATGGCGCCGGGAAGCCCGGCTGAGCAGGTGATTCGCGACGCCACCGATCTCACGGCCTCGGTTGCCCCGTGGCTGCAGGCCGACCACGAGAGCCTTACGGGGAAAGTGCTCAAGTGGCCAGAGCGTGAGGAGATAGACACGCCGGTCCAGGAGCAGTTGATCGTCGAGCTTTACTCGAAGTAAGAACGTACGGAAGGGAGCGTTTTGGCAACCAGGACCAGCTTGATGGATTTCCAGATCCCGCGGATCGTCCACGAGGAAGTGGACGAGCGCCGGGGGGTCTTCGTGATCGAGCCGCTCGACCGCGGCTTCGGCCACACCTTCGGCAACTCGCTGCGGCGCGTGCTGCTCTCCTCGCTCGAGGGCGCCGCCGTCACCTCGGTCAAGATCGAGGGTGTCGCGCACGAGTTCACGACGCTGGACGGCGTCCGTGAGGACGTCGTGGACATCATCTCGTCGCTCAAGAACCTCGTCGCGCGGCTCCACGGTGAGTCGCCCGAGATCGAGGTGCGCCTGATGAAGCGGGGCCCCGGCCCCGTCACCGGCGCCGACATCGAGGCGCCGGCGGAGCTCGAGATCCTCAACCCGGATCTCGTGATCGCCAACCTGTCGGAGAAGGGCAAGCTCGAGATGACCATGACGATCGGGCGTGGGCGCGGCTACGTGCCCGCGGAGCTCAACCGTGGCCCTGAGCACACGATCGGCGTCATCCCGATCGACTCGTTGTTCTCGCCGGTCCGTCGCGTCTCCTACGACGTCGAGGCAGCCCGCGTCGGCCAGCGCACGGACTACGACAAGCTGACGCTCGACGTCACGACCGACGGCTCCGTAGACCCGCGTGAGGCGATCGGCGAGGCGGCGGACATCCTCATCCGGCAGCTCGCGATCTTCACGGATATCGAGAAGATCGAGGGCTTCGGCGAGGCCGCGGCGGCCCATGAGGCGGCCGCCGAGGCCCCGCTCGCGCATGGGATGGAGAACTTCCCGATCGAGGAACTGGAGCTCGGCGTCCGCTCGTACAACTGCCTGAAGCGCGTGGGCATCGAGACGATCGGCGACCTCGTGACGAAGACCGAGGGCGAGCTCGCAGCGATCCCGAACTTCGGCAAGAAGTCGATCGAAGAAGTAAAGGAGACCCTGGCGACCCACGGCCTGAATCTCCGCGGAGAGGAATAACGGGCAAGTGCGCCACCACCGCTCGGGGAAGAAGCTCGGCCGCGACTCGGCTCACAGGAAGGCGCTCTACGCCAACCTCGCCGGGTCGCTGATCGAGCACGGCCGGATCAAGACCACCGAGGCGAAGGCCAAGGCGGTCCGGCCAATCGCCGAGAAGATGATCACCCTCGGCCGCCGGGGCGACCTCGCCGCGCGGCGACAGGCGCTTGCCTACCTGCGCTCGCAGGAGGTCGTCCACAGGCTCTTCGCGGACGTCGCGCCGAGGTTCGCCGAGCGGAACGGCGGCTACCTGCGGATCGTCAAGATCGGCCCCCGCCCTGGCGACGGTGCTGACATGGCCTACCTCGAGCTCGTCGACTACGTGCCGCCGGCGCCGGTCGTGCGGCCCCAGCGGGTCGAGGAGCCGGCCGAAGCCACCCCGGGTTAGACGCCCCGGGACTCCAGGAACACGAAGACGGGGTCGGGCGGCTTCGTCTCGACCGTCAGTTCGCTGTCCTTGGGCAGGCTGCCTGCGAGCCGGTCGGCGAGCTCCTGTGCCGCCTCCTCCGTCGCGACGTCGACGGTGACATAACGCCAACGGCGGTGGACCTTCTGCCCTTCGGCCTCGAGCATGGCGGCAAGGTCGACGGCGTCACCACGATGCGGCAGCTCCACCCGCACGTGCGAGCTCCACGAGCCGGTTCGCTCGGCGTCCCGTTGGTCCGCGTCCTCGCGGCTCGTCCGCTCCTCCTCGATCGATTCAGGCGTCGTCGGCAGCGGGATCGAGGCATCTCGCCACGTCTGCTCGACCGGGTGCCAACGAGTCGTCGAGATCTCCGCGCTCAGGCCGTGGCGCGCGACGAGGTCGCGGATCACCTGCTCCGCCTCTCGTAGCTGTGACTCGCTCGAGGCGTAAAGGAAGAGCCGGGAGCCGTCGCGCGAGACGACGACGCGCTCGCCGAGCCGCGCCCGAGCCTGCTCGTCGAGGTCTGACGCGCGTAGGCGCTCCGTGAGCGAGTAGCCCTGCTCCTCGTCGTCGAGCTCGACCTCGACGCGCCAGTCTTCTTCGGCCACGCGGCGATGATACGCACGCGTTGCAGCTCAAGCTGACACTCGAGTACGACGGCACGGGGTTCCGCGGCTGGGCCGCGCAGCCGGGGCAGCGCACGGTGGAGGGCGCGCTACAGGCCGCGCTCGATGCCGTCTACCGATCCTGGGACCGCCTCGCGGTGGCCGGGCGCACAGACACCGGTGTCCACGCCCTCGGCCAGGTCGCGAGCGTCGAAACGGCTGGAGGCCCGTCCGTCGAGCGCGCGGCCGAGGCCATGAACGCAAACCTGCCGGACGACGTCTCGGTGGTCGCCGCCGACGAAGCGGCTGCCGACTTCCACGCCCGGCACTCCGCAAGGGCACGCAGTTATCGCTATCGGATCTTCCGGCGACGCTCACCCTCGCCGTTCGAGGCCCGGCGTGCCTGGTGGTATCCGCGTCCAATCGATCGCGACGCGCTCGACGAAGCGGCGGCACTGCTGCTCGGCGAACGTGACTTCCGCGCGTTCACGCCGACGGAGACCCAGCATGAAGTGTTCGTCCGCAAGGTGATGGAGGTCCGTTGGGTTGACCGAAACGAGCTCCTCGAGCTCGAAATCACGGCAGACAGCTTCCTTCGCCACATGGTCCGAACCCTGGTCGGGACGATGCTCGAACTCCCGCCGGAACGGATCACCGAGCTGATCTGCGGCCCCGGAGCAAGAGCAGACGCAGGCACGACAGCCCCACCGTGGGGCCTCTACCTCGAGCAGGTCCACTACTGAAGGCCCCGACGGCTTGTAGCCGGCCGCCCGGGGCCTGGGGGCGGGGGGAGAGGATCGTCCGCCCGCCAACCGGCGCTTCGACGTAGAGGCGGCGAATCCCCGTTGCTGGGAGCGAACATCGATCTGCCGCCGGAGTGCGGCTTTGCCGCGCGGGAGGCTCACAAACGCAAGAACGTGTGAACAAACGAGCCAGAAGGCGGCTCCGTCCAGGCTCGAACCGGCATCCCGCGGGAAAGGAGGGGGTCCGTGGGGGAACCAGGGGTTCCCCCACGCCCCGTCGGTACGCTCGCCCGCGATGACGACGAAGGCCAAGAGTGATCTTTCAGGGCGGGCTGCGGAGCTCCGGAAGTCGATCGAGCACCACAACTACCGGTACCACATCCTCGACGATCCAGAGGTCTCCGATGCCGAATACGACCGCCTCTTCGACGAGCTGAAGGCGCTCGAAGAAGAGCATCCGGAGCTCGCGACGCCCGACTCTCCGATCCGGCGCGTCGGCGCCCCGCTCTCCGACCGGTTCGCGAAGGTGGAGCACCTCTCGCCGATGGGCTCGCTCGAGAAGGTGACGACGGACGAGGCGGTCGACAAGTGGGCGCAGGACGTCTGCAAGCGTCTGGACGTGCCTCCGGAGGACGTCGCCTGGATCATCGAGCCGAAGATCGACGGCTCCGCCATCTCACTCGTGTACGAGAACGGCATCCTCACGCGTGGAGCGACGAGAGGCGACGGCCGCCAGGGAGAGGAGGTGACGCCCAACCTCAGGACGATTCCGTCGATCCCGCTGCGTGTGCTCGGCGACGACGCACCGAGGGTGCTCGAGGTGCGCGGCGAGGTCTACATGCCCCTCTCCGGCTTTACCGCGTTCAACGAGCGCCTCGTGGCCGAGGGGAAGAAGACGGCGCCGAACCCGCGCAACGCCGCAGCAGGCTCCCTCCGGCAGAAGAACCCTCAGATCACGGCCGACCGGCCGCTGGCGATTTGGGTCTACGGCGCGGGCCACAGCGAGGGCCTCGACCTCGGTTCGCAGTGGGAGCTCCTCGAATGGCTTCGCGAGCACGGCTTCCGTACGAACCCCCATGCCGAGCGGCTGGAGACGATCGCGGAGGTCGCGAAGCGGTGCGCCGAGTGGGAGCGGAAGCGGATCGAGCTCGACTATGAGATCGACGGGATCGTGATCAAGGTGGACTCGTTCGCGCACCAGCGGACGCTCGGCGCCCTCCACGAGCGCCCGCGCTGGGCGCGCGCCTACAAGTGGGCGCCGATGACTGCCACTACCCGGCTCAACAAGATCGCGATCCGCGTCGGGCGCACCGGCGCGCTCAATCCGTGGGCGATGCTCGAGCCGGTCGAGGTGGGCGGCGTGACGATCTCACGCGCCACGCTGCACAACGAGGAGGACATCAATCGGAAGGACATTCGCGAGGGCGACGAGGTGATCGTCCAGCGGGCTGGTGACGTCATCCCCCAGATCGTCGGTCCGGCGGGCGCCCACCGGCGCGGGACGAAGCCGTTCAAGATGCCTGCAAATTGCCCTCTTTGCGGCACGGAGATCGTGAGGCCCGAGGGCGAGGCGATGCATCGTTGCCCGAACCGCGCTTGCCCCTCGCGCGGGCTCGAGTCGCTGAACAACTGGGTGATGGCGGCAGCGGACATCGACGGCGTGGGCGAGCAGCTGGTTCGCCGCCTCTGGGATCTCGGCCTCGTGCGGTCGCTGCCGGATCTCTACCGGCTGACCAAGGAGCAGCTGCTCGAGCTGGACGGCTTCCAGGAGCGCAGCGCGACGAATGTCGTCGATGCGATCCAGGCGTCGAAATCGATCCCGTTTCGGCGGGTCCTGTTCGGGCTCAACATCCCTGACGTCGGCTGGGTGACGGCGCAGAGCCTCACACGCCATTTCGGTTCCGTCGACCGGCTGATGGGAGCTGCGCAGGAGGACGTCGTCGAGGTGGACGGGATCGGTCCAGAGCGCGCCGAGGCGATCGTGGAGTGGTTCTCCGACGAGGACAACAGGCGGCTCGTCGAGGAGCTGCGGCAGCTGGGCCTCCGCTTCGAGTCCGGCGATGAGGACCGGCCGCCGGAAGGGCCGCTGACAGGGCAGACCTACGTGATCACGGGCACGCTCGAGCGCAGGACGCGCGAGCTGGCGCAGGCCGAGCTCGAAGCGCGCGGCGCGAAGGTCACAAGCTCGGTGTCCAAGAAGACGACCGGGCTCGTTGTCGGTGAGGAGCCCGGTGCCTCGAAGCTGACGAAGGCCCAGCGCGAAGGGGTGCCGCTCCTGACGGAAGAGGAGCTCGAGTCGCTACTGAGCGGCTAGGACGCGGGCGAACTGATCCTGGGCACGCCGGGCCCAGAACTGGGACACCGGCCGTCCGTTCTGGAGCACGGCGAAGGCGTACTTCGTCCGCACGTAGCCGGAGAGCGCCGACGATTCCAGGGTCGTTCCGGTCTTCGCATGCACGGCGCCACGGGCCGGCGGCGCACGCATTCGGCGCCGTAGCGTGCCGTTGACGCCGGCCACGGCCAGGGACTGCACGAAGGCCGGACGGATCACCGGGTCGTGCCATGCGGCAACGAGGATCCCGATCAAGGCCGCCGCCGTAAGCCGGTTGCGCGGCGAGAGACCGGAGCCGTCGACGATCCGGACTCCCGTCAACGGAACGGCCCCTTCGTGGAGCACACGGCGAACAGATGCAGCCCCGGCGGCACTCGTGCCGCCGGCTCCGTCAACGGCGCCGAGCTGCTTGAGAAGGAGCTCGGCGGTGAAGTTATCGCTCTCCGTATTCATGTACCGCACGATGCGGACTAGCGGCTCGGATTCCGTCAGCGCAAGTTGTTCGGCTAGTGGGTCGGCCACTCCCCTCGAGGTCCGGCCCTGGACGGCGACTCCGGCCGAGCGGAGCGCGAACCGAAACAGCGTGCCCGCGGCCATCGCGGGCTCCCTGGTCAGCCAGCCCCGGAAACGGCCCCGGTCGACGGTCAGCGCGGAGAGCGACGGCGATTCGTTGAGGTAGTAGTAGGGCTTCCAGGCCGGCCCGGTCCTCCGCGAGTCGAAATAGGACTCGTCCACCTCGATCCCGCCGGTCACCCGCCGGACGCCCGCGGCTCGCACCTGGAGCGCCAGCGCTCGGAGGTCTCGGCGCGTGAGCGTCGGGTCGCCGAACCCCTTCAGCACGAGCCGGCCCTTCCACACAGCGCCGGCGAGCGCGCCTTCCCCGTAGACGACGGTCTCGAGCCGGTAGGTCGGCCCGAGGAGCGAGAGCGCGGCATAGGCGACTGCGAGCTTCTCGTTCGAGGCAGGGACGAGCGCGAGCGTCTGGTGGCGAGCGAACACCGCCTCCCCGGTCTCGAGGTCGACGGCGACGGCGGCTGAGCGCGACGCCTTGACGTGCGGAACGGAAAGGGCGCGAGCCAGCCGTGTCGCGATCGGAGCAGGGCCGGCCGTAGCCGTCGCGGCGAGCGAGACGGCGCCGACGAGCGCAAGGATTACGACGGAAAGGCGCCGCACCCGCGTCATTCTAGGTCCTGTCGATTAAGGAAATGGGCCGTTCGGCCTATAGGCAACTCCTGTCCACACGGTGATAATCGACGCGGGAGACGACAGTGGGAAACCAACTTGCCGCAGTCACCGAACGCCTGCACAGCCTCATCGAGGGGATCGAGCACGGCGAGCAACCCGGCCGGGAGCGCATCGAAGAGACGCTCACCGACGGGTACGCGTGCGCGCTCTCCCTGGATGCGGAGTGCCACCGTCTCGAAATCAGGATCTCCGAGAACGCCGTCCAGCTGGACGGGGAGAGCAGCGTGGAGCAGGCCCTCGAGCTTTCGGCTCTCGCTCGGCTGCTGACCCGGCGCCGTCGCGAGTTGGACTCGTTGCGCGACCTTCTCGCCGTCCTCAGGACGGGCGAGCGCCAAGCGCGCGTCGCCTAGACCGGCCGGCTGCCTAGACGAGGCCGCGCCGCACCGCGTAGACCGCGGCCTGAATCCGGTTTTCGATCTGGAGCTTCATGAGGATGTTCGAGATGTGGTTCTTGACCGTCTTCGGGCTGATGTGAAGGTCCCCGGCGATCTCGGCGTTGTCCTTGCCGTTCGCGATCAGCCTCAGGACCTCGTTTTCGCGATCGGAGAGCTCGGGGGCCGGAACCGCGGAGTCGCTCGCAACGCCCGAGGCTCTGATCCGCTGCAGGACTTTCGCGGCGATGTGAGGTGAGATCAGGGCCTCGCCCACGGAGGCCGCGCGAATCCCCTGCATCAGGTCTTGGATCGAGGAGTCCTTGAGCAGGTAGCCGCAGGCGCCGGCGAGGATCGCGTCCATGACGTCAGCGTCCTGATCCGAGATCGTGAGGACGACGACACGCGTCAAGGGAGCGAGCCGGGCGATCTCCTGCGTCGCCTCGATCCCGTTCATGCCCGGCATGTTCAGATCCATCACGACGACGTCTGGTGTGAGCTCCTGGACGAGGCTCAGCGCCGTGGCCCCTTCAGAAGCCTCCGCGACGATGTGGACGCCCTGTTCCTCGAGCAGGTTTCTCAGCCCCGTCCTGAAGAGGTCGTGGTCGTCGACGAGCATGACCCGTAACGAGTCCGGGCTCGCAGGGTCGCGAGGATTTGGCGCTTCCGTCTTCACCGTTCGCATTGTCAGAGGGATACCCCCGCGTGTCTAGGAGTGAACGGTGATCGTGACGACGCGGCTGCCCCACGTCCGTGCCTGCTCGACCGTCGGGAACCAGAGATCGATTCTCGCCCCGACGATCGCGCCGCC
>DASSCT010000127.1:0-15047 GCA_035697545.1 Gaiellaceae bacterium | reverse complement strand
CGCTGCGCCTCCTCGAGTGCCAAGAGCTCGGCCATAGCGCGCATAAGCTACTGCCGTGATCTCCGTCGTCGTTCCGGTTCACGACGAGGAACGGAGCGTCGAGCCGCTCTACGAGGAGCTTCGCGCCGCCCTCGAGCCGCTCGGCCGTGCCTGGGAAGCCGTCTTCGTCGACGACGGCTCGGCCGACGGCTCCTTCGCAGCCCTGACACGGCTCCACGCCGCCGCTCCGAACGTCACGGTCGTGCGCCTCCGCCGCAACTTCGGCAAGGCCGCGGCGCTCGCCGCCGGCTTTCGACATGCCGAGGGCGAGGTCGTCGTAACGATCGACGCGGACCTCCAGGACGACCCTGCGGAGATCCCGCGACTCCTCGCCAAGCTCGATGAGGGGTTCGACCTCGTCTCCGGCTGGAAGGCGCAACGGCGCGATCCGCTCACGCGCCGATTCCTCTCCCGCATCTTCAACGGCGTCGTCGGACGCGTGTCGGGCCTGCGGCTGCACGACCTGAACTGCGGTCTGAAGGCGTACCGGGCCGACGTGGTGCGAAACCTTCGGATCTACGGCGAGCTGCATCGCTTCCTCCCTGTGCTGGCACATGACCGCGGCTATCGCGTCGCCGAGCTGCCGGTCAACCACCGACCCCGTGAGCACGGCCGCTCGCGCTACGGCGTCGAGCGCTACCTGCGCGGCTCCCTCGACTTCATGACCGTCTGGTTCATGGGCCGCTACCGACACCGCCCGCTCCACCTCTTCGGCGGGCTCGGACTGGTGCTGGGCGCGATCGGGACTGCGCTGCTCCTCTATCTCACGGTGCTCAAGTTCTCGGGCGAAGCGATCGGACACCGTCCGCTGCTCACCCTCGGGGTCCTCCTCGTCGTCGTCGGGCTGCAGTTCTTCTCGCTCGGGCTCCTCAGCGAATTGATCACGAGCCACCACGAGGAACGCGCCGTGTACGACCCTCACGTCGAGGAGGTGCTCGAGGCAAGGGCGCATGAGCCGGTCTCGCGCTAGATGGTTGATGTCACGAGGTCGCAGGTTCGGGGCGCGAGCTGGCCGCTCTGGGGCGCGGCGGCGAGGGGTTGCCGATGCCCGAAGGCATCGGTGACGACTCGGCGGCGTGAAGCGCACGCGCCGGGCGGCGGCCCGCTTGCCGGCCGGTGGCCGGTGCGGGAGCGGCCCAGACGCGTCAGATCGTGCATCCGGACGCGCGAGATCGTGGCAGCAGCCATCTAACTGCGGGTGCGAGTCCTCTACTTCGGAACCTACGAGCGCCGCTATCCGCGCAACGCCCAGGTGATCTCGGCGCTTAGGCGGGCCGGCGTCGGCGTCGCCGAGCAGCACGAGCCGGTCTGGGAAGGAAGCGACGAGAACTGGTCGGCTGGGGCCGCCACGGCCCTCCGGCTCGCGCGCGCCGAACTGCGGCTGCTTCGCCCAACGACCGCCGCTGCGGACGCCTTGATCGTCGGCTACCCCGGCCACTTCGATCTACCCGCCGCCCGCCGGGCCGCGAACGGACGCCCGATCGTCTTCAACCCCCTCGTGTCCCTCTCGGACACCTTCGTCGCCGATCGCGGCCGGTTCCGGCCCGGCTCGCTCGCGGCCCGCCTCCTTACCGCCATCGACCGGCGCGCCCTTCGCGCCGCCGATCTCGTCGTGGCCGACACCCAGGCCAATGCGAACTTCTTCGCGCAGCTCGCCGAGTTGCCGCCGGAACGCCTCGCCGTCTGCTTCGTCGGCGCGGAGGAGCGGCTCTTCCGGCCAGGCTGGGCACCCGAGGACCCGTTCACGGCCGTCTTCGTGGGGAAGCTGATCCCGCTTCACGGTCTCGAGACGATCCTCGAGGCGGCTCGGCTAACCCCCGACCTGACGCTCCGGATCATCGGCCGGGGACAGCTCGACCGGCTGGTCCAGTCGAGGCCGCCGAACGTCGAATGGACACGCTGGGTGGAGTACGAGCGGCTGCCCGCGGAGCTGTATCGGGCCGGCTGTGCCCTCGGGATCTTCGGCACCTCTGACAAGGCTCGACGGGTGATTCCGAACAAAGCCTTTCAGGCGCTCGCCTGCGGCGTCCCGCTCATCAGCGCCGACACCCCAGCGGCGCGCGAGCTTCTCACCCACGAGGAAAGTGCGCTGCTCGTTCCTCCCGGCAATCCCCGGGCACTCGCCGACGCGATCCGGCAACTCGCGGCGGACCCGCACCTTGCGCGCCGCATCGCCGTTGGCGGGCTCGCCGTCTACCGAGACCGCGCCGGCGAGGACGTGCTCGGGGCGCAGTGGCGATCGCTGCTGGAGAAGCTCCTGTGAGCGCACACACCTGGGGCACAGCCCCCGAGTTCGTCGGCCCGCGACACGAGCTGCGCGAGCGGCTCCTGCTCGATCTGTTCCTGGCGGCAAGCCCCGGCCCGAGGGTGCTCGACGCCGGCGCCGGACAGGGAACGCTGTCGGTAAAGCTGGTGGAGCTCGGCTTCGACGTGACGAGCGTCGACGCGTCTGAGGACGCAGTCGCCGTCCTACGAGAGCGCGCGCCCGGCGAGGTCGCCGAGGCCGACGTCACCTCGCTCCCCTTCGAGAACGAGAGCTTCGACGCCGTCGTCCTCGGCGAGGTCCTGGAGCACGTCGAAGACGACCGCGGAGCGCTCACCGAAGTCGCCCGCGTGCTGCGCCCCCAGGGTGTCCTCGCGCTGTCCGTCCCGGCCAATCCGAAGCTCTACGGGCCGAGCGACCAGTGGGCCGGACACGTACGCCGGTACACACGCCCCGCTCTCATTGAGGCCTGCTCGGCGGCCGGCCTCACCGTTCATCGTTGCGTTGGCTGGGGCTTCCCCGTGTCGCGGCTCTACCATCGCCACGTCTATGAGCGATACCTCGGTCGGCACGGACCGGTCGCACCGCAGCCCCGGCACCGACCGCTTGTCACGCTTGCCGGCGCGCTCCTCCAGCTCGACCGGCTCTTCGTCGGGGTCGAGCGCGGCGCGTTGGGCTACCTCCTTCTGGCGACGCGTTCGTAGCCCGTCAGGCGCGGTGTGGGCCGGCATGGCCGTGTACGCCGCCTGGCTCGGAGCGCTGGCGACCCAGCAACATCGAGCCTTCGAGACCGGCCGCTTCGATCTCGGAAACATGGTGCAGGCCGTCTGGTCGACCGCACACGGACGGCCGCTCGACGTCACCGAGCTGGACGGCGAGCAGATCAACCGTCTCGGTGCCCACGTCGATCCGCTGCTCGCCGCCCTCGCTCCGCTCTGGTGGCTCTGGCCGAGCGTTGCGATGCTCCTCGTCGTCCAAGCCGTGGCGATCGCGCTGGGCGCGCTACCGGTCTTCTGGCTAGCGCGCAAGCACCTCGCCTCGGAACGCACCGCCGCCCTCTTTGCGCTTGCCTACCTGCTCTACCCGACGGTGCAGTGGCTCGCGCTCGACGACTTTCATCCCGTGGCGCTCGCCTGCCCGCTTCTCCTCTACGGAATCTGGTACCTCGACGAGGAACGACTGCTTGCGGCGCTGCCGTTTCTCGGGCTCGCCGTCCTCACCAAGGAAGAGATCGCGCTTGTCGTCGCCGGGCTCGGGCTCTGGTACTGGCTGGCGCGCGGCCGGCAGGCAGGCGCGGCGATCGCGGTGGCGGGGATCGTGGTGGCGGCGTTCTTCCTGGCCGTGGTCATGCCCCACTTCCGGGAAGGTGAAACGCCCGCGTTCTACGGCCGCTACGAGAACGTCGGCGGCTCGCCACTCGGAATCCTTAAGACGGCCGTGACGGACCCGCTCGTTCTCCTGCGCGCGCTCACCGAGGGACGCGACCTGACATATCTGCTCCAGCTCTCGGTGCCCCTCGTCGGGCTCTTCTTGGCCGCGCCGCTCCTGCTCGTCGCCGCACTCCCTGAGCTCGCCGCGAATCTCCTGTCCGAGACGGTGACGCAGACCTCGATCAGGTTGCATTACACCGCTCCGATTGCCGCGATCCTCGTTGCCGGAGCCGTCTTCGGCGCCGCCCGCTTCCCACGGCTAATCCCGCTCCTCCTGATCGGGTCTCTCGCCGGCGCTCTCTTTCTCGGCCCGCTGTGGTCGGGGAAGCTCGTCCCAGAGCGACTCTCGGCGCACGACCGCGTCGCCGAACGAGCGGTCGCCCTCGTCCCCGGAGACGCGCCGGTGAGCGCGACGAATGGGCTCGGCGCGCACCTCTCGGCCCGACGCCGCGTGTTCAGCTTCCCCGTCGTCCGCGAGGCCGAGTGGGTCGCGGTCGACCTCCGCCGGCCCTCCTATCTCGACCGCAGCTCGACGCCCTCGACGGCGGCAGTTCCGCTCGCGCGACTGATCCTGAGCGGCGACTGGAGCCGCGTGCTGGATGAGGACGGCATCGTCGTCCTCAGACGAACGCCGTAGTCCCTACTCGGGCGGAGGAGGCGGAGGCGGGAGCGGTACCGGCGGAGGGGGTGGCGGGGGCGGAGTTGGCGGTTCCGGCGCAGGAGACCGGGAGGGCGGCGAGTACGACGGCGACGGGGAGGGCGAGTACGAGTACGACGGCGTGGAGTCGTAGTAGGACTCGTTCGCATACCGCGCCTCGGAGAACGATCGCCAGTGCGGCTCGGACCGCGGTTCCGGAAAGTCGACCTCAGGCGTGTTCCCGATCGTCGAGCGCATGAAGAGGTTCCAGATCGTTGCCGGGAACGTCCCGCCGGCCACGGAGATCCCGTGGACGTTCTCCATCGGGATCTGCGCCTGTGGATACCCGACCCAGACGGTCGTCGAGAGCGTCGGCGTGTAGCCGCAGAACCAGGCGTCTGTGTGATCGTCGGTCGTCCCGGTCTTCCCGGCGGCTGGACGGTAGAAGAAGACGCGGGCACCAGTGCCCGTTCCCTCCTGCATGTTGTCCTCGAGGATCTTCGTGACCTCGTCCGCGATCCAATCCGCGATCACGCGCCGGCGTTCGGGCTTGCCCCAGCCTGCGCCCTTGTCGACCTTCCCATCGGGAAGGACCACCTTGCGAATCGCCATCGGCTCCGAGTAGATCCCGCCGGCCGCCAGCGTGGCGTACGCCGAAGCCATGTCGAGCGGAGACACGGAGGCCGACCCGAGCCCGAGCGAGGGAACGTACGTGCCGTCCCGAGACTTGAGATTCGAGCGGACTCCCAAGAGGTGCGCCATGGCCCCCACCTTCTCGGCCCCGAGGTCGAGCGTCAGCTGGGCGAACACCGTGTTGTCCGACGAGAGCAAGGCTCGGTGGATCGAGACCGACCCGAGATAGCTGTGGTCGTAGGTCGAGACCTCCCACGGCTTGCTCTGCGGATCGGGCTGGTAGACGAACGGCCTCGAGACATAGCTCGTGGCGTCGGGATCGACGCCCTGGGCCACGGCCGCCGTGAGCACGAAGGTCTTGAAGGTCGAGCCGGCCTGGCGACGTGCCTGCGAGGCGAGGTTGAACTGGTTCCCTCGCCGGCCGGGGGTCACGGCAGTCATAGCGCGAATGGCGCCGTTGGCGGGATTGATCGCCACGATCGCCGCGGCGGGATCGCTCGAGTACGGCAGCGTCCGCAGGACTGCGTTTCGGGCCTGCTGCTGGAAGCGCCGGTCGACGGTCGTGTACACGCGCAGGCCGCCGGAGCGGACGGTGTTCGCGCCGTACTGCGCGATCAGCTGCTCGCGGACGTAGCTGAAGAAATATGGCTCTCGGATCCGGCTGTACAGTCGGCCGGGCCTGAGATGGAGCTGCCGGTCGCCGATCGCGGTGTAGTACTGGCGCTCGGTGATGTCGCCGTTCTCCAGCATCGCCTGGAGCACGAGGTTTCGACGGCGAAGCGCCGACTCGGGCTTGTTCAGCGGGTCGTAGTCGGAGGGCGCCTGCGTCAGCCCTGCGAGCAGCGCGGCCTGGCCGAGGGTCAGCTTCCACGCGGGCTTCGAGAAGTACGTCTGCGACGCCGCCTGGACACCGTAGGCGTGGTTCCCGTAGTAGACCGTGTTCAGGTAGCTCTCGAGGATCCACCGCTTCGAGCGCCGGTTGTTGAGCCTGACGGCGAGGCAGGCCTCGATCAGCTTGCGTTCGAACGTGACCTCACGGCTGATGTAGAGGTTGCGGACAAGCTGCTGTGTGATCGTCGAGCCGCCCTCGACGACCCTCCCGGCGCGGACGTCCGCCGCGAGAGCCCGGGCAATCCCCTCCAGGTCGACACCTCCGTGCTCGTAGAAGCGGCGGTCCTCGATGGAGACGGTGGCCAGGCGCATCCACTTGCTGACGCGGTTGAGGCGGACGGGCTGGCGGTTCTTCTCCGCCGGGATCGACCCGAGCAGCGATCCGTCCGCCGCGTAGACGAACGAGTTTTGGCCGATCTGCACCGGCCGAAGGCGGTTGAGGTCGCAGCGCGGGGCGATCGCCGCCGCACCGGTGATCCCCGCAGCAGCGATGCCCGCGACGATGACGACCAGGATCCCGACGACGACGGCGAGGTTCCTCCGCTGCTTCGCCCGGGCGCGGCGGCGCTGGCGCCGCGTGCGGCGCCGATACTGCTCGCTGTCCAGCTGCCGAGCCCGCTGCCGACGTCGTCGCTCGTGCGGGCTCATGTGTAAATGCCGGCTTCGCGCAGCTTGTTCTGTACGCGAAGGCGGAGCTCGCTCTCGAGCTCCCTCGCCGAGCGCTCGTCGTCGGCCCAGGCGCGGAGTGTCACGACAACGTCCCCGTTCAGCCCGGTGACGAGGAGCTCACTTGGTGCTGCTACGTCGTGCAAGAGCTCGACAACGGCTTGTAGATCCTTGTCTCGTGGGACGGGCACAGTGATCTCGGCCAGCCGCTCCCGGCTCACGATGGTCGAGTTCGTGATGGTATCCGAGGCAAGTCGATCATTCGGGACGACGAGGCGCGTTCGATCGTCCTGGCGGATGCGCGTGTAGACGAGACCGATCTCCTCAACGATGCCCTCGCCTTCGGAGATCCCGATCCGGTCGCCGAGCCGGATCGGCTGAGCAAGTCCGATCATGACGCCGGCGACGAAGTTGGACAGCGTCCGCTGGGCGGCGAGGCCGATGACGAGCCCCACGATCGCGGACGACGCGAGCAGCCCGCCGGCGATCGCCCGGACCTGCGGAATCACGAGAAGGGCAGAGACGACGCCGATGAAGATGATCACGCCCATCAGGCTGCGGCGCAGGACCCGATAACGCGTCGCCGCCTGGGGAGGCAGCTCCCGGCGCGACATGCGCATGTCCACGAGCTTCGCGAGGATCGCGGCGCCGGCGATCACGGCGCACACGACGACCAGACGCACCCAGGCCTCCACGGCGGCTACTTCGACGCTCTCCAGAGGTTTCCGCCCGCAAGGCATCGCTTGCGATGCCGTTTAGAGGGCACGCCGGCTTGCCGGCGTGCCCGTCTCAACGCCGGGCGGAACCTAAGCATCGAAGTCGAAGCCGCTCACCGGCTTTCGCCCGGCGAAGCCCTCGTCCATGCCGTGCCAGAACCGAATCTCCTCTTCGCCTACGTGCCAGCAGAGCAGGATGTCGCGCCCTTCTCGGCGGGACGGGAAGTCGAGCAGACCGCGGTCGAGATCCTTGACGAGCACGCCGGCCGCCTGGATCTCCTCGACGCAGCGGGCGAGCGCGCCCGCGGCCCGTTCCAGCTCGGCGTCCGCCTCGGCGAAGTCGGAGGGCGTCAGATCGCCCCCGTTGCCGGCAACCTGACCGCCGAGCTCGGCGCGGAGCGCCTGCGCCTCGACGAGCGCGCGGCGGCGCTCCACCATCTCCTCGGCGAGCGGGCGGAGCTCGGTGAGTGCCTCGTTCGCTTCGTCGAGCGTGAAGTAGCGCCTGACGGCCACGGACGTATGATCCGGCTCCTCGTGTCGACCGGTCAACGCGTCCGCCCGGTCCTCGACCTCTTTCTCTGGAGCCGAGCGGCGATTTGGGCTGCCGTCGTTTTCGCCTACCTCGCCTTCGAGCCCAACCGCCACCCACGGGCGAACCGCTGGGATCTTCCCGAGCTCACCCGCGAGAGCGGCTACCTCGTCGACGTCTGGGCACGCTGGGACAGCGTCTGGTTTCTGCGCCTCGCGCACGACGGCTACGGCGGAACTGAGCAGGCGGCCGCTGCCTTCTATCCGCTCTACCCGCTCCTGACCGCCGTCCTGGGGCGCGTCCTTTTCGGGCATTACCTGCTCGCCGGCGTACTGATCTCTCTCGCGGCAGCACTCGGCGCCTTCGTGCTCCTCTATGAGCTCGCGGAGCCGAGGCTGGGCGCCGCCGGAGCGCGACGAACCGTCCTCTACCTCGCCATCTTCCCCTTCGCGCTCTTTTTGCAGGCGGTCTACAGCGAGTCCTTGTTCCTGCTGCTGGTCTTGGCGAGCTTCCTCCTCGCCGAGCGGGGGAGCTTCCTCGGCGCCGGTGTCACTGCCGGGCTCGCGTGGCTCACGAGGCCGGTGGGCATCGCCTTGCTCCCGGCGCTCGCCTTGATCGCCTGGCGCGCTCCCAACAGGGTCGGCGCGCTCCTTCGGCTTGCGTCCGCGCCGGCCGTGTTCGCGCTCTATCCCCTGTGGCTGTGGTGGCGGCTCGGCGATCCGTTCGAGTTCAGGAACGCAGAGGAGTACTGGGGCCGGGAGCCCTCGTCGCTCGGGCCGATCGGCGGGCTCTGGGACGGCCTTCGCGCAGGTTGGGCGGGCGTCCGCCAGCTCGTATCAGGCTCGCATACGGAACGCTTCTGGTCAGCGGTGCACGACACCGACCCCATGCGGGTGGCAATCATCAACCTCGAGAACCTCGTCTTTCTCGGGTTGTTCGCGGCGCTGACGGTGGTCGCCTGGCGCCGGTTCGGCGCGCCCTACGGGCTCTACGCCACCCTCAGCCTGTTGATCCCGCTCAGCGTTCCGGGCGAGCGCTGGCCGCTGAACTCGATGCCCCGCTTCGGCCTCGCCGTCTTTCCGATCTTCCTAGCGCTGGCCACACTCGGTGAGCGGCCGCGGGTCAATACGGCGATCGTCACGGTCAGCGCTTTACTGCTCGGCGTCGCCTGCGTCCAGTGGGCGCTCTGGCAGTGGGTCTCATGACACCGAAGAGCATGCAGCGCCGGCTGACGGTCTGGTGGGTTCTCATCGGGCTGCTGACGCTGCTCAACTTCAGCGCCTATTTCTCGGACGGCGACACGCCGAACGACGTCCTCTACCGCTACGAGAGCGCGATTCTCGGCTTCGTCTTCTACATGGTCATTCTCGGGGTCGTCCTCTTCATCGGGGCCGGACTGGACCGGCGCGAGGCCTTCGCCCTTCGCCGGCCCCGCTCGTGGGGCGTCGCGGTCGGGCTCGCCGTCCTGCTCGTCTTCGCCATGCTGATCGTGTCCGCCGCCCTGGAGCCGGTTTTCCACGCCGGCGAGGCGCAGGGCCTCGACCCGCCCGGCTGGGATCCCGACCGCGCCCCGGCGCTGCTGCTGAACACGATCGTGGTCGCTCTCGTCGGCCCGATCGTCGAGGAGCTCACGTTCCGTGGGATCGGCTTCTTCCTGCTCGCTCAGTTCGGACAGGTCGCTGCGGTGATCGTGACCGCGATCGCCTTCGCGCTCACCCACGGGATCCTCGAAGGCCTACCGATCTTCTTCCTCATCGGCACGGCGCTCGCGATCGTGCGCGCCCGAACGAACAGCATCTACCCCCCGATCCTGATGCACGTCGGCTTCAACGGAATCGGCGTCATCGCGGGGGTCTTCAACTAGCCATAGATGCCGCGGCCTGTCTCGCGGTCGAAGAAGTGCAGGCGCCCAGATGAGACGGCGAGCTCGATCGGGTCGCCTTCCCGGGCCCGCGTTCCGCGCCCGAGACGTGCGACGAACAGGCTGCCCAGCTTCTTCGCCTGCTCGGCGGTGGCCTCGACCGCCTCGGCGCCGACCGCCGCCTGCACGTCGATGCCGCGGACCGGCGGCGCCGCAACGCCGAAGTGCACGAAGACCTCTGAGCCCATGTCCTCGCGGATGTCGACGACGGCGGAGATCTTCCGGTCGTCCGGCACGCCGTCCGAGGCCGCGGCGTCCTCGAGATCCTCCGGCCGGACTCCGAGGATCACCCGCTTGCCGGTGAAACTCGCGAGCGCCGGTCGCGCCTGGACGATGTCGTCGTCGATCGCCAGCCGATGCTCGCCGAACTTTGCCTCCAGCCGGCCGTCCGAGGCGACGATGTCCACGCCGACAAGGTTCATCGCCGGAGAGCCAATGAACTCGGCGACGAACAGGTTCACAGGCTCGTCGTACAGCTTCTGCGGCACGTCGAACTGCTGCAGCACACCGTCGCGCATGACCGCCACGCGATCGCCGAGCGTGAGCGCCTCGGTCTGGTCATGCGTCACGTAGATCGTGGTTACCTCGAGGTCGCGCTGGATCCTCGCGATCTCGGCGCGCATCTCGACCCGAAGCTTCGCGTCCAGGTTCGAGAGCGGCTCGTCCATCAGAAATGCCTGCGGCTCCCGGACGATCGCCCGGCCCATCGCGACCCGCTGACGCTGGCCGCCCGAAAGGGTCCGAGGCCGCTTGTTGAGCACTTCTCCCAGCCCAAGAATCCGCGCCGCATCCTTGACACGGCGGTCGATCTCGCTTTTCTCGAGCTTCCGGAGCTTGAGCCCGAACGCCATGTTCTTGTACGCGGACATGTGCGGGTAGAGCGCGTAGTTCTGGAACACCATCGCGACGTCGCGATTCTTCGGCGGCAGGTCGTTGACCACCTTGCCGCCGATGCGGACCGCGCCCGAGGTGATCAGCTCGAGTCCGGCGACCATGCGCAGCGCCGTCGTCTTCCCGCAGCCTGAGGGGCCGACGAGCACCACGAACTCACCGTCCCCGATGTTCAGGTCGAGCTCGTTCACGGCGCGCGTGCCGTCCGGATAGACCTTCGTCAGCTGGTCAAGCTCGATCTCGGCCACAGCGAGCTAACGATACTCGGGCTCTTTCCGCCGTTTACGATCGCTCGGCTGTGGCATCTGTCGCCACGAGCGGTCGTCGCTGGCAGGACACGCTCGAGGAGCGGCGCTTCCTTGCGCCGCTGCTGATCGCGCCCGCGGTCCTGTTCATCGCCCTGCTCGTCGGCGTGCCGCTCGTCCTGGCGATCTACCTCAGCCTCACAGACGCAACGGCCGGCTCGCTGACCGGAGAGTTCGTCGGCCTGCGCAACTACCTCGACGCGTGGGACGACGAGAACTTCCGTCGCGCGCTCAAGAACACGGTCATCTTCACCGTCGTTTCGCAGGCGATCGTGCTCGTCTGCGCCGGCTTCCTCGCGCACGCATTAGTACGCAACTTCCGTGGCAAGTGGCTGCTGCGTTTCTTCATCCTGCTGCCGTGGGCGGCGCCGGTAGCGCTCAGCACCGTCGGCTTCCTCTGGATCTTCCACTCCCTCTACAGCGTCGTGAACTGGACGCTGACCCACGACATCTTCCCGGGGGGCCCGGCGTTCTACCCGTACAAGGCGATCAACTGGGCGTTCGCCCGCGATTTCTGGCCCGGGGCGATCCAGATCACGCCGATCGAGCCGATCGACCCGCCGCAGTGGCTCGGCGAGCCCCACCTCGCGATGGCGGCGATCATCCTCATCCACGCCTGGCGGATCATCCCGTTCGCGACGGTGATCTTCATCGCCGGCCTGGCGTCGATGCCGCCCGAGATCGACGACGCAGCGAAAGTCGACGGGGCGACCGGCCTTCGGAAGTTCTGGTACGTGACGTTCCCGCTGCAACTTCCGATCGCGCTCGTAGCGCTCCTGTTCGGGATCGTCTTCACGGCGACCGACATCACCGTCGTCCAGGTGCTCACCCAGGGCGGTCCGTTCAACAGCACGCAGATCCTCACCACGTGGGCCTACGCGACCGGCATCAACGGCGCCGCGCTCGGCGAGGGCGCGGCGATCTCCCTCTACCTCCTGCCGCCGCTCGCACTCGTGGCAATCGTGATGCTCTGGTTCGCGCGGAAGGTCGAAGTGACGTAGCTCGATGAAGCGCGAAAGCCTCTTGAGCTATCTCGTCGTCGGACCGTTCGCGATCGTGCTCGCTTTCCCCTTCTACTGGATGCTGATGACCTCGCTGCGATCGGACGATGACCTCTACGACATCCAGCAGGTCCCCTTCAAGTTCAACGCCGACTCCCCGACGATCAACAACTACAAGTTCCTCCTTCAAGACACCGACTACCTGCGGTGGCTCGAGAACACCGTCATCGTGGGCGTCGCCGTGGTCGCGATCACACTCGTCCTTGCGCTGCCCGCCGGCTACGCCCTGGCCCGGCTTTCGGGACGCTGGGGTCAGGGCGTCGGCGTCGGGATCTTCCTTACCTACCTCGTGCCGCCCACGCTGCTCTTCCTGCCCTTGTCGCGAGTCGTCGCGGACCTCGATCTCAACGACCGCCTCTGGTCGCTGATCGTCGTCTACCCCTCGTTCACGGTCCCCTTCTCGACGTGGCTCCTGATGGGGTTCTTCAAGACCATCCCCCCGGAGCTTGAGGACGCGGCGCTGGTCGACGGAGCGTCACGGCTGGGCGCGCTCGCACGCGTCGTCTTTCCGCTCTCCGTCCCAGGAATCCTGACCGTCGTGATCTTCTCGTTCTCCCTCGTGTTCAACGAGTTCATCTACGCGCTGACGTTCATCTCCAGCTCCGAGACGAGAACGATCTCGTCGGGGGTGCCCATTGAGCTGATTCGCGGCGACGTCTTCTACTGGGGCGCACTGATGGCCGCAACGCTGATCCCGGCCGTTCCGCTCGCGCTGCTCTACAACGCGTTCCTCAACCGCTTCATCGCCGGGTTTACCGGTGGGGCATTCCGCTGAGTGAAAGAATGTCGCAAACGTCTCGAGGGAGGTGATCCGATTGAAGGACCGGCGTGAGCGGGTGGACATCACGAAGGTCCAGGACGAGCTCACAAGACGCGAACTGCTTCGCCGCGCCGGTCTCGGCGCCGTAGTGCTCGTGTATGGGAGCACCGGCGTCAAGACTGCGGTTGCCGGAGTACCGAAATACCGGCACAAGGAGCTGAAGGGGACGCTCCGGATCATGCAATGGAGCCACTTCGTACCCAAGTACGACACGTGGTTCGACAATGTCTGGGTCAAACGCTGGGGCCAGGCGAACGACACCGAGGTCAAGGTCGACCACGTCAATCTCGCCCAGCTGCCAACGATCGCAGCGTCGCAGGTCTCGCAACGGAGCGGCCACGATCTCTTCCAGTTCCTCTCGCCGCCGGCGGCGTACGAGGATCAGGTCCTCGCGCTCAACGATGTCGTCAGCCAGGTGCAAAAGAAGGTCGGCAAGCTGGGCCCAGTCGGCCACAAGAGCACGTACAACCCGAAGACGAAGAAGTACTTCGGCTTCGCCGACAACTACGTGCCCGACCCCATCCATTACCGCAAGGACCTCTGGGGCGAGGTCGGGCTCAGGCCGACGACCTGGGAGAACATCCGGAAGGCGGCGCCGAAGCTCAAGGCGATGGGCAACCCCGTGGGGATCGGGATGTCGAACGAGCTCGACTCGAACATGGCTTTGATCGCCCTGCTCATGAACTTCGGCTCGTTCATCCAGACCCAGGATGCGCGGGTCGCGATCAAGAACAAGGGAACGATCGAAGCGCTCAAGTTCATGCGCGACCTCTACAAGCGGGGCATGACCAACTCGGTCTTTGCTTGGACGGCCTCGTCGAACAATGACGAGTTCCTCGCCGGCCGCCTGTCGCTGGCGCTGAATGCGATCTCGATCGCCCGAAGCGCGGAGCAGCGGAATCTCCGATTCAATGACGACATCGGCATCCTGCCGATCGCCAAGGGGCCGGCCCCACGGCGAGGGCTGGAGCACGTCATGGGCGTCTACGTGATCTGGAAGTTCGCCCAGAACAAGGCGGCTGCGAAGAAGTACCTGGTCGACATCGGCACCAAGTACACCGGGCACTTCCTGAACAGCTACTTCTACAACTTCCCGACGTTCCCCGGCTCGGTGTCCAACATCAAGGTGCGGCTGGCGAAGCAGACCGACTATCCGAACGAGCTTCGCGGCCGGTACACGATCCTGGACGAGATCTCGAAGAAGTACACGTTCAACGTGGGTTACCCGGGCTACTCGAACGCCGCGATCGACGAGGTGTTCTCGAAGTTCCTGATCCCGCAGATGTTCGCGCGTGTGGCCAGGGACGAGATGAGTCCGGACGAGGCGATGCGGGCGGCCCACCGCGACATCTCAAAAATCTTCAACAAGTGGAGGGCTCGGAAGAAAATCTAAAGAGCGTGGGGGAACCCCTGGTTCCCCCACGAGCCCCCTCCTTGCGAGCGGGATCTTGCTTTCTAGGTGGACGGAGCCGGCTTTTGGCTTGCTCGGTCAACCGTCTTCTTTGTTTGTAAGCCTCCCGCGGGGCACAGCCCCGCTCCGGCGGCTACTCGTTGTCGCTCTCGAGCGGTCTTAGTTTTCGTCTTCGCCGACGGCGAACTGATCAGGGGAGACGTCGTCTAGGAATTTTCGGAACTCGTCGACGATCTCTTCTTCGTTGACCTCTTCGCCCTCGAACTCGATCGCCGACTCCTCGATCACGTGCTCGGCGGCGAAGATCGGCGCCTCGGCGCGGACGGCGATCGCGATCGCGTCGGACGGCCGTGAGTCGATGTCGATCTCGGAGCCGTTCTGCTGCACGGTGATGCTCGCGTAGAAGGTGTTGTCGCGGAGCTCGGTGACGGTTATGCGCAGCACTTCGGCGTCGAGCTGCTCGAGCATGTCGGCCATGAGGTCGTGGGTCATCGGGCGCGGCGTCGCGGCGCCCTGGAGCTTCATCAGAATCGCGGCCGCCTCGGGGTGCCCGATCCAGATCGGGAGGAACTTGTTCCCGTCGGCGGTCTTCAGCAACACGATCGGCTGCTTGCCGACCAAGTCGAAGCTGACCCCGTAGATGACCATCTCGAACATTGGCGAAAGAGGCTCCAGGCCTCTTCGGATGATAGCCCGGGGTCCTGCCCGGAAGTCCGAGGACGTTGCGCTACCATCGTCGCTCGCGGGCGATTAGCTCAGTTGGTTAGAGCGCCGCTCTGATAAGGCGGAGGTCCGTGGTTCGAATCCACGATCGCCCATGGCGGAGCCATCGTC
>DASSCT010000126.1:0-5868 GCA_035697545.1 Gaiellaceae bacterium | reverse complement strand
TCACAGCACGAAATCGACATGCGCTTCGCCGACGCGCTCGCGATGGCCGACCACACGGTTACCTACCGCCTGATCGTCAAGGAGGTTGCGAAGAAGGCCGGCTACCACGCGACGTTCATGCCGAAGCCGATCTTCGGCGAGAACGGCTCCGGCATGCACACGCACCAGTCGCTCTTCGCCGACGGGCGGAACGCGTTCTTCGACGGCGACGACAAGTGGCACCTGTCCGCGCAGGGGAAGGCGTTCATCGCGGGCCAGCTGCGGCATGCACGCGAGATCGCGGCCGTCTTCGCGCAGTGGATCAACTCCTACAAGCGGCTCGTCCCTGGCTACGAGGCGCCGGTCTACGTGGCCTGGTCACAGCGCAACCGCTCGGCCTTGATCCGGATTCCGGTGTACAAGCCCGGGCACGAGCAGGCGACCCGCGCCGAGATCCGCTGTCCCGACCCGGCCTGCAACCCCTACCTGACCTTCGCGTGCCTGCTCCACGCCGGCCTCGACGGGATCGAGCAGGGCTTGGAGCTCCCCGAGCCGATGGAGACGAACCTCTACCACCTGACGCCGGAGCAGCGGCGCGAGCGCGGGATCACCTCGCTTCCCGAGACGCTCGGCGAGGCGATCGACGAGCTGGCGGAGTCGAAGCTCGCACGCGAGGCGCTCGGCCCGCACATCTTCGACCGCTACGTGGAGCTGAAGCGGAAGGAGTGGGACGAGTACCGCGTCCAGCTGACGGGCTGGGAGCTCGAGCGCTACCTCCCGGTCCTCTGACCCCACAACGACTACGAGCTGCACGTGCAGCTCGTAGTCGGCCGTCAGTTCGTCCCACCCGCCGCAGCGGTGGGTAGGACTCCGTTGCATTTTTCCTACTTTTCGCCGCTAGCGCTAGTAAACACGCCGCGACTACAGGAAAGGCCTGATCGTCTCCCGGGCAACATTGAGACCGACGACGCCGCTCGTGCCGTCGATCTTTTGGATCGTCTCGGCTGGGACGAGCCGGCGTCGTCGTGGGAGGAAGCCGGAGCGAACGGCGAGCGCATCCGGAACGTCGGGAGCCTTGCCGTACATCGGGCACTCGACCCGGCCGACGACCCGTCCTCTGACGTCGGCAACCAGGTAACCGATCGTCCGGCGGAGGTCGGGGAGCGCGGCGTCGTTCACGGCCTGGACGCTACGCCGCCGATATGAGCGTTTCTGCCCTCGCCGGTAAAGAATTTGTACGAAGCCCCGGGTTGGGCTGTCCGCTCGACTCTTAGGGCCGTGTCTGGGGGCCAGGCCCCTGGACCTGGCCTGCAGGGAGAGGGGAACGCCGCCAAGCAAGGCGGCGCTCCCGCTCTTCCGATTTGCTCAAGCCGGGCCGGGGCGCATCCTGCGCCGGCCGCCGACGACGAAGAACGCGCCGGTGATCGCGAGCGCGATGGCACCGGCGAGGGCCGCCGTTTCAGCCGGGCTGGGAGCCCATGAGATCCCGGTGTCCGTAGCCGTCCCCGCCACCGGTGCCTCGACCGGCGTCGACCGCGGAACCGCTCGGTCGTCCGGCGAGACCGCGGATGTCGGCGCAGAGGTCGGCGCGGGCGTTGCCCGAGGAACCGCCCGGTCGTCGGGCGCCACGCTCGGCGCCTGAACGGGGGCGGACCGTGGAACCGCCCGGTCGTCGGGCGCCACGCTCGGTGCATCGACGGGCGCTGACCGCGGAACCGCCCGATCGTCGGGCGCCACGCTCGGCGCCTGAACGGGCGCGGACCGTGGAACCGCGCGGTCGTCCACCCCGAGGACTGGGTCGGGCGTCGGCGTCGCTTTCGACACCGCCCGGTCATCGACGCCCAGAGTCGCCTCGGGCGCCGTCGGCGACGCCATCGACACCGCTCGGTCGTCTGGGCTGGCCGTGGACTGCGTCGCGGCCGCGCCACGCACACCGAGAAGCGGACCTGGCTCGGCCGAGGCGTTTGCCGCTACTCCCGTTGCGGCAGTCGCCGCGACGGCAAGGGCAAGCACCGTCTCTCGGATCCCGTGCCCTTCGACGTCGCTCTCCACCGCCTGGCGAAGCGCCTCGCGATCGAAGGTAAGGGTCACCTCGTCACCCTGCGCCTCGCTCAGCAGCCGCTCTAGGTCGCTGCGCTCCCACGAGACCGCGACGTTGCGCGTCTCGTCCGCTTTGCCGTCGGAGAAACGAGTGACATCGAGAACGAGCTCGATCGGGGCTTCCTCGCTCTCGAGAACCTCCTCGATCTCCGACCGCGATACGGAGGTCGTGAGCCCATCGCCCACGTCAGCCGCAGGCACGAGCAATGCTCGTGCAGTGATCTCCTCCATTGATGCTCCTTTCGTCTCCCGACGTCGTTTGGCCGACGCCGTCTTCTTCAGGACGCCGGACCTGAGCTCGATCTTCCCAGCATCTCGGCCGTTTTTCAATGATCCGAGAGCCGGAGGCTCGGACCCCCCTCCTACAATCGGTGGGCCTGATGGACACGTCCGAGCGGCATCTCCGCCTCCTGACCGAGACGATCGCCGCGGTCAACTCGACGCTCGACCTCGAGGAGGTCCTCGCGCTCGTTGCCCGCAAGGTCGCCGAGGCGCTCGACACCGAGGCGTGCTTCGTCTACCTCTACGACGAGGCTGCCGACGAGCTCGTCCTGCGCGCGACGTACGGCACCTCGGTCGAAGCCATGACCCGCCGCCCGAGGATGCGTCCCGGCGAGGGGATCACCGGAACGGCCGCCGACGAGCGCGCGCCGATCATGATCCCGGCGCAGGCCCACCTCGACCCCCGCTTCAAGGGCTTCCCCAATCTCCCCGAGGATCAGTACGAGTCGATCCTGGCCGTCCCGATCCTCGCGCGCGACAAGCTCGCGGGCGCGCTCAACGTCCGCACGCTCGCTCCCCGCGAGTTCACCCGCGAAGAGATCGACCTGCTCGTCGCGATCGCCGGCCAGGTCGCGCAGACGATCGAACACGCGAAGCTCTACAGCGAGGCCCAGCAGCGGGTCGGCGAGCTGGAGGCGCTCGCACGGATCTCGGAGGCCGTCTCCGAGTCCCTCTACCTCGAGGAGTCGCTCGAGGCCATCGTCCAGACGACCGTAGACGCGGTCGGCGCCACGGGCGCGGCGCTTGTGCTCGAGGACGGGAAGATCGCGTGGCCAGAGGGCCGAGCCGGCGCGCACGCCGTCCGGCTTCCGCTGCGCTGGAAAGGACGCCAGATCGGCGAGCTCGTCTGCGATCGCGACACGCAGTTCACCGAGCAGGAGCGTGCCCTGCTCTCCTCGATCGCGCACCAGGCCGCCGTCGCGCTCGAGCACGGCCGAGCGGTCATGCGAGGGGTCCTCGCCCAGGAGATCCACCACCGTGTCAAGAACAACCTGCAGACCGTTGCCTCGCTCCTGCGGCTCCAAGCGCGGTCCGGCGACGGCGTCGATCCGCGCAAAGCGCTCGACGACTCGGCGAACCGGATCCTCGCGATCGCCGCCGTTCACGAGGTGCTCACGCAGAGGCGCCACGACGACGTCGAGCTCGCGGAACTTCTCGACCGCCTGCGGGCGATGCTCGTCCAGGGGCTGGGAACGCCCAAGCGGATCGAGGCCGAGCTCGAGCAGATCTCGCTCGCCGGGGATCAGGCCACGGCGCTCGCGCTCGTCTTCAGCGAGCTGCTCCAGAACGCGCTCGAGCACGGCGGCGAGACCGTGACCGTTCAGCTCAAGCGGCGGAACGGCGAGATCCTGCTGGCGATCGCCGACGACGGCGAGGGTTTCACCGGCGAGCCTTCCGGCACTGGACTTTCGATCGTCGGCGCTTTGGTCCGGGACGAGCTGCGCGGAACGCTCGCGCTCCACTCGAACGGGGGCCTGCGCGTCGAAGTCGCGTTTCCCGCATGAGGATCCTCATCGCCGAGGACGAGACCATCATCCGCCTCGACCTCAGGAAGCTGCTCGAGGAAGCCGGGCACGAGGTCTGCGCAGAGGCGCGCGACGGCGCCGAGGCGATCGAGCTCGCCGAAGAGCACGATCCCGAGCTCGCGATCCTCGACGTGAAGATGCCCCGGCTCGACGGCATCGAGGCGGCGAGGCGGATTCTCGAGGAGCGCCCGATCCCGATCGTGATGCTGACCGCGTACGGCCAGGACGAGCTGGTTGCCCGCGCGGTCGAGGCCGGTGTGTTCGGCTACCTCGTCAAACCGTTTCGGGAGAGCGACCTGCTCCCCGCGATCGCGACGGCGCGCGCCCGCCACGCGGAGCTCTCGGCTCTGCGCGAGGAAGCGGACTCGCTGGCTGAGGCGCTTGCGGCGAGGAAGGCGATCGAGCGAGCCAAGGGGATCCTGATGGACCGCGACGGCCTCTCCGAGCAAGAGGCCTTCGAGCGTCTCCGCCGCGCGAGCCAGGTCTCGGGCAAGCCGCTGAAGGTCGTGGCGGAAGCGCTGATCGCGACGCTGGTCGACTAGGAGGGCGTCGACTCAAAGAGGCGTTCCCAGCGCGCGAGCAGCTCCTGCAGCTGATCCCTCGCGGCGCGATGCGCCGTTAAGAGCTCGACGTTCCCCCAGTCCTCTGCGAGCCGCTCCTCCAGCTCGGCAACCGTCCGCTCCTGGCGCTCGATGTCGCTCTCGAGGCGCTCGAGCGGAGTCGGCCCGGCCGACCGCACCGGGATCGGCTTCGCTTTCTGCTTCGGCGGCTTGGCGACGGGCTCGTCGGCGCGCTCGCGCTCTTCCCGACGGCGGACGAGCTCGGCCCAGCCGCCCTCGTACGAGCGGAGCGAGCCGTCCTCGATCGCCAGGGTCCGGTGCGCGACGGCGTCGAGCACGGCGCGGTCGTGGGAGACGAGCAGCACGGTGCCCGGGAACGCCTCGAGTGCAGCCTCGAGCGCTTCCCGGCTCTCGAGGTCGAGATGGTTGGTCGGTTCGTCGAGGACGAGGAGGTTCGCGCCCGACGCGACAACGAGCGCGAGCGCAAGCCGACGGCGCTCGCCGCCGGAGAGGATCGACACCTGCTTGTCGTGCTCCTGCCAGCCGGAGAAGAGGAACTGGCCGAGCAGCGACTGTGCCTGCGGCCTTGGCAGTCCGGTGGCGCGCTGGGTGCACTCCAGGACGCTGCCGCGTTCATCGAGCTCGATCTCGTGCTGAGAGAAGTACGCGGGCTCGACTCCGTAGCCAATCCGTGTCGTTCCCGCCCGCGGCTCGCGGCGGCTGAGGATCGTCTCCAGCAGCGTCGTCTTGCCGGAGCCATTCGGCCCGACCAGCGCCACGTGCTCGCCCCGCTCGAGCGCGAACGAGACGTCGTGGAGAAGCTCCTTGTCGCCGGCCGAAAGCTCCAGCGCCTCCGATTCGACAACCGTCCGGCCGCTCCGGGCGGGCTTCAGGAACTCGAAACCGAGCGTGCGCCGCCGGCTGGTCAGGCTCTCGAGCTCGCCAGCTGACTTACTCCGCTGGGCCTCGAGCCGACCGATGTGGGTCAGCTTGGCCTGGGCCTGCTTCGCCTTCAGCTTCTTGTAGCGGAAGCGTTCGACGAACCGCTCGAGCCTCGCGATGTCGGCGTCGAGGCGGCCGATCGTCTTCTCCGCCTGCTGAGCTCGGGCAGCCTTCTCCAGCCGCCATTTGTGCCAAGGGCCGGCGAAATAGAGGGAGCGGCCACCTTTGAGCTCCAACACGGCGTTCGTGACCGTCTCCAGGAACCAACGGTCGTGCGCGACGAGAATGACGCCTGCGTCGAGCGACTGAAGCTCCCGCTCGAGCCACTCGATGCTCTCGACGTCCAGGTGGTTCGTCGGCTCGTCGAGCAGCAGTAGGTCGGGGTCACCCGCAAGCGCGCGGGCCAGTGAGGCGCGGGTGAGCTCCCCGCCGGAGAAGGTGTCGAGCGACCGATCCAGGTCGGCGTCCGCGAAACCGAG
>DASSCT010000125.1:0-18960 GCA_035697545.1 Gaiellaceae bacterium | reverse complement strand
GCGAGTCACGCTCCGGTCGGCGCCGACGCTGGGGATGAACGAAGGCAACCCGGGCGGAAACTGACGGAACAACAGGTCGGCGGAGCGGATCGCATACCCGGAGTCCGGATCGCGACTGCTCGCCGCGCGCCACGCATCGAGTGCGCCGTCGCGGTCGCCACTCCAGAAGCGCGCGAGACCGAGGTGGAAGAGCACCGCGCCGCTTCTCGGGTTCCCCTGGGCCAGCGCCTCCAGCCGGTCGCGGGTTCCCTCGGGCCAGCCCGCGAGCGCCCGCCCGACCTGCGCCTGGAGCGAGGGATGGCCGGTGAGGATCCGGCCGGCTAGCCCGCGCTGCCCGGCTTGGTACGAACGAGCAGCCCGGCGCAGCGCAACAGCCTCCGGATCCGTGCGGACGCCGAGGTCGACGACGAACGGCGGCACCCCCTTCGGCAGCGCCTCCGCCTCGTCGTCGCCGCCAAAGAGCGCCGCGCCGCCGACCACCGCCAGAGCGGCCGCCGCGGCCACGGCTGCGACGAGAATGAGGCGAAGACGCCGCGACATCGGGCCATCACGGTAGCCCGAGTTCGCCTGGCTATCCTCAATGAATCGCAACCCCCGTCGACACGCGCGAGATCGCACCTGAGGAGGTGCACGAGCACCTCGACGAGCCGGACGCCCCGCTGCTCGTCGACGTCCGTACGGACCGGGAGCGACGCGTGGCGAACATCCCTGGCTCGGTGCACCTGCCGATGGCCGAGGTCGAGGCCCGCCTCGCCGAGGTCGCCCCCGACCCGAATCGACCGATCGTCACCTACTGCGCGACCGGGAACCGCTCCCTCCGCATCCTCCCCACGCTGGCGGCGCTTGGCTACGAGGACGCACGCTCGATGGCGGGCGGGATCGTGGCCTGGCAGGCCTTGGGCTATCCGACCGACTCCGCGAGCACGCTCGACGACGAGAAGCTCGCGCGCTACAGCCGCCATCTCCTGATCCCGGAGGTCGGCCTCGAGGGACAGGAGAAGCTGCTCCAGACGAGCATCCTCCTCATCGGGGCGGGCGGCCTCGGCTCGCCGGCGGCGCTCTACCTCGCGGCTGCCGGCGTCGGACGGATCGGGATCGTCGACGACGACCGCGTGGACGCCTCCAACCTCCAGCGCCAGGTCTTGCACTCGACCGCCGAGCTGGGCGACAGCAAGGCCGAGTCCGCTCGGCGAACCCTCGAAGACCTCAACCCGGACGTCGAGGTCGTCACCTACGAGGAGCGCCTGACGGCCGAGAACATCGACCGGATCTTGAGCGAGGGCTGGGAGCTCGTCGTCGACGGCGCCGACAACTTCCCGACTCGGTACCTGCTGAACGACGCGTCGGTCTGGCACGGCATACCCGTCGTCCACGGCTCCATTTACCGCTTCGAGGGGCAGGTGACGGTGTTCAAGCCGTTCGAGGGCCCCTGCTATCGCTGCCTGTTCCCGCAGCCTCCGCCGCCGGAGCTGGCTCCGAGCTGCGCCGAAGGCGGTGTTCTCGGCGTGCTTCCCGGCGTGATCGGGTCGCTGCAGGCGAACGAGGCGCTGAAGCTCGCGCTCGACATCGGCAAGCCGCTCATCGGCCGGTTGCTGCTCTTCGATGCGCTGCCGACGCGCTTCGACGAGGTCGCCATCCGCCGCGATCCCGAGTGCCCGGTCTGCGGCGAGCGCCCGACGATCACCGAGTACATCGACTACGCGGACTTCTGCGGAGTTCCGGCATGACGATCGTCCGCATTCCGCCGACGCTGCGCGAGCAGACCGGCGGAGCGGCGACGCTGGAGGCAGAGGGCGCAACCGTCCGTGACCTGCTGGACGACCTGACCGGCCGCTACCCGGCGCTTCGCGACCGGATCTACGACGAGGACGTGCTCGCGCGGTTCGTGAACGTCTACGTCGGGGGCGAGGACGTGCGGACTCGCGAAGGGCTCGACACCGCCGTGACGGACGGATCGACGGTCATCCTCCTGCCGGCGATGGCCGGTGGTCGCTAGCTCGCTTCTCGACCTGATCGGCCGAACGCCGCTCGTCGAGCTGCCGCGGCTCGCGCCCAAACCTTCGGTCCGCCTCTACGCCAAGCTGGAGGGCCAGAACCCGACCGGCTCGATCAAGGACCGCGTCGCGCTCGCGATGATCGAGGCGGCCGAGTCCTCGGGAGAGCTCGAGCCCGGCCGGGAGCTGCTCGAGCCCACGAGCGGCAACACCGGCATCTCGCTCGCCCTGATCGCCCGCCTCAAGGGCTACGGTCTGACATGCGTCGTGCCTGAGAACGTGACCGAGGAACGGCTTCGACTGCTGCGGCTCTACGGCGCGGAGATCGTCCCCTCACCGGGTGGGGAGGGCTCGAACGGCGCCGTCCGCGTCGCGCTCGAGCTCGCCGAGCGAGAGCCGCGCTACTACCTGCCGTTCCAGTACGGAAACGTGGCCAATCCCCGCACGCACTACGAAGGCACGGGCGCGGAGATCGTCGCCGACCTCGAACACGTGGATGTCCTCGTCGCCGGGCTCGGAACCGGCGGAACGCTGATGGGCGCGGGCCGTCGTCTGAGAGAGTCCTTTCCCGACGTGGTCGTCGCAGCGGCCGAGCCGCTCCCGGGCGACCCCGTCATGGGCTTGCGCTCGCTGGAGGAGGGTTACGTTCCTCCGATCCTCGACGTCTCGCAGCTCGACCGCAAGCTGCTCGTCTCTAACGGCGAGGCGGTCGCCGGCATGCGCGCGCTCCTCGAGCAGGAAGGCCTCTTTGCGGGCATCTCCGCGGGCGGAGTCGTCCACGTCGCGCGGCAGCTGGCGGAGGAGCTCGAGGAGGGCGTCGTCGTCGCGATCCTCGCCGACGGGGGCTGGAAGTACCTGTCCGCGCCGCTCTGGGAGGCCGAAGACGTCGAGCGCGCGATGGAGAACGCCGTCTGGTGGTAGTGCCCGAGGCCATCCGCAAGCAGCTGATCGCACATGCCCGGGCGGAAGCGCCGAACGAGGCATGCGGGCTCCTCGCCTTCCGAGAGGGCGTTGCCGAGCGTTACCTGCCGGGTGAGAACACGCTCGCGAGCCCGTACCGGTTCGAGCTCCGGCCGGGTGATCCAGCGGACTTCTTCCTCGAGGACGAGGGGTACGAGCTCGCCGTCTTCCACTCCCATCCTGAGACCGCGCCGCGCCCCTCCCGCACCGACATCGAGAACATCGGGCTCTGGGACGGGCGGCCGTACCTGATCCTGGGCCTGGCGACCGACGAGCTCGCCGGTTGGCGGATTCAGGACGGCCGCGTCGAACCACTATCACTGGAATGAGCGGCACCGCTGCCATCGTGGGTGCAGGGATCTTCGGCTCCTCGCTGGCCCACCGCCTCGCCCGGGATGGGTGGGACGTGACGCTGTACGAGCGCCACGAGCCGGGGGACGAACGCGCCGCGTCGAGCGGAGAGTCGCGCCTGATCCGGTTCGCGCACGGTTCGGGAGACTGGTACACGCAGTCGGCGTGGCGGGCGCGCGACCTTTGGCGCGAGCTGGAGGCAGAGACCGGCAGTGAGCTTCTCGTCGAATGCGGCGTCGCCTGGTTCGCCCGCTCCGACGAGGGCTGGGAAGCGCAAAGCGAGCAGGTTCTCCGCCGGGAAGGGATCCCGGTCGAACGGCTCGAGCCCGAGGCGGGGCGCGACCTCTTTCCCTCCTTCGAGCCGGGCGACCTCCAGTTCATCCTCTGGGAGCCGAACGCCGGAGTGCTCCGCGCCCGCCGGGCGACCCTGGCAACGCTGGAGGCGGCTCAGCGGGCCGGCGTGCAGCTCCGCCGCGAAGATGCGAAGCCGGACACAGTCACGGCGGACGTCGTCGTCTGGGCCTGCGGCGCGTGGCTCCGCGAGCTCCTGGACGTTCCGATGCGCATCACGAAGCAGGACACGCTGTACTTCTCGGCCGACGGCTGGCCGACGCCGGGCCTGCCGGCATGGGTCGACTACGAGTGCGCGATCTACGGACACGGCGACCTCGACGAGCTCGGCGTCAAGGTGGCGCCGGATGCCGAAGGGCCGCCGTTCGATCCCGAGCACGGCGAGCGCACCGTCTCGCCCGAGAGCGAAGCGACCGCGCGGAACTACCTCGGCGAGCGATTCCCGGCGCTGAGCGACGCCGCGCTCACAGGTGGGACGGTCTGCCAGTACGCGCTCACCAGCGACACGAACTTCGTCATCGCCCGTCGCCCGGGCACGGAGAACGAGTGGATCCTCGGCGGCGGCTCGGGCCACGGGTTCAAGCACGGGCCGGCGCTGGCGGAGTACGCGGCCCGCGTCGTGACCGGCGAGGAGCAGCCCGCAGAGGAGTTCGGGCTCGGTCCACGAGAGCGTGGACCGAGCCTTCGAACCGCCGGAACTACTTGACCTTGAACGTCCCCTTCATGCCGATGCTTCGGTGCGGCGTGCAGTAGTAGGTGTACGTCCCCTTCTTGAGGGTGACGGTCACCGTCTTCGTGCCCATGAACGACACGGTCGTGATCTTCTTGTTGCGGATGCCCGGCCCCGTCAGGACGAAGTCATGAGCTGTGGACTTGTCGCTGACGGTGATCGTGTACTTGCCCGGCTTCAGGGTCGTGACCTTCTTCCCGGCCTTCTTCAGCGTGATCGTGAAGCCCGGGCCAGTCGTGCCAGAGAGCTTGGTTGCGCTCAGGACCGCGAACCCCGTCGGCGGCGCGGCGAGCGCGAGGACGACTAACAGCGGTAGAAAACGTCGCATCGACTCAACTCCTTGTTTTTGACACTTGGAGTTGTACGTGACGCCGACGCCGACTGGATGTTTTTAGGTCGCCGGTGGAGGGATAGGCTCGGTGGCGGGCGCCGGCTGCGTCTCCTTCGCGCCACGCAGGCGGTAGTACAGGAGCGTCCACGCCGTGGCGACGAACGGGGTCGTCAGCGCTCCGCCGACGACGTTCTGGATGAAGCTCCGCAGCCAATCCGCAGCCGGAAGGAGCACGAGCGAAAGCACGATGTAGAAGGCGATGATCAGCAGGATCGTCAGGAGGATCACGCCGAAGACGCTCCAGCCGTAGCCTCTGACGAGCTCGCGGCTCCGGCTGAACGACTCGCCGGCGCGACGGTTCTCGAGCACGATGACCGGAATGATCAGGATCCACCAGGTCAGGAGCACGAGGCCGGGGACGATCAAAAGGATGAGGCCGAGGAGGATCCCGAGGCCGGCGAGGATGCCCGCGACGATGATCGACCCCAGCTGAGGACGAACCCGCTGGAAGGTCTCGGAGAGGGAGAGATCGGCACGCCCGTCGCGGACGTCGTCCACAGCCTTCACGAGCGCGCCCTGGACCCAGAAGAGCGCGACGAAGGAGATGATCGCGCCGAGGATCGCGCCGAACCAGGTCAGCGCGGCGACCAGGATCAGGTTGATGAGCGCGACGGCCGCGTAGACGATGAACGAGATCGAAAGCAGATGGCGCCAGTGCGCCTTGTACAGCCCCCAAGCCTCGCTGAGCACGCCCTCGGTCGGCTTCACCGGCCGACCCTAACGCCTATGGGATTCCGCGGCCGAGTGGATCGTCGCCACGATCTCGTCCAGATCGCGATCCTTCGACAGACAGGCCGCGGCACCGGCGGCCTCGAGCGCTTCCAGCTCGCGGGCGTTCGCGGTCGCGGTCAGGCACACGACCGCCACTTCGGGACAGGCTTCGCCCAGTTCCGCGGTCACCTCGACCCCGTTCGCGCCGGGCAGGCGGTAATCCATGAGCACGACGTCAGGCCTGTAGCGGCGGCACAGCGAGACGACGTTGCTCCCGTCCTCCACCGAGGCCACGACCTCGACGTCCGAGCGGAGGTCCAGCAACATCTCGAGCGCCTCGCGGAAGACATCGTTGTCCTCCACGAGGGCGACGCGGACTACAGAGCCTTCTGGACCTTTCCGGCCTTGAGGCAGCGGGTGCACACGTATGCGCGGGTCGGCTTCCCCTGGAGGACAACGCGAACCCGCTGGAGGTTGGGGTCGAAGCGCCGCTTCGTGGCGACCATCGAGTGGCTCCGGTTGTGACCGAAGCTCGGCTTCTTCCCGCAGACGGCGCAAACCCTGGACATTCGGCGGCGGAGTCTAGCTACTTCGAGGCTGTGCGAAGCTCCGTGAAGATGGCGGCCATTTCGAGAGCGCTTCGCACGGCGTCTGCTGCTCGGTCGATGCGGGCCTCCGCTTGCTCAGTCGTCTCCGTCGTCAAAACGCCGAAGGCGACCGGAACGCCTGTCTCGATCGCTGCGAGCTGCAACCCACTTGCCGCCTCACCGGCCACGTAGTCGAAGTGGGGCGTCTCGCCGCGAATGACACAGCCGAGAGCGACGATGCAGGAGTAGCTGCGAGTCTTGGCGAGCGCCATGGCCGCGAGGGGCAGCTCGAACGCGCCGGGAACGGGCATGATCGTGATCGCATCCTGGGGCACCCCCGCGGCGGCGAGCTCCTCGAGCGCCCGCTCGAGCAGGCGGTACGTGATCTCACCGTTGAACTTGGAGACGACGACGGCCACCGTGCGCCCCTCGCCCTCGGACGAGCCCGTCACCGTCCGATAGCCCTCCGGGAGCTCGAACTCTCCGGCCGCGTGCCCGGGCGGCTGCTCGGCCTCGGCCGGTTTCAGCGGCGGCCGCTCCTCGGCCTCCTCGTCGGGGACGAAGCGCTCAGGGCGCTCCAGATCGGGCTGCGGCGCCGGGAAACCGCCGCCGTCGAGCCGCTCGCTCACGTGCTCTCCGACCGAAAGCGCAGATCCTGGTGGTGCAGCCGGTGGCCGAGCTTGTCGCGCTTGGTCTCGAGGTACTCGCGATTCTCGGCGTTCGGCGGCGTCTCGATCGGGACCTGTTCCACGACGGTCAGGCCGAACCCTTCGAGGCCGGTGATCTTCTTCGGATTGTTCGTGAGGATCCGAATCGTCGTCAGCCCTAGGTCGGCGAGGATCTGGTTGCCGATCCCCCACTCGCGCGCGTCTGCCGGGAACCCGAGCTCGATGTTCGCCTCGACGGTGTCCAGCCCGTTCTCCTGGAGCTCGTATGCCTTCAGCTTGTTCATGAGCCCGATGCCGCGCCCCTCCTGCGCCATGTACAGAAGCACCCCGCGCTCCTCGGCGCCGATCTGGGCGAGCGCCTGCTCGAGCTGCTCGCCGCAGTCGCAGCGGAGCGAGTGGAAGACGTCGCCCGTGAGGCACTCGGAGTGGACGCGGACGAGCACGTCCTCCGCGCCGTCGACCTCGCCCCTGACGAGCGCGACGTGGTGCTTGCCGCTCAGCTTCTCGCGGAACGCGACCGCGGTGAAATCGCCGTAGGCCGTGGGAAGGCGCACCGACACGGTCCGCTCGACGAGCATCTCCGTCCGCCGGCGGTACTCGATCAGGTTGGCGACGGTGATCAGCTTGATCCCGTGGCGCTCGCAGAACCGGGTGAGGTCGGGAACCCGCGCCATCGTCCCGTCGTCGTTCATCACCTCGCAGACGACGCCTGCGGGGATCAATCCGGCGAGCCGCGCGAGATCGACCGCAGCCTCGGTCTGGCCCGTCCGTTCGAGGACGCCGCCGGGGCGGGCGCGTAACGGGAAGACGTGGCCCGGGTGGACGAGATCCGCAGCGCCGCGATTCGGGTCGATCGCGGTCTGGATCGTTCGGGCGCGGTCGGCCGCCGAGATCCCGGTCGTCACCCCTTCGCGGGCCTCGATCGACACGGTGAACGCCGTCTGGAGCGGCGTCTCGTTGTGCTCGGTCATCGGGCGGAGCAAGAGCTCGTCGCAGCGGTCCGGCGTCAGGCAGAGGCAGATCAACCCGCGCGCGTGCGTCGCCATGAAGTTGATCGCCTCAGGCGTGGCGAACTGCGCAGCGATGGTGAGATCGCCTTCGTTCTCCCTGTCCGCGGCGTCGACGACGACCACGAACTTGCCTTGGCGGATGTCGTCGATCGCCTGCTCGACGGTGGAGAAGGCGGTGTCCGTCCGGGTCGCCATCGCGTGAATCGTATCCAGGCTAAACGGCCACGCCGGCAAAGCCGGCATGGCCTCTCCTGGTCCGGCGCCGCCAAGTCGGCGCCTAGGCGGGCCGGATCAGTCGTTCGACGTACTTGGCGAGGATGTCGGCCTCGAGGTTGACAGCCTCGCCCGGCTCGAGCCCGCCCAAGGTCGTGACCTCGAGGGTGTGCGGGACGAGCGCCACGGTAAAGGCCTCGTCCGTGAGCTCGGCCACTGTCAGGGCGACGCCGTCCACGGTGACCGAGCCCTTCTCGACGCAGTAGCGAAGGATCTCCGGGGGCGCTTCGACGGTCAGTCGTCCGTCCTCCTGCGAGCGCACGCGCCCGGTGCCGTCGACGTGGCCCTGGACGTAGTGGCCGCCCAGCGGCGCGCCCGCCTCGATCGCCGGCTCGAGGTTGACCTCGGCGCGAAAGGGCTTGGTGCGCGCGTCCGTCTCACCGACGACGTCGAACGACAGGCGTCCATTCGCGCTCTCGACGACGGTCAAGCAGGTGCCGTCGACGGCAATCGAGTCGCCGACCTCCGGCGCCAGCGTGGACTCGACGACGAGTCTCCCGTTTTCGAAGGACACGACCCGGCCGCGCTCGCGAACGATTCCCGTGAACACGTCCTGAGGTTACTGCCGTCAGGGCTCGTGGACGTAGGCGCTCAGGAGGACGTCCTCGCCCACGGGGCGCGGCTGTAGACGTGTGAGCGGCCGGGGCGGGACACGGTCCTGGAACAGCGTAGGCCCCTCGCCAGAGACCTTCGGCGCGGCGAAGACGAGCAACTTGTCGACCAGGTCTCCGCGGAAGAAGGCGGCCGCGAGGGTCGGCCCGCCCTCGAGCAGGAGCGACTGGACGCCTTCCGAGGCCAAGGCGGCGAGCTCGTCTGCGAGCCGTCCGCTTCGGAGCTCGAGGTCGGAGCCCTCCGGGAGCGGGCCGCGGCCGAAGGCAAGACGCCGGGGCTGCTTCGCGGCTCCGACTTCCCGTGCCGTGAGCTTCGGGTCGTCGGCAGTGACCGTCCCCATCCCAACGGCGACGGCGTCGGAGGCGGCGCGGAGCTCGTGCACCAGCCGACGGCTTTCCTCGCCGGAGATCCAGCGCTCGCCGGGCAGGGTGAGACGGCCGTCCAGAGTCATTGCCGCCTTGTAGGTCACGAACGGCCGGCCCTGGGCGACCCAGGTTCGCCACGCCTCGTTCTGAGCGCGGGCTTCGAAGCTGTCGATCAGCTCGACGTCGACCCCGGCCGCGCTGAGCTCCTCGAGGCCGCCGGCTGCCTTCGGGTTCGGGTCGACCGCGCCCGCGACGACCCTTGCAACGCCGGCTTCGAGGATCGCCCTCGTGCACGGCGGCGTGTTGCCGTGGTGCGTGCAGGGCTCCATCGTCGTGTAGAGCGTCGCGCCGCGGGCACGCTCACCGGCCGCCTGCAGGGCGACGACCTCGCCGTGCGGTCCTCCCTTGCGCTTATGCCAGCCCTCGCCGACGACTTCCCCGTCGCGGACGACGACGGCGCCCACAACCGGGTTCGGACGCGTCGTGCCACGCCCGCGCTCCGCGAGCTGGAGCGCGCGGGCGAGCGTCATAGGAGGTCGACGAGCCGGCGGTAGGACGCGGCGATGTCCTCCGCTGCGAAGACGCTCGTGCCCGCCACGAAGAGGTCGGCTCCCGCCTCGCGGAGCTTCGGGATGTTGTCCGGGCCGACACCGCCGTCGACCTGCACGTGCTTCCCGTCGGGGAGCAGCGAGCGGAGGCGCTCGACGCGCGGAATCGCTTCCGGCATGAACGCCTGGCCCGAATAGCCGGGGTGGATGCTCATGCAGAGCACGAGATCCACCGGATCTGCCCCTTCCGCGGCCTGCTCGGGCTCAGTTTGCGGGTTGAAAACGAGACCGACGCCGAGCCCGTGCTCCCTGGCCTGATTGGCCAAAGCCGCCACGTCCTCTGCGACCTCGTAATGAAACGTCACGCTGTCGCCGCCGGCCTCGGCGATCGCCTCGAAGTGGCGCTCGGGCTGCTCGACCATCAGGTGGCAGTCGACGCGTCCCCCCGCGCGGTGGATGATCGGCGAGATCCACTGGAGGACGATCGGCCCCACGGTGATCGGCGGAATGAAGTGCCCGTCGCCGACGTCGAAGTGGAAGATTCGCGCGCCGGCCTGGAGCAGGATCTCGACCTGCTCGCCGAGGCGCGAGAAGTCGGCCGCGTAGAGCGACGGCTCCACCTCCGGCCCGCGCACCCATTTATCCCAGGACACGTGGTCGATCTTACGAGCGGCGCGTCCCTCGGGGCCATGGCCGGTGCCTGGCACCGGTCACGTCCGCTGTGGATGCAGCCGCGCGATGAAGAAGCCCGACGTGTTGTGCTTCTGCGGGAAAGTGAGCAGGAACTCCGGGCGGCGGGGATGGGCGTACTCCGGCCACTCCTCACCGAGTGGCTCGACCGCGAGCCCGCCGGCGTCTACGACCTCCTCGTTCTCGGCCGTGGCGATGGTGCAAACCGAGTAGGTAATCGTGCCGCTTGGCTTGACCCGTTCCGCGGCGACGCGCAGGAGCTCGCGCTGGAGCTCCGGGAGGGGCTGTGCGCGCCAGCGGAGATCTGGTCGCGCCGCAAGGACACCGAGGCCAGAGCACGGCGCGTCGACGAGCACGCGGTCGAAGCCGGTCAGCTCCGGTGGCAGCTCTCGTGCATCGGCGTTCACGACCATCACGTTGTCGAAGCCCAGGTGCCTGATGTTCTCCTCGAGCTCCCGCGCGCGACCCTCGTGGAGCTCCACCGCCACGACCTCGGCCGCCTTTTCGGCGAGCTGCGTCGTCTTCCCGCCCGGCGCAGCGCAGAGGTCGAGCACGCGCTCGCCTTCCCGCACGCCGACCGCGAGCCCCGCGAGCTGCGAGCCGCGGCTCTGCGGCCAGACGAGACCATGTTCCAGCTCCTCCGGGTCGATGCGATCGACGACGCGTGCCTCGCCGGTACCGATCACGCGGACAGCCGTCTCCGGAGGCTCGTTCTGCGCCTTCATCAGCTCAAGCGCTTCCTCCGGGCCCCACTCCCGCCACCAGGTCTTGGAGATCCAGTCCGGGTAGGAATGCTTGAGCGCGGCTTTCTGCGCGGTTCCCTCGGGCAGCGCTTCCACGAGGGGCCGGATCTCCCCGGCCACCTTCCTGAGGACCGCGTTGACGAGCCCGGTGGCCCGAGGTGTGCCCGCCGCGCGGACGAGCTCCACTGCCTCGTTCACGCTCGCGCGCGGTGGCACGCCGTCCAGAAACGCCAGCTCGTACGCGCCGAGACGCAGAGCCGCCCGCACGGGGACGTCGAGTTCCTCCACCGGACGCCCACCGATCGTCTCCAGAGCATGGTCGAGCGTGCGAACCCGCTGGACGGCGCCGTAGGCGATCCGCTGTGCAAACGCGCGATCACGCGGGTCGAGGTCTGCGGCTTCCGCGGCGAAGGCCCGATCCGCGTACGCACCTTCATCGAAGACGCGCACGAGCACTCGGTGCGCAACTCGTCTGGCCTCGGTCAGCGAAGCCCCCGCTCGAACTCGGCCAGCGTCATGCGGCGACGTCCCTCGGGCTGCAGCTCCAGGATCTCCAAGCGGCCGTCCTCGACCCGCGAACGCCACACGATCACGGGCCGCCCGTGCAACTCCGCTCTCGCCCCGATGTGCGGCGAGAGGGCACGGATCCGGTTGTGCACCGCTTCGGCCGGCCGGGACCAGTCGAGCTCGCGATCGGCTGCTCGAATCTTTTCGGCGTAGGTCACCTCGCCCTCCTGCGGGCGGAAGTCCTGGGCATGGAGCGCCGCGTCGACCAGGTCGGGCGTCACGGCGGCGGCGCGCTCGAATACCGCGCCGGCATCGTCGTCGGGCCCGATTGGAAATCGGCTCTGTGCGCCGATCGGGCCGGCGTCGAGCTCGGGCACGAGGCGGATGATGGAAACGCCGGTCTCCTCGTCCCCGGCCATGATCGACCGCTCGACGGGCGCCGCACCGCGCCAGCGGGGGAGCAACGAAGGATGCACGTTCAGCCACAGCGCCTGGTCGAGCAGCTCGTCGGGAATCAGAGCGCCGTAGGCGACGGCGACGACGGCATCGACCTCGAGCTCCCCGAGCTCGGCCGGGCGTTCAGGCTGGCGCACCTCCATCCCGAGCTCTTCCGCAACCTGCTTCGCGGGGGGCGCCGCGACCTGTCTGCCGCGGCCCTGCGGCCGATCCGGCCGCGTGACGAGGTACGCGATCTCGTGGCGGTCGGCGAGCGTGCGCAGCACGTCCGCGCCGAACGGCGCAGTGGCCGCCACGGCCAGCTTCATGGCCTACGGGGCCAGGACGGCGCGCGGGCGCAGAATTCCGAGAGCCTCCCGGCGCGCCTCTTCAGTCGTCCGGTCGAGGATGAGGACCCCGTCGAGGTGGTCGAGCTCGTGCTGCGCGACCCGCGCGCCGAGCTCGCTCAGATCCAGGGAGATATCGCCGCCTTCGGGATCCCGGCCCTCGAGCCGCACGGTCAGCGCCCGCTCCACGGGAACCTGGACGCCCTGCATGGACAGGCAGCCCTCCTCGTCGCTGACCGTCTCGTCGCCGCCCTCGACGATCACCGGATTCACGACCGCTACAGGCTCGGTGTCCGGGTCAGGCTGGAAGACGAAGACCCTGCGGATGATCCCGATCTGGTTCGCTGCGAGACCGACGCCGTTCGCGTCCTGCATCAGCCTCAGCATCCGCTCGACGAGCCGCTTCAGGTCGTCGTCGAACTGCTCGACCTCGCGGGCCCGGAGCCCGAGCACAGGATCCGGGTACTGCCGAATCTGAGCAAGCGCCGCTTGCCGCAGCGCTTCTCGCTGCGGGTCGAGTTCTTCATTTCGGACCTGTCCGGCCTCGTCCATTGCCGGTATGAAATCAAAGGCCCTGGGGTTCGACGTCGACCACAGCGGTCACACCGGCTCGGCGCATCTCCGGCGCGGCGGCCGCGAGCAGCCGTGCAGCTCGGCCGGCGACCCTGCGCGGCCCGCCGGTCTTCGCGATCAGCTGCGCGCGGTGCCGGCCGCGCAGGCGCAGAAGCGACGCAGGGCCGAGCAGCTCGGCGTCCTCCGTCCTCAGGCCAGCCGCAACCTCCTCAAGCAAGCGCTGTGGATCGCGCGCTTCGGGCCCCGACGCGACGACCCGGACGAGATGGCGAAACGGCGGGTACCCGAGCTCACGGCGCCGCTCGAGCTCCTCGTTCAGAAAGCGCCCGACGTCATGCCTCGCGGCGTGGACGATCGGCCGGGCGTCCGGCTGGAAGGTCTGAACGAGCACCCGTCCGGGAGCGTCCCGGCCGCTTCGCCCGGCGAGCTGGGTCAGGAGCTGAAACGTCCGCTCTTCGGCACGGAAGTCCGGCATGCCGAGCCCCGTATCGGCGTCGACGACCGCGGCCAGCGCGACGCCGGCGAAGTGATGACCTTTCGCGACCATCTGCGTCCCGACGAGCACGGCGCGCTCGGCTGCAGCGAAGCGCCGAAGCGCAGCGGCGAGCTCACCGGGCCGGCGCACCGAGTCGGCGTCGAGCCGGATCCGTTCGAGCTCCGGCACCTTCTCCGCGAGCTCGCGCTCGAGCCGCTGCGTGCCGGCGCCGAGGCGCGCAAGCTCGCCGGAGCCACACACGGGACAGCTCGGCCCCGGCTCTTCCGTCCAGGCGCAGTGGTGACAGTGCAGCCGGCCGTCCGCGTGCAGTACGAGCGCGACGTCGCAGTTCACACAGCGCCTGGTCTGTCCGCACGACCGGCAGTGAATCGCGGGCGCGACGCCGCGGCGGTTGAGGAGCAAGATCGCCTTGCCCCCTTCTTCCGCGATCGCGCCGAGCTCGGCCAGCAACGGTGCGGAGAGCGGATAGCCCGCCTCGCGCCGGAGATCGACGACGCGCACCGGCGGCAAGGAACCGGCCAGGCGGCCGCCGAGCTCCAGGCGCTCAAGCAGTTCCCAGCTCTCCGGCCTCGGCGTAGCCGACCCGAAGACGGTGACGGCGCCTTCGAGCGCCGCCCGTTTCGCGGCCACCGTGCGAGCGTCGTAGCGCGGATCGGACTCCTGCTTGTAGGCCTGGTCGTGCTCCTCGTCCACGCAGATGACGCCGACCCGCTCGAGCGGCGCGAAGACGGCCGAGCGGGCGCCGACGACGATCGGGGCCGCTCCGCTCGCGACCCGCGCCCGCTCGTCGCGCCGCTCGGCCTCCGTGAGGGCGGAGTGCAGAACCGCCACCCGGTCGCCGAAGCGGGCGCGCAGCCGGCCGACGGTCTGGGGAGCGAGCGCGATCTCGGGCACGAGCACGATCGCCGTCCGCCCACGCTCGAGGGCAGCGGTGCAGGCGCGGATATAGACCTCGGTCTTGCCGCTGCCGGTGGCGCCGTGAAGAAGGAAGTTCCCGCCGTCGTCGTCGAGCGCCTCGGTGATCCGACCGAGGGCGCGTTGCTGTGACCCGGAGAGCTCAGCCGGCGCCGCCTCGCCGACGAGGGCATCCCGCGCCGCGGGCGACTCGCGTTCGCCCCGAGGCCGCCGCTTCAGCGGCGCGACGAGCTCCAGAGCCCTCGCCGGCGTCGACCCGTAGTACTCCGCGAGCCAGAGCGCAAGATCGACGAGCGGCTCGGGCAAGGTGTCGACGACGTCCCCGACCGGCGCGGTCTTGACCCCGACGGGCGCCGCCTCCTCGAGCCCGGCCACCACGCCGCGCCGCCGTGCTCCGTTGAACCGAACGGAGACGACCGCGCCCTTTCCCACGTCCGGCGGCACCTCGTACGTGAAGGGACGGGCCACGGCCCGCGAAGCGACGAGCGGGTAGACGGAGGCGTAGCGGGCCACCCCGCCAGCGTAAACCTAGTGCCCCATCCAGCAATACATGCCGGCTTCTGGCCCGCGATCACGCGGCGCCAGAGCCCGCCCTCCTCCTCACCAAGGTCTTCAGACCTTGGCTCGTCGGAGTGCGGACTCTGGCTTGGTGCTCGCGACCCAGAAGGGCGGCGGCATTACTGGAAGGGGCACTGCTACCCGAGGGCTTCGGCGGCTTCGAGCACGAAATCCGTGCCGAAACCGAGCGCCAACCCGAGCAGCAGCATCCAGGCGACGAGCACCGGATAGCCGAACCGTTGGTTGACGGTGAAGAGCACCTGCACGACGTAGAGGATCGACCCGGCCGCAACGGCCATGAAGGCCACCGTCATCGCCTCGCTCACCCAGGCTTGCCCGACGAGGGTTCCGACGAAGGTCGGCCCACCGCCGATCAGCCCGAGCAGCGCGAGGAACGACCAGCTCGGCCGCACACCGTCACCGGAAATGGGCCCGACGATGCCGAAGCCCTCGGTGGCGTTGTGCAGGCCGAAGCCGATGATCAGCGCGAGGGCAAGGCTCAGCTCGCCGGCTGCCCCGGCCTGCCCGATCGCGAGACCCTCCCCGAAGTTGTGCAGGCCGATGCCCGTGGCGATCAGGAGCGCGAGCCGGTGGCCCGGCCCGAGGCGCATGAACCACGACCTGGCCTCGAACTCGACGACGGCCGCTGCGCCCGGCCCGACCAGCGAGGGCGCCGGCCGCTTCTTCATCCAGCGGTCGTAGTAGACGAGGCTCATCAGGCCGAAGATGAGCCCAGCGGCGAGGACGAACGTCAGGCCGGCGAACTTGGCCCAGGAACCGCCGTCGGAGACAGCGCCCTCGAGCGACTCCTCGACCGGATGAACGCCGTGTACGAGGACGTCCCACAGAAGGAAGATGAGGATCCCGCAAGCGAGCGAGCTCAGTGCGGCGCGAAGCCGGGCGCTGGCGGTCTCCACGCGGCCGAGTGGCAGGCCGAGGAAAATCGTGAAGCCGGCGATCGCGCCGAGGACGAGGATCTGCGCTGAGCTCATCGAGTCTGGGGTTCCTTTCGTCGGTTGTAAGGGTCACCTTACAGCGACCGAGGGCGACTATAGTTGCCGCGCCGCGCACTGGCAACCTGCAACCGCATGGCCCACCGACACTCCGTCGACGAGTACCTCGAGACGATCTACTTCCTCGCCTTTCCGATCGGCGAGTACGCGCCGCAGGGGTCGCGAACGCCGACGCTCGCTGCCCGCGTCGCCGAGATGCTCGGCGTCTCGCGCGCGTCGGCGGGCGAGATGCTCAAGCGGCTCGAGCGCGAAGGTCTCGTCCGGCGCGGCGAGAACAAGGAGGCGCTGCTCACGAAGAAGGGACGAGCGCGAGCCGAGAAGGTCGTGCGGAAGCACCGCCTGATCGAACGGCTCCTGACCGACTTCATGGACTACACGGCCGCCGAGGCACACGTCCACGCAGACGAGATCGGCGAATCGTTCTCCGACGACATGATCGAGCGGGTGGCGAAGAAGCTCGGCAACCCCGAACGGTGCCCGCACGGATGGCCCGTGGACCCGCAGGTCGAACAGGCGGAAAACGACGAGCTGAAGCCGTTGGCGGAGCTCGACGAGGGGTCGAAAGCGACGATCGTCCGGCTCGCCGAGCACGACGGCGAGCTCCTGCACTGGTTCTACGACCAGGGCTTCGAGCCCGGCCGCAAGCTGCAGATGACCGCGGCGGATCCAGCAGCCGGCAGCTTTCGCGTCAAGCTCGACGGCCGCGAGGAGACGCTCGCGGAGAAGGCGGCGGCCGGCCTCTTCGTCAGGCCTTCGTAGCAGCCAGCAGCCGTGCGAGCAACGCGGCGTCGAGCTCGCCGCGGTTCAGGGACAGCGCCAAGAGTGCTGCTCGCTTGATCATGCGCGCTGGCTTCGAAGCGCGTGGCGAAGTTCCTGCTAAACGGAGGCTTCTTCGACCGCGATGCCGGCTGCAGCGCGCAGCTCGTCGGCCTTGTCCGTCCGCTCCCACGTGAAGTCGTGGTCGTCGCGGCCGAAGTGGCCGTACGCGGCCGTCTTCCCGTAGATCGGGCGACGCAGGTCGAGATCGCGCAGGATCGCCGCTGGGCGGAGGTCGAAGTGCTCGCGGACGAGCTGCTCGAGGCGCTCGACGGGCAACTTCTCCGTCCCGAACGTCCGGACCGCGATCGAGACCGGATGTGCGACGCCAATCGCGTACGCGACGTTGACCTCACACCGCTCCACCAGGCCGGCGGCGACGAGGTTCTTCGCGACGTACCGAGCCGCGTATGCCGCCGAGCGATCGACCTTGGTCGGGTCCTTCCCGGAGAACGCTCCGCCCCCGTGGCGAGCGGCCCCGCCGTAGGTGTCGATGACGATCTTGCGCCCCGTGAGGCCCGTGTCCCCCATCGGCCCGCCGAGCACGAACTTCCCCGTCGGGTTGACGTAGACGAAGTCGCGATCGTCGAAGAGCCGCCGCTCGTCGTAGAGCCGCGGGTCGAGGATCGGGTGCAGGACGTGCTCGATCACATCCTCCTTGATCGTGTCCGGATCGACGTTCTCCGCGTGCTGCGTCGAGACGAGCACCCGCGCGATCTCGACCGGCACGTGACGGCCGTGCTGGTCGACCTCGTAGCGGACGGTGACCTGCGCCTTCCCGTCGGGACGTAGGTACTTGACTTGCTCCGACTTCCGAACGCCCGCGAGCCGGCGCGCAATCTTGTGCGCGAGCATGATCGGCAGCGGCATCAGCTCCGGCGTCTCCTGCGTCGCGTACCCGAACATCATTCCCTGGTCGCCGGCGCCGATCTGGTCGAGCGGATCGTCGTCACCCGGATCGTGCTGGAGCTCGTAGGACTGGTCGACGCCGAGCGCAATGTCGGGCGACTGCTCGTCGATCGCAACGACGACGCCGCAGGTGTTGGCGTCGAAGCCCCACTCCGAGTGGACGTAGCCGATGTCCGCGATCTTCTCGCGGACGAGCTTGGGGATGTCGACCCACGTCTCGGTCGAGATCTCGCCCGCAACGACGACGAGCCCGGTCGTGATCAGGGTCTCGCATGCCACCCGCCCCGTCGGATCGTCGGCGAGCACGGCGTCGAGCACCGTGTCCGAGATCTGGTCGGCAATCTTGTCCGGGTGGCCTTCGGTGACCGACTCGGAAGTGAAGAGATACTCGCGCCCCGCCATGGCGGCCCGGAAGGCTACTTGATCTGGAGGAAGGCGACCGAGGTGGAGACCGAGCCGTCCTGCTTGCCGAAGGCGACAAGCGACTGCAACGCCTCCAGGTTTCGCCTCACCGCGGGCGGAACCTCGTCCCCTTCGCCGGAGAGCCCGAGGTACTCGCGGATGAGATCCCACGCATTGCTGAGATCCACATACGCGAGCCCGGTGTACTCGTCCGGCGCGCCCGCGGCTTTCAGCGCCTGCTTGTAGCGGTCGCTGTCGGGAAGCTTGGCATCGGAGCCGCGAAGCGCCTCACGCGCCTTCGTCGACGTCGAGACGACGACCGCCCCGTCAAGCGTCTCGACCGTCAGGTGGACTCCTTGGAGCTCCGACGAGAGGCCCCGAAGCAGCCGCTCGACGGTCGCCTTGGCGCGCGCCTCGTCGTCGGCCTGAATCAGGAGCGTGAGCTCCGGGATCGGGACCGCCGGACGGGCGTAGAACGCCATCTCCCCGTCGAGGAGACCGATCACATCGTCGATGTCGATGCTGCTCTCGCGCTCGAAGTCGCGCAGCTCCATGGCGAAGAGCGGGTTCGAGCGCAGTTGCTCGAGCTGCCGCCGCAACCCTGCTCCCTGGAACGACAGGAACGCGAGGGCGTCATCGGGCACCTGCCCGACGAACCGCGAGGCGTACGGCTCGGCGGCACCGAACAGCCGGTCGGCGCCCTCGCCGCGCAGCGCGGCCGCAAGCTCTGCCCCGTCGTCGGATGCCTTTATCCAAGCCCCCGCGAAGTCGAGGTTCTCGAGGCCGAGCGTGCTCAGCGCCTTGCGCTGGTCCGGGGCGAGGAGCTCGACCACTCGAGCGGGGTCGACGTAGCCGCGGCTCAAGGCATCGTCCGGCAGGTCGTTCATCGCCGATCTGTAGCTCTGCTCGTCCTCGAGCGACCTGCCGCTTCCCTCCTTGAGGGCCATGTCGATCGCCGCCTTGCGGTCCGAGATCGCCACCCAGTCGCCGACGACGCGCGTGACA
>DASSCT010000124.1:0-8456 GCA_035697545.1 Gaiellaceae bacterium | reverse complement strand
TCGGCGCTCAATGCCTTTGCGGGCTCGAGCCGGGCTCCGGCGAGCGCAAGCAGGGCGAACGACGCCGCGACGGCGATGAAGAGCGAGCGAACGGAAAGCATGCGTCCTCCGGCTGCAGATGGACCCCTCACCGTGGCGGACCAGCCTACAACGGACATGTAGGAATCGAAAGCGGTATTCCGGCGCGGCTACGATTTCTCGCCGTGCAGCGCTACCACGTAACGACGTTCGGCTGCCAGATGAACGCGCACGACTCGGAGCGCATCAAGGGCATGCTCGAGGAGCTCGGCCTGGGGGAGACGCAGTCCCAGGAAGAGGCCGACGTGCTCGTCTTCAACACCTGCACGATTCGCGAGAAGCCCGACCAGCGTTTCGCCGCGCACCTGGCGCAGGCACGTGCCTTGAAGGAGCGAGAGCCGGAGAAGGTGATCGCAGTCGGGGGCTGCTACGCCGAAGCACAGCGGGAGCGCCTCTTCTCGCTGTATCCGTTCGTCGACGTCGCGTTCGGGCCCGGTTCGATCCCGCACCTCGGGGAATGGCTCGGTGCCGGCGGGATCGGCGTCTCGCGCGGGCGGTTCGGCCTCGAGGAGCGCTCGTTCGCCGGGCGGCTGCCGATGCACCGCGAGCGCCGGTTCCAGGCCTGGGTACAGGTCTCGATGGGCTGTAACTCGAAGTGCGCGTACTGCATCGTCCCGTCCGTCCGCGGGCGGGAGCAGAGCCGCCGGCCAGGGGAGGTCGTCGCCGAGGTGACGAAGCTGGCGCAGGAGGGCGTTCGCGAGTTCACGCTCCTTGGGCAGAACGTGAACTCCTACGGCCGCGACCTGCTCCCTGAGGTCCGTACGGACTTCGGAGAGCTGCTGCGCGCGGTCGACGCGGTCGACGGGGTCGCCCGCATCCGGTTCACGAGCCCGCACCCGAAGGACTTCCGCGCGCCGGTGATCGCGGCGATGGCCGAGTGCGCGTCGGTGTGCGAGCACGCGCATCTGCCGCTCCAGTCCGGCTCGAGCCGGATCCTCAAGGCGATGCGGCGCACGTACAGCCGCGAGCGCTTCGTCCGGCTCGCGAGCGAGCTGCGCGCGGCCATTCCAGACCTGGCGTTGAGTACCGACCTGATCGTGGGCTTTCCCGGCGAGACCGAAGAAGACTTCCAGGAGACGCTCGACGCTGTGGAGGAGGTTGGCTTCGACAGCGCCTTCACGTTCGTCTTCTCGCCGCGCCGCGGCACCGAGGCCGCGGTGATGTCGGACCAGGTCGCCGAGAACGTGAAGCGCGCGCGGATCGAGCGGCTGGTCGACGTGGTGCAGCGGGTCGCTGCCGTGCGCAACGAACGCCGCGTCGGCGGTATCGAGGAGGTGCTCGTCGAAGGGCCGAGCCGAACCGACCCGGCCCTACTGCGAGGACGCACGAGGCGCAATACGACGGTCAACTTCGCGGGCGCAGCCTCGCCGGGCGAGCTGGTCGACGTCGCCATCGAAGGCGCGACTTCGACCACGCTCCGGGGCTCCCAAATTTCCTCTGTTGCTGCGTAGCCGAGATCTCGTCTGGGACGGCGTCCTCAACGTCCGGGACCTCGGCGGACACCCGACAGCTGACGGCCGCGAGACGCAGTTCGGCCGGATCGTTCGCGCCGACAACATCCGCCGCCTGAGCGACGAGGGCTGGAAGGCGCTCGTCGCCTACGGCGTCCGCACGATCGTCGATCTGCGCACGGATGACGAGGTCGCCGCAGACGCACCGGCCGAGCTGCCCGTCGAGGTCCTTCACGCGCCGTTCATGGTTGACTCCCCGAAGATTTTCGAGGCGGCCGAGGCGGCGAGCGCCAAGGCGAAGGACGTGGCAGAGGCGACCCGCGAGGTCTATCTCATCTTCCTCGAAGGCTTTCGGCCGAATGTCGCCAACGTGATCCGCGCGATCGCCGAGGCGCCTGAGGGAGCCGTCCTCGTCCACTGTGCGGGCGGCAAGGACCGAACCGGGCTGACGGTTGCGCTTGTGCTGCGGATCGCCGGCGTCGGGCTCGAGGACATCGCCGACGACTACGCGGTTAGCGAGGAGCGGCTGCGCCCGCGCCACGAGCGGTGGTTCGCAGAAGCCGAGGACGAGGCCGAGCTCGAGCGGCTGCGCCGTATCACCGCGACGCCGGCTGCGGCGATGGTGGGCGTGCTCGAGGAGCTCGAGCGACGCTACGGGAGCGTCGAGGGGTTCCTACGCGCCGGCGGCGCGCCGGAGGACATCGGCGAGCGCCTCCGGGCTCGCCTCCTCGACTGACGTTGCAGGTCGTCGCCATCTTCGGCCCTACGGCGTCGGGAAAGACTGCCGTCGCCGAGGCCCTCGCCGACCGGATCCCGGCCCGCCTGATCTCTGCCGACGCAATGCAGGTCTACCGCGGCGTTCCGATTCTTACGAACCAGTCCGAGCGGCCGACGGAGCTCGTCGCGATCTGGGAGCTCGACCACGAGGCCTCCGTCGCGGAGTACACGGAGCTGGCGCACGACGTGATCGACGAAGCGCTCGCCGAGGGTCTGACCCCGATCGTCGTCGGCGGGACCGGCCTCTACCTGCGCGCCGCGCTGGCGGAGCTCGACCTTCCACCGGCGCCCCTGGCTGGCGCGCGCGAGCGCTGGGAGAGTGCCTTCGACGAGCTCGGCCCCGACGGGGCGCACGAGCTCCTCGCCGAGCGGGATCCCGAGGCCGCCGCGCGAATCCATCCGAATGACCGTCGTCGCGTGGTGCGCGCGCTCGAGCTCGCCGAAGCCGGCTTGTCGCTGGCTCCACGCGAAGACCGGCTGTGGACCGAGAACACGCGCCACCCGACCGTCGTCGTCGGGCTGGACGTACCCATGGACGCCCTCGAGCGGCGGATCGAAGAGCGCACGCGCGCGATGTTCGAGCGTGGGGCGGAGGAGGAGGCCCGGCGGGCCCTGGCCGCCCCGATCTCGGCGACTGCGCGGGGGATCCACGGTCTTCAGGAGCTCGCGGAGCTTCCTCGAGACGAGGCAATGGTGGCTCTCACTCGGGGCACGAGACGCTACGCGGCCTACCAGCGCAAGTGGATGCGACGGATTCCGGGCCTTGTTAGCCTGCCCGCCGACCGCCCTCCGGGCGAGGTGGCCGATGCGATTCTCGAAGTGGCACGGGCTGGGCAACGACTATCTGCTGGTCCAGCGCGCGGATCTCGACGCGCCGCTGACAGCTGAGCAGGTTCGCCGCCTCTGCGACTACCACTTCGGGGTCGGCTCGGACGGAGTGCTGGAGATCTTGGCGGCGAACGGCGACCGCGCCGAGCTCGTGATCTGGAACCCAGACGGATCCACGGCCGAGCTGTCCGGCAACGGCACCCGGATCGCGGCACGCTGGCTCGCCCGGCGCAGCGGCGTAGACACGGTGCGCCTTCAGGTCGGGCCGCGTGAGGTGGTGGCCCGGATGCGCGGCGGGCTGCAGGTCGAGATGGACATGGGCAGGGTCGCGGTGGGCGAGCCGGAGACGCTCGTTGTCGATGGGGGTCGCGTCGAGCTGACGCCTGCATCGGTCGGGAACCCACATGCCGTGGTGCGAATCGAGCCCGACCGGGAGAAGCTCCTTCGGCTCGGCCCGCTGATCGAGAATCACGAGCGCTTCCCGGAGCGGACGAACGTCCAGCTCGCGCGGGTCGACAGCCCGCATGACCTGACCGTCGCCGTCTGGGAGCGAGGAGCGGGGGAGACGTTGGCCTCAGGGACGAGCGCTGTGGCCTGCGCGGCCGTGGCGGTCGCGCGAGGCTGGTGTGAGAGCCCGGTGACGGTGCACCTGGCCGGCGGCGACCTGCTGGTCGAGCTCGACGGCGACTGGAACGCACGGCTCACAGGGCCCGCGCAGGAGATCTTCACCGGCGAGACAGCGGAGGAGTTCAGCTGAGACAACGCTTGCGTTGTCTCCTTAAGCTCATGCGGGCTTCGCCCGTGCGAGCGTCTGAAATGATCGGTCGACAGGCAGGAACTGGGCGGGTTAGCCGGTGAGGTTCGCGCGCCGGCTCGACCAGGTGCCGCCGTACCTCTTCGCGGAGCTCGAGCGCCAGATCTCGGCCAAGACGAAGGCGGGGATCGACGTGATCAGCCTCGGGATCGGCGATCCCGACCTCCCGACTCCAGGTGCGATCGTCGAGGCAGCCGCCGCCGCCACGCGCGACCCCGGGACGCACCGCTATCCGACGAACCACGGGAGCGACGAGTTCCGCGAGGCGGCAGCGGGCTTCTATCGGGACCGGTTCGGCGTCGAGCTCGATCCGTCCTCGGAGGTGATTCCCGTCCTGGGCGGGAAGGAGGCTGTCGGCCACATCGCGATGGCCTGCCTCGACCCGGGCGATGTCTGCCTGAGCCCCGAGCCGGGGTATCCGCCGTACACCTCGGGGCCTGTCTTCTCAGGCGCGGAGGTGCATTACCTGCCGCTGACGGAGGAGAACGGATTCTTCCCCGACCTCGCTGCGGTGCCGGAAGAGGTCGCGGACCGCGCGAATCTCCTCTACCTGGACTATCCGAACAACCCGACCGGCGCGATCGTCCCGGAGGGCGCCTTCGCCGACGCCGTCGACTTCGCGCGCCGACACGAGCTCATCCTCGTTCACGACAACGCGTACTCGGAGATCTGCTTCGACGGCTACGTCGCGCCCAGCTTCCTCGAGACCGACGGCGCCAAGGAGGTCGGAGTCGAGATCTTCTCCCTCTCCAAAGGCTGGAACATGACGGGTTGGCGCTGCGGCCTCGTCGCGGGAAACGCGGAGGTGGTCGAGCACTTCCGACAGCTGAAGTCCAACCTGGACTCCGGCCTCTTCGAGGCGCTCCAGCAGGCCGCTGTCGTCGCACTGACGGAGGAACGGCAGTTCCCGCGCCGCATGTCCGAGATCTACGAGCGACGCCGTGACCTCGTTATCGGTGCCCTCGCTCGGATCGGGCTCGACGTGACCCCTCCGAAGGCGACGCCGTACCTCTGGTTGCGGGTGCCGGACGGCCACACCTCGGAGTCCTTCGCCTCGCTCGTGCTCGAGGAGGCGAACGTGGTCGTCTCGCCAGGCCCGGGCTATGGCCCGAGCGGCGAGGGCTTCGTCCGTCTGTCGCTGACCGTCCCCGACGAGCGGCTCGAGGAGGCCGTCCGCCGAATCGAGACCTCGCTGCGCGCGTCCATAATCCAAGCGTGAGTCACCGCCAACCCGACCCGCATCCCGGCGCGCAGCCGGAGCGCGGCTTCATCGTCGCCGTGCTGCCCTCGGGTGCTGACGCAGAGCGCGAGCTCGAGGAGATGCAGGAGCTCGCGAGAACCGCACGCGTCGAGGCCGTCGGCACCTTGGTCCAGCACCGGCAAGGGCCCGACCAGCGCTCGTTCGTGGGCAAGGGCAAGCTCGAGGAGCTGAAGCGTGCGTTCGCCGACTCCGACTCCGAATCGCTGCTCGTGGACGGGGAGATCAGCCCCTCCCAGCAGCGTCGGCTCGAGGATGCGCTCCAGGCGCGCGTCGTCGACCGCACGCAGCTGATCCTCGACATCTTCGCCCAACATGCGTTCAGCGCCGAGGGCAAGCTCCAGGTCGAGCTCGCGCAGCTCCAGTACAACCTTCCGCGCATGCGCGGCATGTGGCAGCACCTCGAGCGCCTGGGGGGCGGCGTCGGAACGCGTGGCCCCGGCGAGAGTCAGCTCGAGACCGACCGTCGGCTGGCCCGCCGGCGGGTCGCACTGCTCCGCCGACGCCTGGCGGCGCTGCGGACGCAGCGAGAGACGCGCCGCAAGGAGCGAGCGCGCTCGGAGACTCCGGCCGTGGCTTTGGCCGGCTACACGAACGCCGGCAAGTCGACGCTCCTGAACGCCCTCACCGATGCCCGCGTTTCCGTCGACGATCGCCTTTTCGAGACCGTCGATCCGACGACGCGCGCGTTCGTCCACGACGGGCGGCGCTATCTGCTGACCGACACCGTCGGCTTCATCCGGCGGCTGCCGCACGAGCTCGTCGAGGGGTTCGCGGCCACGCTCGAGGAGACGCTCTCCGCCGACCTCGTGCTCCACGTGCTCGATTCGTCGGTCTCCGACGACGAGCTCGACGAGATGGCCGCCGCGGTCGAGGACGTCCTGCACGAGATCGGAGCGGATGAGCTGCCCGTCGAGGTCGTCCTGAACAAGGTCGATGCGGTCGATCCACTCGGCCGCAGGCGGCTCGCGAATCGCTTCCCGGGCTCGCTGCAGGTCTCCGCGCTCACCGGCGAAGGGTTGCCGGAGCTGCGAGCGCGGATCGCCGATCGCTTTTCGGAGCGGTTCGAGCTCGTGCGCCTGCTCGTCCCGTACGAGGACGGCGGCAAGCTCGCGGAGCTCTACGAGCTTGGAACGCCGATCGACGAGCGCAGCGATACGGAGGAAGGCGTCTTCATCCGGGCGAGGTTGCCCAGGCGCGAGCTGACGCGCTTCGCGCCGTATCTGATTGCCGAACAGGCGGAGCCACACAGGGCGACGCGGTGATCGAGCTCCCGGTTCGCCGCCTCCGGGACGACGCGACCCTGCCGACACAAGCGTATGTGGGCGACGCGGGGCTCGACCTCGCGGCCTGCGAGCGCTACGAGGTCGGGCCGGGGAAGCGGGCGGTGATCCCGACCGGACTCGCAGTCGAGATCCCGGAGGGCTACGCAGGGTTTGTGCTCCCGCGCTCCGGTCTGGCGGCGAGGAACGGGATCACGCTCCTGAACGCCCCTGGCCTGATCGACTCTGGGTATCGCGGCGAGGTGCAGGTCGTCTTCCACAACACGGACGCGAGGGAGACGTTCGTCGTCGAGCCGGGCATGCGCATCGCCCAGCTCGTCGTTCTCGCGGTGCCGGCGCTGCGGCTCGTGGAGCAGGCGGAGCTGGCCCACAGCGAGCGCGGCGAGCGTGGCTTCGGCTCCTCGCAGGTGTAGCCGCGTGCCGATCGAGCCTCGGATCCGCGTCTCGGCCATCCTCCGGCGTCAGGATCGCATCCTGCTCTGCCGGCACGAAAAGCAGGGGAAGGCGTACTGGCTCCTCCCGGGCGGCGGCGTCAACTCGGGCGAGAGCCTCGTCGACGCGCTTCATCGCGAGCTCGTCGAGGAGGTTGGCCTCGAGGAGGAGATCCCCGTCGAGGGCCCGGTGGCGATCGTCGACTCGATTGCGCCGCAACGCAGCTTCGCCGCGAAGCATGTCGTCCACATCATCTTCGCGGGCGATCTGGGCCAGCGCTCGCTCGAGGCGGTGACGTCGAAGGATGCTGCGGTTCGAGGGCATCGCCTATTCGGGCTCGGCGAGCTCGAGGACATCGTTGTTCACCCGCCGATTCAACGGTTCCTCACGCGCTGGCGGCCGGGCGATCCGGTCGTCTACCTGGGCCCACTCTGGGTGCCATAACGGCTTGACCGCGCGCGAGGCCGTCACATCGGCCGGACACACGTGGAGCTTTTCGTTGCTCATGCCGGCCGAGCCAGGCCGCAGAAACCGGCGAACGATCGACGGCGTTTTCGTCGCGGCGACGGCCGTACTTGCCGGGCTCGCAGCAGTGGTCGCCCGCTCGGCTTCCGACGTTGATGGCGAGGTCGGGCAGGCGGCAGCCACCGTTTTTGGTTGGGCGGGCGGGCTCTGGCGGGCAACCCTGCTCGCGACGCTCGCCCTCGCGCTCGTCATCCTCGTAGACGCCCTCGTCCGGCGCCGATGGCTGCTCGTCCGCGATCTCCTGCTCTCGCTGGTCCTCGTGAACGTCATCGGAAGCGTCCTTGCTCGGGTCGTCGATTCGGACTGGTTTCAGATCGACTCGCATCTCCTTTCTCGGTGGGGATTTCCTGAGCTCCGCCTCGCTTGCGTCGTGGCGGTCATCGCTGTGGCTCGCCCGGAGCTCGTCCGTCCCGTGCGTGTGCTTGCGATCTGGCTCGTCGGCTTGGCCTCGCTCGGAGCTCTCGCGCTCGAGATCGCCTTGCCGTCGGAGGTTCTGGGAGGTCTTGCGCTTGGGCTCGGTGCAGGGGCCCTCGTCCGGCTGGCTTTCGGTTCCCCACTGGGAGTGCCGCCGATCGATCGCGTGCGGGCAGCCCTCGCGTCGCTCGGCATCGACGCTGCCGAGCTCCGGATCTCGGAGCGACAACGGGTCGGCGCAGCGGAGTTCTTCGGCCATGACGGGACCGGAGGACAGCTGAAGGTACGCGTGCTGGGTCGGGACGCCCAAGACACCCAGCGGCTAGCCAGACGCTGGCGACTTCTCGCTTACCGCGATCCGCCGCGTAGCGCGCCGGTCGGACGGCTCGAGCAGGTCGAGCACGAAGCCCTCACGACGTTGGTGGCACGGGAAGCAGGCGTTCGGGTCCCGGAGGTCGTGACAGTCGGCCTCGGTCCTGAGGGCGATGCGGTGCTGGTCACGCGGCAACCGGACCTGGAGCCGCTCGAGTTGTGGAGCGCCGACCGCGTCAGCGACAAGTTGCTCCGGGAGCTTTGGCGCCAGGTGGCGCTCCTCC
>DASSCT010000123.1:0-4841 GCA_035697545.1 Gaiellaceae bacterium | reverse complement strand
GACGAGCTCCTTGGCGAGGTCACCGGGGAGGAGCTGGAGCTGGAGGCCTTCGCCCAGAGCCTCCGCGAACAGCTGCGCTAAGGCGCCCGGGGCGGATCAGAGTCGACGGCCGCGCGCGACGGCGCAGCGGGTGAACGGTTCGACATCGAAGTCCCACCGCCGCGAGAGCAACGGCACCTTCGCTTCCGACACGACCGCGCTCCGCTGACGAAGGGCGGAGAAGCGGGCTCCCGAGAGCCGATAATCGGTGCGGTCGAAACGCCACCGCTTCCCGGTCGCGCTGGTGGGGCTTCGGGACACGACGATGAGCGGGCCGCCTTTCCGGCAGCGCGCGTTGGTGTCGCCCGTGCCGACGGTTCCGAACAGCGTGAGCTTGTCCTCGTAGACCTTGGGAAAGAACTGGAGCAGCCGGAGCCTGCCGCCGGCGATGCCGTACAGGCTGACCTTCACAACAGCTGCTCCGTGTTCACGCGCGACGACCACCTGAGAGCGGTGGGCTTCAAGTCGGACGATCAGGGCAACATAGGGTTCCGCGAACGGCCATCTCTTCGCCGACATGTCCTGCGGTGGCTTGTACCACTCTGGCACGCGCGTCGCGTGCGCCCTTCTGCGCGTCTGGACGACGAGAAAGAAGCCGCAGCTCGCCCGCGCGTGAGGCCCGAAGTGGATGCTCACTCGGTCACGAGCGCCGTCGCCGTCGATGTCACCGCGGAGTACGCCGCCGGCCCGACGCTCCGGCAGCTTCGCAGCTTCCGAAACCTTCGGACACGAACGAATCATCCTGGGCGCGGCCGACGCGCTTCCGCTGGCGCCGACGCAAACGCCGAACGCAAACGCAACGAGGCCCGCGAGACTAGAGCGCACCGCCCGCGGCAGGGGGCGCGCCCGCCTCGAGTGCGCTCGCTTCGCCGCTCGTGCGCGCGAGATAGTCCTCGACCAGGAGCAGATTGTCCCCGGCGCGCTCTACGATCCTGAGCAGGTCGGCCATCGAGGCGACCTCCTCGCGCTGCTCCTGCAGGAACCAGTGCAGGAACTGCTCGCCGACCAGGTGGCCCTCTTCGCGTGCGAGCCCGACGAGCGCCGTGATCTGGTCGGTCACGCGCTTCTCCTGCTCGAGGGCAAGCTCGACGGGCTCCGTCGCGCTCCCGAAGTCGGTGCGGGGCTCCTCGACGCCCGGAATCTTCACGGGCAAGTCTGCATCGAGGAGGAACTGGACGATCATCATCGCGTGGTTCCGCTCCTCGACCGCCTGACGGTAGAAGGTGGCCGCGAGCTGCGGGAGCGTCTCCGCGTCGTAGTGGGCGGCGATCGCGACGTATTGCTGGGACGCCGCGAACTCGTACGCGATCTGCTCGTTCAGCGCGTCTGGAAACCGGGCCATGGTGCGAATCTAACCGAACGACGGGGACGGTCCGGACTGCGACGTCCTGGAAACTGAATACTCTTTATTCATGCGCAGACGGGTCCTGATCGTGGGCGCCGCGGGTCGGGACTTCCACAACTTCAACCTCGTCTACCGGGGCCGGCCCGAGTACGAAGTCGTCGCGTTCACCGCGACGCAGATCCCCAACCTCGACGGCCGCGTCTATCCAGCCGAGCTCGCCGGGGATCTGTACCCGGACGGCATCCGCATCCACCGTGAAGCAGAGCTCGAGGAGTTGATTCGCGACCATCGTGTCGACGACGTCGTCTTCTCCTACTCCGACGTGACGCACGAGCACGTGATGCACGTCGGCTCCCGCGCGCTCGCCGCGGGTGCCGAGTTCACGCTCCTCCCGCCGGACGAGACGATGCTGACGTCCTCGAAGCCGGTCGTCGCCGTCTGCGCGGTCCGGACGGGCTCGGGCAAGAGCCAGACGACGCGGCACGTCGCCGCGCTGCTCCGGAACGACGGGAAGCGGGTCGCCGTGCTCCGCCACCCCATGCCCTACGGTGACCTGACCAAGCAGGCCGTGCAGCGCTTCGCCGACTACGCCGATCTCGACGCCGCCGACTGCACCATCGAGGAACGAGAGGAGTACGAGCCGCACCTCGCCGAAGGGAACCTCGTCTTCGCCGGGATCGACTACGCGGCGATCCTCGACCGGGCCGAGCAGGAGGCGGACGTGATCGTGTGGGACGGCGGCAACAACGACACGCCGTTCATCAAGCCCAATCTCCACATCGTCGTCGTCGACCCACATCGCGCCGGTCACGAGCTTCGGTACCACCCGGGCGAGACGAACCTCCGGATGGCCGATGTGTGCGTCGTCAACAAGGTCGACTCGGCGCCGCCGGAAGGCGTCGAGGCCGTGCTCGACTCGATTCGAACGCACAATCCGGCTGCGAAGATCGTCCTCGCCGCCTCCCCGTTCCACGTCGAGGAGAACGGCCTCCAGATCAAGGGCCGCCGCGTACTCGCGATCGAGGACGGTCCGACGCTGACCCACGGTGAGATGACCTACGGCGCAGCCGTGCTCGCGGCGAAGGCCAACGGCGCCGCCGAGCTCGTCGACCCGCGGCCGTTCGCGGTCGGCTCGATCGCCAAAACGCTGGAGGAGTGGCCGCACATCACTGACCTCCTGCCGGCGATGGGGTACGGGCGCGAGCAGATGCAGGAGCTTCGCGAGACGATCGAGCGCTCGGACGCCGACGTCGTCCTGATCGGGACGCCGATCGATCTCCGGCGCGTGATCGACTTTGACAAGCCTGCGCTGCGCGTCACTTACCGGCTGCAGGAGCTGGGCGAGCCGACCCTCGCCGACCTGCTCGCCGAGCACGGCCTCATCACCGGAACGGCCACCGCCGTCGTCGCTTGACGATCGTCGTTGCCCTCGGGGGCAATGCGCTGATCCGGCCAGGTGACCGCGGGACGACCGCTGAGCAGTCCGCGCGGCTCCGCGAGGCCGCGGCGTCGCTGACGCCGATCCTGGAGGAACCGCGCCTCGTAATCACGCACGGAAACGGCCCCCAGGTTGGGAACGAACTGCTGCGACAGGAGCGAGCGGCCGACGAGGTTCCGCCGCTGCCGCTCTACCTCGCCGTCGCCCAGACGCAGGCCGAGATCGGCGCGCTGATCGAGGCCGAGCTCGGGCCGCTCACGGGCCGACCCGTCGCCTGCCTGCTCACGCACGTCGTCGTCGCCGAGGACGATCCGGCCTTCGACCGCCCGACGAAGCCCGTCGGCCCCTTCTACTCTCGGGAGCAGGCGCAGCAGCTCGAACGCGAGCGTGGTTGGTCGCTGGCCGAGCAGCAAGGCCGCGGCTGGCGGCGCACCGTCCCCTCCCCCATTCCGCTCGAGGTCGTCGAGCTGGAGCAGATTCGGACGCTTCTCGACGCCGGAATGGTCCCGATCGCCTGCGGCGGCGGCGGGATTCCCGTGGTTTCGCGAAACGGACGTTTCCATGGCGTCGACGCTGTCATCGACAAGGACCGCGCCTCCGCGCTGCTGGCCATCGGCCTCGGCGCCGAGCGCCTGCTGATCCTCACCGACGTCGCCGCGGTGAGACGCCGCTTCGGCCGACCGGGCGAAGAGGAGCTGCGGGAGCTCTCGGTCGACGAAGCCGAAGCGCTGCTCCCGGAGCTCGCCGAAGGGTCCATCCGTCCCAAGCTGGAAGCGGCGATCGCCGTCGCCCGCGCCGGTGGCGAAGCGACGATCACGGCGCTCGACCGGGTCGAAGACGCACTCGCCGGTAACGCCGGCACTCGAGTAAGCGCCTAGACCGGGCCGTCGAACCGGTCCTCGGGGGTCGGCCGAATGTGCCGCGTAACCCCGAGTGAAAGGAGCCGCAACTTCCATGCGCACTCTCGTACTAGCCGTGCTCGGCGTCGCCGTCGCAGCAACGGTGCTCCTCGTCGGCCAGCTCGCACCTGATGCGGGCCAGGCCTCGAGTCACCGCGAAGCGCCGCTGATCGCCGAGGACCCGTCGGCCGACAACACCGACCTCTACGCGTACAGAAGCACGGACGCGCCCAACTCCCTCACCGTGATCGCAAACTGGATCCCGGCCGAGGATCCGGCCGCAGGGCCGAACTGGTACCGCTTCTCGGAGCGGGCGCGGTACTCGATCAAGATCGACCGGAACGGCGACGCGAAGGCAGACGTCATCTACCGGTTCCGGTTCAAGAACCGCGACGCCTCGCTGTTCCTCGGCAACACCGTGCAGGACTACACCGTCACGCGCGTGAAGGACGGCCAGGAGCTCGTCGTCGCCCGCGGCGTCACCCCGCCGAACAACATCGGCCCGCGGACGACTCCGAACTACGCCCAGACGGCCGCGAACGCGGTCACGAGCCTCGCCGGCGGCGGCAAGGTCTTCGCCGGCCAGCGTGAGGACGCGTTCTATGCCGACATCGGCGCGATCTTCGACCTGGTCGCGATCCGCAAGGGCACCGGCAACATGGGCGGCGGGAAGGACTTCTTCGCCAACTACGCCGTCCACGGGATCGCCCTGCAGGTCCCGATCTCCCAGCTCGACGACTCCGACCACACGGTCGGCGTGTGGGCGACCACCGAGCGGCCGCAGATGAAGATCCGCAGCTACCGCCAGAAGGGCGTCCGCCGCTACCAGCAGGAGCGGCAGTGGGTCCAGGTCTCGCGCCTGGGCAATCCGCTGATCAACGAAGTGATCATCCCGACCAAGCTCAAGGACCGCTGGAACCGCTTGAGCCCGGCGACGGATGCGCAGTTCGTCCAGTACTACCGGCAGCCGCTGCTGGCCGCCGTGATCAACCAGCTGTACGGCCTCGGCGTCCCGGAACAGAACCGTGACGACCTCGTCGCCGTCCTGCTGACCGGCGTGCCCGGGCTGAACAACACGGGCTCGAAGCTCGCCGACATGCTCCGGATCAACCTCTCGATC
>DASSCT010000122.1:0-2166 GCA_035697545.1 Gaiellaceae bacterium | reverse complement strand
TCCGACCTCTCGCAGCGGGAAATCGCGCAGGAGCTCTACCTCTCGCACAACACCGTGAAGACGCACTCGCGGAACCTCTACCGCAAGCTGGGAGTCGGAACGCGTGACGAGGCAGTGCGTCGCGCAGTCGAGGTCGGACTGCTCACGCCGCCGGGCGCGCGTCGGGAGGTCGTCGGCACACCGGATCGCGCAGGTCGCGGCCGACCCGCCGACAGTCCGAATCGCGCTCGCACGTACTCAACCGGGTGAACCCGCGGAGCCGGCTCCGGCTCAGCGCAGGAGATCGAGCGTGCCGCGCACGAGGAAGAGCACCGCGAGCCCGAGCAGGACGACGTTCACGACCACGCGCTCGTGGCGCAAAGTGAAGTCACGGCCGCCCGCCAGCAGTCGCGCCGCACGCTCTGGCGAGAGCGCGTAGGCCGCGACCTCCGCGACCAGGAGCGAGACCGCGAGCGCCGTGAAGGCGACGACGGTTACGGCGTCGAGGCTTCCCGTCTGATCGAGCTCCAGGATCGCCGCCCCGCCGGCGAGGGCGAGGGCGAGGTTCTTGGGGTTGACGGCCACCATGGCCACGCCGGACACGAAGGCAGCCGGCGGGCGCACTCCGTCAAGCGCGGCGAGCACGCGTGCGGACGCCGGCACGTATCTCGTCGCTCGCGCGTGTGCGATCAGCAGGAGAAGGAGCAGTGCACCGATCCCGATCTGCATGAACGCCAAGGTCGACTCGAGCGAAGCCTCGAGCGACCCCGCCGCGACGACGACGACGAGAGCGGCGATGGCGCCGACCGCCAGGGCCTCGCCGGCGACGAACGCCGACGCCGTGCGCAGCTTGCCGCTGCTTCCGAGCAGCGCGGCGACGGCGAGCGCCGGTATCGGGCTTACCGCGATCCCGAGCGCGGCTGCACTGGCGGTTCCCAGCTCGTCCTCCCGCAGTCGACTGAAAGCCCGTTGATCATCCCGCAGCGAACGCGCCGTGTGAAGGCGGTTCACCCGCGTGAACGGCCGGAGCGCCGTAGCGAACCGTGTCTCCCCGTCGGATAGTGGCGCCGAGTCATTCGATCCGAGAAGCGAGGTGAGACGTGCTCATCGCAGCTGATCCTCGAGGTCCTCTGGACGATGTTCGTCTTCTTCGCCTGGGTGATCTGGTTCTGGCTCCTGATCACGATCTTCGCCACATCTTCCGGAGGCACGACATCGGCGGCGGGGCGAAGGTGCTCTGGTCCATCTTCGTGATCATGCTGCCGTTCCTCGGCGTGTTCATCTACATGATCACAGGGTGCGACTCCGGAGCCAGCGTGGATGCCCAGCCCTGTGCGCTGTCGGTGGCGTGGTAGGCAGCATGGGCCGGAGCTCGTCCTCCTTCCTGGGGAAGCGGAGGAAGACGAGCACGGCCCCGAGCACGACCGCCAGCGCGCCCGCGAGGTGGGCCCACTTGTCCCCTTGCAAGAACGACTCGTGCGCGGCGGCCGTGATCTGGTCCGCGTGCTTCGGATGCTGCTCGGCAAGGTTCTCGGCGCTCGAGGCGCGGTGGCTCGTGCTCGACGCCGAGGCGGTCAGCCACGTCGATGCGACCGGGATCGACGCCCTCCTCGACCTCGTAAAGGTCCTCCGAGGCGACGGGGTCGAGCTCGTGCTCGCACAGCTCCGAACGCGGATGCAGGACCAGCTCGAGAGTGCCGGCGCGATGGAGACGCTCGGTGCCGGGAACGTCTACCCGACCGTCCGCGCTGCCGTCGAGGCGTTCCAGCGGGCGCAGTCCGACGCATGAAGTCCGACTGGCGCCGGCAGGCTCGCGGCACCTCCCTCCCGCGCCGAGGGGCTCCCTCTCGAAGCCCCTCGGCATGCGTCAGACGGCGTTGTAAGAGTTCCCTACGCGCTATCTGCGCCGAGCCACACGCCTCGTTGTGCGCCTGGCGACCCTCCGTGGGCGTCCCAGCATTTCGTACCTCCTTCTCGATCGCACGTTGTCACGAAGCCCGCGCTGCTATGGCCGTCTCCTGTGCGTGCAGCGCGTCGGCCTCCTCAGCGGTCAGCAGCCCGATCGCAACGAGGTCGAGCGGGCTGATGAAGCCCTCCGCGAGGCGGAAGCCACCTGTGCGCACGACGGCGTCGCGCAGCGGAACCGCCCAGTGGTGCTCGATCAGCAGCAACGCCGCCGCCGAGTCG
>DASSCT010000121.1:0-13440 GCA_035697545.1 Gaiellaceae bacterium | reverse complement strand
GAACGAGATCCGGCCGGTTCAGCTCGAGGAGCTCGAGCGCCTCGCCGTCGAGCGCCTCGACCACCTCGAAGCCGTCCTGGCCACCGCGATCGAGTAGTTCGCGCCAGGTGGCTCGCCGCCACTCAAGCTCCGCCGCAACCGTATCCGTCGCCATCTCAAGATGATGGCTCCTGAGGCGGCGGTTCGCACCTCGCCGAAGGCCGAAGACCGAGGGGGGAACCGAGGGGGGAACCATTCGCGCCTTCCGACCTCCTCGGCACGCGTGACACGCATGGCTATGCGAAGGCCGCATGGCTGCGATGGTCGAAATGGGCGGTACTGGGCTCGAACCAGTGACCCCCCAGCTTGTCGACTTCATCCCAGACCAGCTCGACGCGGGCGTGTGGTTAGTCATGGGGTAATTAGCTGCGTTGCCGGCGCGAGCGTCCTTGCACCCGGACGTTTAGGGCACTAGTGGGGCACGCGAGCGGCCGAGAGAACGGACCTGTATCGGCCGCAATCGCGCTGGCGAAGCGGGACGGGAGCGACGGGACTCGAACCCGCGACCTCCGGCGTGACAGGCCGGCGTTCTAACCAACTGAACTACGCCCCCGGGTGCGAAGACAGTGTAGCCGGGCTAAATCGCAGTCAGGCCCAGCTGGCGTAGCAGTGTGACGCCGTCCGAATAGACGTCCTTGCGCGCCACGAGGCCGTTCTCGATCGGGATCACGTCCATGCCGCGGTATTCGACGCTCTGCCCGGTCGGCTCGACCTCGAGCCCGGCGCGGTTCATCTTCCCGAGGTGAGTGCCGCGCGCCGTCCATTCCTGGACGACGAGGTCGTCGCGCAGGTATTGCCGCCGCGTCTCGAAGTTGAGGTCCGGGAAGACCGTGAAGATGCCGCGGATCGCGCTCTTGATTGCTTCTCGCCCAACGTTCCGGTCGCCGGTCGTGTGGTTCTCGAAGACGGAATCGTCGGTGTGCATCTGCACGATCGCGTCGACGTCGTGGTCGTTCCACGCAACGTTGTAGCGATCGATGAACTGCTGGAGCTCGGGGCCGTTCAACGCGCGCATTACCGTATCGGAGCCCGGTGACCCGCCTCGATTGGATCGTTCTTGCCGTCGTTGCCCTCGCGGCGCTGCTCGGGCTTTGGCAGGGCTTCACGATCGGCGTGCTCTCGGTGGTCGGGATGCTCGCCGGTGCGCTGGTCGGCGCCCGCCTCGCGCCGCACCTGCTCCCGAACGGCTCTGACTCGCCGTACACCCCGCTCGTGGCGCTCGCCGGCGCAGCGGGCTTCGCGGTTCTCTTCGAGCTGGTTGGCTCGTCGGCGGGGGCTGCGCTACGCCGGAGGCTGCCGGAGCTGTTGCGCACCGCCGATTCGGTCGGCGGGCTCGCCTTCGGCGCGCTCGCGGGGCTTGTGCTCGTCTGGCTCATCGCGGCGGTTGCGCTCCAACTGCCGGGCCAGCAAGACCTGCGTCGGGAGGTGCAGCGCTCGGCCGTCCTCCGAAAGCTCAACCAGCTCGTACCGCCGCGCAGCGCTTTGCGCGCGCTCGCGCGCGTGGATCCCTTTCCCTCCATCACCGGTCCGGTGCCGCGTGTCGGGCCGCCGGATCCTTCCGTTCTGCAGACTCCGGGGGTTCGCAGGGCGGCGCCGAGCGTCGTCCGCGTGCTCGGGACGGCGTGCGGGCTGGGCGTCTCGGGCTCGGGCTGGGTCGTCGCTCCGGGAGTGGTCGTGACGAACGCCCACGTGGTCGCCGGAGAGCACGACACGACCGTCGACAGCGTCAACGCCCCGCCGCTGCCGGCGGAGACCGTCGCCTTCGACTCCCGCAACGACATCGCGGTCCTCAGGGTCGGAGGCGGATTGAACGCGCCGGCGCTGATGCAAGCGGAACCGCGGGAAGGCCAGCCCGCCGCGATCATGGGTTTCCCTGAAAACCAGGGGCTGACCGTACGCCCGGCCCGGCTCGGGCCCACGGTGTCCGTGCTGAGCGAGGACGCCTACGGACACGGGCCGGTCACCCGGCGGATCACGAGCTTCCGGGGCCAGGTCCGCCCGGGGAACTCCGGCGGTCCGCTCATCGATTCCGGCGGACGTGTGGTTGGAACCGTGTTCGCGTCCCGGATCCAGGGCAGCGTCGGCTATGCGGTCCCGCCGAACATCGTCGACGACGCGCTCGCCGACGCCGACGGACCGGTGTCAACCGGCGACTGCGTCCGCTAGGAGCTCGAGCACGCCCAGCGGACGGCGGAAGGGCGCGACGAGGTAGACGCCTGCGGCCCGGCTCCGCGAGCCGTCGACCAGCTCTCGCGCCATCTCCATCCCCACCTGCGGGCCCTCGGGCCCGGCCTCGCGCAGCGCCTCCTGCAGGCTCTCCGGGACGATGATCCCCGGCACCTCGTTGTGCAGCCGGATCGCTAGGGCGTGGCTCCAGACGGGGAAGATGCCCACGAGCATCGGGATCGGCGATTCGCCGCCGAGCCGGTCGAGGAAGCGGTCGAGGTACTCGAGGTCGAAGACGATCTGCGTCATGGCGAAGTGCGCCCCGGAATCGATCTTGCGGCGGTAGCGCTCGAGCTCGAGCTCGAGGTCGTCGGCCGACGGGTTGACGGCAACGCCGATGTGGAACGAGGTCGCGGCGTCGATGCCTCGGCCGTTGAAGTCCTCGCCGCGGTTCAACTGCGCCATCAGCTGCACCAGGCCGATCGCATCGATCTCGTAGACACCACGCGAGCCTGGGTAGTCGCCCACCTCGGGCGGGTCGCCGGTCACTGCCAGAACGTTGCGGATCCCCTCCGCGTGCGCCCCGAGCAGCATCGACTCGAGGCCGAGCACGGTGGCGTCGCGGGTCGTGAGATGGGGAATCGTCTCGAGACGGGTGGCGCGCTCGATCGCGACCGACAGCATCAGCGCGCTCATCCCCGCCCGCGCGGTGGCGTTGTCGTTCAGATCCACGATCGTCGCGCCGCCGTGCTCGAGGCCGCGCGCCACCTCGATCATGCCGCGGTGGTTCCCGCCGAGCGGCGGGTCGAGTTGGACGGAGACGGCCCACTCGCCCTCCCGGAGCATCCGTGCGAGCTCGGTGTCCTCGGCCGTCTCGACGACGGAGAGCACGACCTCGCGCTCGTGGACGACGAGCGGCGACTCCGCGACGCGCTGGTCGGCGACGGCCTGTGCGATCGCCGCGATCTCGATCGGCGTCGTCCCGCAGCAGCCGCCGATGATCTTCGCGCCGAGATCGCGTGCGTGAGCCGCGAAGTCGGCGAAGTACTCCGGCGTCGCATGCGGGAACACGATCCGGCTCCCGGCCATGCTGGCCAAGCCGATGTTGGGCATGGCTGCGAGCGGGACGCCGCCGTTCGTCCGGTGCATCTCGTTGAGTGCCGTCAAGGCGGCATGGATACCTGCTCCGTGATTCGCGCCGATCGCGGCAAGGCCCATGTCGCCCAACGCCTCGATCGCCTGACGCGCGGTCACGCCGCCGAGGGTCTCGCCCTGCTCGTCGAAGGTGAGCATGGCGACGATCGGGAGCGAGGAGACGCTGCGCACTGTGTCGAGCGCGGCCCTGAGCTCTTCGAGCTCGAAGAAGGTCTCGACGATGAAGAGATCGACGCCGCGTGCCTGCAGCGCCGAGGCCTGCTCCGCGAAGATCTCGTGCCGCTCCGTCGGGGTCACGTCGACCAGCTCGCCCAGCGGCCCGATCGAGCCCCCGATGAAGACATCCCGTCCGGCGATCTCCCGAGCCTCGCGCGCGAGCTTGACCGCGGAGCTGTTGATCGTCTCGACCTCGTCCTCGAGGTAGTGGGCCTTGAGCTTCCGCCGGTTGGCGCCGAAGGTGTTGGTCTCGATGAGGTCCGCACCGGCGTTGATGAAGCTGACGTGCAGCGAGACGACCGTCTCGGGCGCGCGGAGGTTCGCCTCCTCGGGGCAGCGCAGTCGTGGCGAGGCGCCCGAGATGAGCACGCCCATCCCCCCGTCGCCGACGACGATCGGGCCGGTGCTCAGTCGTTCCTCGAATCGGCTCGCCATGGGCGCAACTCTACGGCCGCGGCGGGCCGCGCCGCCGAATCCGTTTTTGCGCCCGTGAAGTAAGACAGTCAACCCCTAACGGGTGATGGATCAAGCGGCCGAGCCGACGCATAGTGCGCCGGTAAGCGGTCGACCGGCCCGATGCGGCGGGGCCACGACAAGAGATCAGGTGGGGCCGGGCGGCGGCCCCACCTGATTACTACTCGTGCAAGGTCCGTCCCTCCATGCCGCCTGCAACGACGACGACCTGGCCCGTGACATGGCCGGACAGCTCGTCCGATGCGAGAGCGACGACCTGACGGGCCACGTCCTCCGGCGACGCGACCTTGCGGAGCGCCATCGTTCGAGTCACCCGCTCGACCAGCGCCGGGTCGTCGAGCTCGCGCCGGGTCATCGGCGACGCCGTCCAGCCGGGGCAGACGGCGTTCACACGGGCGAAGGGCGCGACGCGAACCACCTCGTTCTTGAGGCTGAGCAGGAGGCCCTGGACGACCGCCGACTTGGCGGCGGCGTAGTCCGCATGGCCGGCCTCGCCGAAGATCCCGGCCGTCGAGCCGACGAGCACGAGACTCCCGTGCCCTCGTTGCGCCACGCCTCGCAGGAACCCGCGCGCGGTGAGGAATGTGATCGTCAGGTTCTCGCGCAGCGTTCGCTCCCAGCGTTCGAGCTGCAGCTCCCAGACAGGCACGTCCTGTGAAGGCCACACGCCTGCCACCGCCGCGCAGGCATCAAGCTCGCCCGCTTCGTCGAACAGCTGCTCGACCTGCTGCTCGTCCGTGAGGTCGGCCTGAACGAGTTGGACGTCGCCGAGCCCCTCCGCTCGCTCCCGGCCTCGGTGGTAGTGCGCGACGACCTCGGCTCCCTCGTCTGCAAATGCTCGCGCGCAGGCCGATCCGATCCCCCCGGACGCTCCGGTGACGAGTACCCGCTTGCCACGCAGGCCGGTTTCCACGATAAGTGGAACCTATGCGGATCCACATCATCAGCGACATGGAAGGCGTCGCCGGCATCGTCCGCGGGGCGCAGACCAATGCCGGCCAGCCGCTCTACGAGGAAGGGCGCAAGCTCTACACCGAGGAGATCAACGCGGCTGTCCGCGGAACGAAGAAGGCCGGCGCGACGGAGATCGTCGTGATGGACCACCACGGCGCTGGCGAGGCGTTCAGCTTCAACTCGCTCGTCCCCGACCTGCTCGATCCCGCGTGCGACTACGTCGTTCAGTCGAGCTGGACGCAGTACACGGCCTTTCTCGAGCAGGGCTGCGACGCGTGCCTCCTCGTCGGCATGCACGCGATGGCAGGGACGCCGGACGGCGTTCTCAGCCACACCGTCTCCGGGCGCGAGTGGCGGAGCTTGCGCTTCAACGGCGTCCTCGTCGGCGAGACGGGGATCAACGCGGCGTTGTGCGGGAACTGGGGCTGCCCGGTGCTGCTCGTCACCGGCGACGAAGCCACCTGCCGTGAGGCGACCGCGCTCCTCGGCGACGGACTGACAACGGTCGCCGTCAAGACGGGGATCGAGCGGGCGGCGGCACGCAACGTCGCGCCCCGCCGCGCGCGGCAGCTGATCGAGGACGGGGCGGCGAAGGCGCTCGAGAAGCTCGACGCCGTGCAGCCGTACGACCCCGGCCGCCCTGCGGAGATCGAAGTCGAGTTCATGACCCCGAGCGAAGTGGTGAAGTATCAAGGCCGGCAGGGGGTCGAGATCACCGGTCCGGAGTCGCTCGTCGTCAGGGCGGAGGACTGGTGGACGGCCTGGCGCGCGCTCTTCCTCGAGCCGCGGCTGGCGTCGTAGGAAACGTTCACAATGGATGGGATGGACACGGATGCTGTGGAGGCGATGGGCCTGCACGTCCACTTGACGGACGGCCAGCTCGTCGCTCGGTGCCGGGCGGGCGAGCCGGAGGCGTGGAACGAGCTCGTCGAGCGGTTCTCCCGCTACGTGTACGCGATCTGCGTTCAGGCCTTCAAGCTGTCCGAGCATGACGCCGAGGACGTCTTCCAGGAAGTGTTCACGCGCGCGTACGAGCACCTCGACAAGCTCCGCGACGACGATGCGATCCGGCCGTGGCTCGCGCAGCTCACGCGCCGCCTCTGCATCGATCGCCTCCGCGCAGGGTCGCACGAGCAGCCGGAGGATCTTCTCGACCCCATGGGCGCCGACGAGACGCTCGCGAGGCTCGACGACGCGATTTCGGTCCACGAAGCGCTCGCCATCCTGCCGGACAACTGCCAGGACATCCTCGACCGCTTCTTCGCGCGCGATGAGAGCTATCGGACGATTGGAGAGGCGCTCGACCTGCCCTCGGGCACGATCGCCAGCCGCATCTCCCGCTGCCTCGCGAAACTTCGCCTCGAGATGGAAGAAAAGCCACGTCCGCCGCGTCCAGATATCGGGTGATCGTGTGACCACGTTTGATGAAGAACGTCTGGGGGACCTCTTGAGCGCCTTGCCTCCGGCTCCGGAGGCCTGGGTTCGCGCTGCCCAGGAGATTCCACGCACGCATTCGAGCGTCGACGAGATCGTCGAGCGGGCCGAAGCAGACGAGGATTATCGGCGTCATGTCGTCGCCGATCCCCAAGCCGCGCTCGAGGAAGCGGACGTCGTCGCGCATGTGGATGCCGTCGAGTTGCTCCGCCGCAAGCTCGACAAGTAGCAGACAATGCAGCCGTGGACGGAAGCGAGGACCTCCTCGAGCTGCCGCTGAACGCGTTTCTCGAGTCGCTCGCGGCGGAGGAGCCGGCGCCGGCCGGCGGCTCGGGCGCCGCAGTCGCCATCGCAATGGGAGCCGCGTTGCTCGCGAAGGTCGCACGAGCGTCGACCGGCTGGCCAGAGGCGTCGTCGGTGATCGCGCAGGCGGAGCGGCTCAGGAAGCGGACCGCGCCGCTCGCGCAGCGCGACGCCGAGGCCTACGAGCAGGCGCTCGCGGCGCTCCACCTTCCGGATCAGCTCGAGCCGCAGGTTCGCAGCATGGCGATCGGGCAGGTGGTCGGCCGGGCCGCCGAGGTTCCGCTCGTGATCGCAGAAGCGGGTGCGGACGTTGCCACCCTCGCCGTCCTCGTTGCCGACCGCGGGGTCCCCGACCGCCGCGGAGACGCGGTCGCCGCCGCCCTGCTCGCCGAGTCAGGCGCCCGGGCAGCAGCCAACCTCGTCGCGGTCAATCTGACGATGACGCCGGAGGATGAGCGCGTTCACCGCGCAAAAGGCCTCGCCCAGGTGGCCTCCGCTGCTGCCCGCACGGCCCTGACGTCCCCCGAGTCGTAGGATCGAAGCATGTCCGACCCGGCCCCAGAGCGCCCACTTCCGGCGTGGAGCCTTCCTGCGGGCACCGTCGAGAGCCTCGGTCTGCCGACGGACTGGCCCGGCCGCGTCACGCGCGAATGGGCGTGGGGTGACTCGACTGGCAAGGGAGTCCGGGTCTGCATCCTCGACAGCGGAATCGACGCCGACCACCCCATGGTCGGTGAGATCGAGGGGGCCGTCGCCGTCGAGGTGGGGGAGGGCGAAGAGGTGCGCGTCGTCGAGGACTCCGAGGGAGATCTCGCCGGCCACGGGACTGCGTGTGCGGGCATCGTTCGCTCGATCGCGCCCGACTGCAGCATCTTCAGCGTTCGCGTGCTCGGGGCAGGGTTCACGGGCAGCGGCACGGCGCTCCTCGGCGGTCTCCGCTGGGCCGTCGAGCAAGGCTTCGATGTGATCAACATGAGTCTCTCGACGACGAAGAGCCGCTTCGCGGGCGTGCTCCACGAGGTCGCCGACGCCGCGTACTTCCGCCGCACCGTGCTCGTCGCCTCCGCACACAACATGCCGGTCGAGAGCTACCCGTGGCGGTTCTCCTCGGTGATCTCCGTCGGCAGTCATGAGGATCCCGATCCGCTGACGTACTACTACAACCCGAATCCGCCGGTCGAGTTCTTCGCCCGCGGCGTCGACGTCGAGGTCGCCTGGCTCGGCGGCGCCAGGGCCCGCTCGACCGGTAACAGCTTCGCGACGCCGCACATCAGCGCGATCTGCGCCCTCGTGCTCGGGAAGCACCCGGAGCTGACACCCTTCCAGCTGAAGAGCACGCTCTACCTGACCGCATCCAACGTGGAGGAAGAGGTTGCCTGAGGAATCGCTCAAAGCAGCCGTCGCGGCCGGCGTGCTCGCCTCCGAGCAGGCGAACCGCGATCTCCTGCAGGCTACGTGCGAGGTCGCCCGCGCGATCTTCTCGGCGCGGGCCGCCTCGGTCTTCCTCTACGACGAGCGGACGGACGAGCTGGTCTTCGAGGCCGTTGCCGGTGAGGGCTCGGAGACGCTCCTCGGCCAGCGGATCCCCTCCAGCACGGGGATCGCCGGCTGGGTCCTCGTGACGCGTCAGTCGATCGTGCTCGAGGACGTCTCGGCCGACCCGAGATGGGGCGGCGCCGAGATCGCGGCGAAGACGGGCTACGTTCCGCGAGGACTGATGGCCGTCCCGCTGCTCCACGAGGAGGAGCCGGTGGGCGTCTTGAACGTGCTCGATCGCCCGCAAGAGGCGCGCTTCTCGCTCGAGGAGATGGAGCTTCTCGGCTTGTTCGCGAACCAGGCGGCAATCGCGCTCGACTTGCTCAGGAAGGGCCGCCGTGCGAAGGCGGTGCTCGACGACGCGGGAGCCGACGTCGGGGTCGTGGCGCGGATCGCGTCCAGCCTTGACGCGCTCGAGGGCCCGCAGCGCAAGGCGGGCCTTCAGCTCCTCGGCGCGCTCGAGGAGCTTTTCGTCCAGAAACGCTGAAGCCGGAGCGTTCGCCCCGGCCTCAGGGTCCAGCCGTAAACCTAGTCGACCTTCGGGTGGTGCATGTGTCCCTCGACGTCCGGCGGCTCCTCCGCGGCGTCGACCCGCTCAGGGTCGTCAACCCGGTCACGAGCGTCGACCCGGGCCGCCGCGGCATGCGCCTCGACGTCGTCCCCCTCGTCCTTCTGCTCGACGTAGTCGGTGTAGTCGGTGTAGTCGCGATCCTTAGACAACAGGGTCTCCTTTCGGTCGGCTGTTCCGATTCACTAGACGGTCGGCCGCGTCCCAATCTTCCCACAGACCCGAAAAAACTCAATCCTTGGAAAAACCCGTTCGCCGTGGGATGCTTCCGCAGGTGACAAGCGCGCTGCGGCAACGGCTCGGCGACGCCGCGCGCTCGTTCGGTCGCGTCTTTCGGAACCCCAACATCCGAAAGATCGAAGGCGCGTGGGCCGCCTCGATCATCGCCCACTGGGCGTACGGGATCGCTCTGGCCGTCTTCGCCTACCGGCAAGGCGGCGCGGCGGCGGTCGGCATCGTCGGCCTCGTTCGCTTCATCCCCTCGGCGATCGCGTCGCCGTTTGCCGCGATGCTCAGCGACCGCTTCCCGCGCGAGCGCGTGATCGTCGCGGCCGAGCTGACGCGCGCCGCGCTGCTCACGGCCAGCGTTTTTGTCATTGCGCTGGAGGGGCCGGAAGCGCTCGTGTACCTCATCGCCGGGCTCGTCTCGATTGCGTACTCCGCGGTTCGGCCGGCACAGGCCGCGCTCCTGCCTTCGCTGGCGACCAGCCCGGCCGAGCTGACCGCTGCGAACGTTACGTCGAGCACGCTCGAGAGCCTCGGGATCTTCGGCGGCCCGGCCATCGGCGGTCTGCTTCTGGCCGTGAGCAGCGTCGAGGTCGTGTTCGGCGCGGCCGCCGTCGCCTTCTTGTTCTCCGCGCTGCTCGTCAGCCGCGTGCGCATTACGGAGCGGCCGGAGCCGCCCGAGCGGCGTGGCAGTGCTGTGCGGGAGTTCGCCGCAGGGTTCGTCACGCTCGCGACGCAGCCGGGCCTGCGCGTGCTCGTGCTGCTCCTCGTCGCCCAGACGCTCGTCGCCGGCGCGCTCAATGTCCTGATCGTCGTGTCGGCCCTGCAGCTCCTCGATCTCGGCGAGCAGGGCGTCGGCTTCCTGAACTCGGCCGTCGGGATCGGAGGCCTCGTGGGCGCGATGGTCTCTGCGATGCTCATCGGGCGGCGCCTGACCTCGAACCTCCTGCTCGGGATCCTGCTGTGGGGGCTCCCGATCGCCCTGATCGGGATCTTTCCGGAGCCCGGGCCCACGCTGTTCTTCCTGGCCCTCGTCGGCCTTGGAAACACACTTGTGGATGTCTCCGCCTTCACGCTGCTCCAGCGAGCCGTGCCGGACGAGGTGCTCGCGCGCGTGTTCGGGGCGGTGCAGGGGCTCTGGGTGGGGACGATCGGCATCGGGGCGATCGTGGCGCCGCTCCTGATCGCGGCGCTCGACGTTCGCGGGGCGCTGATCGTCACTGGAGCGCTCCTGCCGATCCTGGCGACCCTGCTCCGACGCCGGTTGACACAGCTGGACGAGGTGCCGGTGCCCGAGCGCGAGCTCGAGCTGCTCCGCGCGATCGACATCTTCGCTCCGCTTCCGCCGCCCACGCTGGAGAGCCTCGCGAGGTCGCTGATCCCGGTGCGCGTCGAGGCGGGCCGAGAGATCGTCCGCGAAGGCGAGCCCGGCGACCGCTTCTACATCATCGACTCCGGTGAGGTCGAGGTTCTGAGCGAAGACCGGGTGCTCCGCGTCGAGGGGCCCGGCGAGTATTTCGGCGAGATCTCGCTCCTTCGCGACGTGCCGCGCACGGCCACGGTCCGGGCGCAGGAGGACGTGGAGCTGCGTGCCCTCGAGCGCGACGACTTCATCGCTGCGGTGACCGGCCACGCGGTCAGCGCCGAGGTCGCGGACTCGGTCGTCGCGACCCGGCTCAGCTCATTGCGTCCGGGCCTAGCTTCCGTCTGATCTCCGCGTTCGCCGCGTCGCTCTTCGGAAGCTCGTCGAAACCCATCGCGCGCAGGATCTCCGGCGTCTTCGTGAACTGGACCTCGCGGTAGTCGACGACCTGGACGTTGTTGCCCCAGGGGTCTCTGAAGTCGTTCCCGCGAACCTCTGCACCGGCATCGCGCGCGGCGGCGAGCGCGCGCTCCTTGTCGTCGACGACGAGCCCGAAGTGACGGTGGGCATCAGGCTCCTGCCGGCGGCCCTCGGCCAGGGCGATGAACTGGTCGCCCATGTCGACGAAGGCCATGCGGCCCGAGCGCCCACGTAGTGTTAGGTCGAAGATGCGGCCGTAGAAGTCCAGCGCCTCCTCCACGTTCCCGACCTCGAGGGCAACGTGGTTGATGCCGACGAGTTTCGCTTTCATCTCAGCTGTGATCGTTTCACTTCACGTTGCCTCCGGAGCGGTCGGCGGGCTTTTCGCCGGCTCTCCGCTGCGTGCCGCCGCCGTCGGGCCCGTCTTGCACTTCCTCGGCGACCGCGTGCCTCACCAGGACATCGCCTCGCGCCGGTTCGAGGTCGCGAGCGGCGTGCTCGGCGTTCTGGCGCTCGCCGTCGTCCGCGGGCCGCTCGACCCGGCGACGGTGGGAGCGGTGGCTTCTGCCGCGCCGGACATCGAGCACGTCGTCCGCCTTCCGCAACCCGGCGGGCGCAAGCTCTTCCCGAGCCACCGGATCCCGGGCTGGCATCGGCCTGGCGGGATCTCTGCTGGAGCCCAGCTCGTCATCGCCGGCGCATTGCTCGGGACAGTCCTCGCCGACGGGATGGTCAAACCGAGACTGTGGGGAAAGGCGTAGTTCAGGAATCTGACCAAGGGAGGCCGAATGACCCGCAGGACCACCATCGCATTGCTCCTTGTCGGCGTGGCGCTCGCCTTCGGTGCGATCGCCTGCGGCGGGGACGACAACTCGACCGCCGGCGGAGAGACGACCACGGAGGCGACGACGACGGAGGCCATGACGACGACCGAGGAGACGACGACGACGACGACCTCGGGGTCGGCTTCCAACGTGCTCAAGGGCGAGACGGGCCCCGGGTTCACGATCGAGGTCTCGCAAAACGGCGAGGACGCCGAGACCGTGAAGGCCGGCACGTACACGCTCGAGGTCGAGGACAAATCCGACATGCACAACTTCCACCTGATCGGCCCGGGTGTCGACGAGGTGGTCACCGAGGTGCCGTTCGTCGGCGACAAGAGCGTCACGGTCACGCTCCAGAAGGGCACGTACACGTACCAGTGCGACCCGCACGCCGCGAGCGGCATGAAGGGCACGTTCACCGTGAGCTAACGCCTCTAACTGAACGAAGCCTCGAGCCGTCATTCAGTCAGAGGCTCAAGCAGCGCTCGCGGGAGCGAGCTCCTCGGCTTCACCGCGGGTCAGCGGGAAGTGGCAGGCCGCAAGCTGCTCGCCTGAGCCCTTGGGCTCGAGCGGGGGCTCGATCTCACTGCAGAGCGGCTGCGCCTTGGGGCAGCGCGTGTGGAAGCGGCAGGCTGGCGGCGGGTCGGTCGGGCTGGGCACGTCGCCCTGCAGGACGAGCCGGCGCGTCGCCCTCGCCGTCACGCTCGGGACTGGGACCGCCGAGAGCAGCGCGCCGGTGTACGGGTGCTTCGGCTCGCCGTAGAGGCGGTCCGGGTCGGCCAGCTCGACGATCTTGCCGAGGTACATGACGGCCACCCGATCGCAGAGATGGCGAACGACGGACAGATCGTGCGAGATGAAGACGAGGGTGAGGCCGAGGTCGTTGCGCAGGTCCTGGAGCAGGTTGAGCACCTGCGCCCGGATGGAGACGTCCAGCGCTGAAACGGGCTCGTCGGCAACGATCAGCTTGGGGCTCGTCACGATCGCGCGCGCGATCCCGACCCTCTGGCGCTGGCCGCCGGAGAACTCGTGCGGGTAGCGGTTGTAGTGCTCGGGGTTGAGCCCGACGCGCTCCATCACCTCGGCCACCCGCCGCCGCCGCTCGTCCTTCGTTCCGATTCGGTGGATGCGAAGCGGCTCGGAGATGATCGCCCCGACCGGCCGGCGCGGGTTCAGCGACGAGTACGGATCCTGGAAGATCATCTGCAGCTCGCGCCGAACCGGCCGGAGCCGCCGGCGTGACCGGTGGGTGATGTCGACACCGTCGTAGAAGATCTGGCCGCTCGTCGGCTCGATGAGCCGGGTGATGAGCCGGGCCGTGGTGGTCTTGCCGCAGCCGGTCTCGCCGACGAGCCCGAGCGTCTCGCCCTGTCGCACCTCCAGCGAGATGCCGTCGACGGCGTGCACGAGCGCTGAGTCGCCTCCAAAGAGGACGCCACGGTTCACGACAAATTGCTTGACGAGGTCTCGGATGACGAGGAGCTCGCTCACGGCTTACGCCGCCTTCGCCGGCTTGGGCCGGAGCTCCCGCCAGATGCGCCGCTTCTCCGTGACGGGCAGATGGCAGGCGACGAAGTGGCCTTGGTTGGACTCGAGCAGCTCGGGATCCATCGTCCGGCACATGGGCATCGCGTAGGGGCAGCGAGGATGGAAGTGGCAGCCCGTCGGTGGGTGGACGAGGCTCGGCGGCATGCCGTTGATCGGCTGCAGCCGGTCGCGGCGCGGCGTGTCGAGCCGCGGAATCGACTGCAGCAGGCCCCATG
>DASSCT010000120.1:0-10174 GCA_035697545.1 Gaiellaceae bacterium | reverse complement strand
GCGCCCCAGAGCTCCTCGTGGAGCTTCTCCCCGGCCCGCACGCCGATGAACTCGATCGGGATGTCCCGCTCAGGCTCCCGTCCCGACAGGCGGATCATGTCCCGCGCCAGGTCGAGGATCGAGACCGCATCGCCCATGTCGAGGACGAAGATCTCGCCGCGGCCCCCGATCGCGCCGGCCTGCACGACGAGCGACGAGGCCTCGGGAATCGTCATGAAGTAGCGGGTCATCTCCGGGTGCGTGATCGTGACCGGGCCGCCGGTGGCGATTTGGCGCCGGAAAATCGTGATCACACTGCCCGCGGACCCGAGCACGTTGCCGAAGCGAACTGCCATGAACCGGGTCGGAATGTCGCCGCGGCTTCCGTACGCCTCGACGATCCACTCGCACAGCGCCTTGCACTGGCCATAGACCGCCTTTGGGTTCAGCGCCTTGTCCGTCGAGACGAGGACGAAGCGGTTCGCGCCGAACTCGACGGCCGCGTCGGCGACGATCTTCGTGCCGAGCACGTTGTTCCGGATCGACTCGAGCGGATTCGCCTCCATGAGCGGAACGTGCTTGTACGCCGCGGCGTGGAACACGACGCCCGGCTGGTAGCGCTCGAAGACCTGGCGGATCTTCTGCCGGTTCGAGACGTCGCCCAGCACCGGGATGCTCGCCGTGAAATCGCGCTCGTCGACCAGCTCGCGCTCGATCTCGAAGAGCGGCGTCTCGCCCTGGTCGAGGAGGATCAGGCGGCCGGGACGCGCTCGCGCGATCTGCCGGCAGAGCTCCGAGCCGATCGAGCCGCCGGCGCCCGTCACCAGCACCGTCTGACCCTCGAGATACGACGAGATCGCCTCGAGGTCGACCTCCACAGGCTCGCGGCCGAGGACGTCCTCGACCTGCACGGGCCGGATCTGGGCGGCCAGGTTGTCTTCGTCGGCGATCAGCTCGTAGAGGCCCGGAAGCGTCTTGACCGGAATCCGGACGCGCCGAGCAACCTCGACCACCTTCTGGCGCTCCTCACCGGATGCGGAAGGGATCGCGATCAGGAGCTCGTCCGGCCTGTTGTCGCGAAGGATGTGCGGAAGCTCCTCCGTCGTTCCGAGGACGCGGACGCCGTGGACGCGCAGGTTCTTCTTACGCGGGTCGTCGTCGACGAGGCCGATGGGTGTGTAGCCGAGCTGGCGGGAGCGCTGCATCTCCTTGATCACGAGCTGGCCCGCGTCGCCGGCGCCGATGACGATCACCTCCTTGCCCCGAGCGACGAGGCTCGAGGCGGCCGGGCGCTCGAAGATCGTCCGCGCCGCGAGCCGTGTTCCTGCGACGAGACCGAGCAGAAGCACGAAGTCCATCAGCACGACGCCTCGTGGGAGCCGCCGCTCGAACGGATCGCCGAAGTAGACGGCCAGCGCGGCGACAACCGAGGCGACGAGGACACCGAGCGCGGCGCGCCACATGTCCTTCGTGGACACGTAGCGCCACCAGCGGTTGTAAAAGCCGAAGGCGACGAAGACCGCGAGCTTGATCGCGACGACGAGGATCGTGGTCTCTACGAGGCCCTTCTCGAAGGTCGGCGGGACGTTGAAGTCGAAGCGCAGCTGGAAGGCGAGCAGCCAGGCGACCGCAATCAGCACGGCATCGGCGCCGACCTGCCACAGCCGGTGTCGGTTGACAGGAATGTTCATCCCACGCCCACTCCCACGGCGGAGCGAACCGTCTCGACCACGCGCTCCTGCACCTCCACGGGAATGCCCGGCCAGAGCGGAATCGAAAAGTTCTCTTGTCCGGCGCGCTCGGTCTCCGGCAGCGAGCCCGGCTCCCAACCGAGGAAGCGCAGCGCCGGCTGCAAGTGGAGCGGCGTCGTGTAGTAGACGGCCGAGGCGATCTCGGCCTCGCTCAGCGCCTGGCGAATACGGTCGCGCTCGGGCGAGCGGCAGACGAAGAGGTGGTAGACGTGGCCCGGTTCGTCCTCGGGGATCTGGACGAGCTCACCGAGACCGAGTTCGGCGTAGCGGGCAGCGGCCTCGCGGCGGCCACGCGTCCACTCCTCGAGGTGGTTGAGGAAGACTCGCAGGAACGCGGCCTGCAGCTCGTCGAGCCGGGAGTTGTAGCCCACGAACTGGAAGTCGGTCTTGTCGCGTGACCCGTGGAAGGCGAGCATCCGGATCTTCTCCGCGAGGACTTCGTCGTTGGCGGCCACAAGCCCTCCGTCGCCGAGGCAGAAGAGGTTCTTGGTCGGGTAGAAGCTGAACGTCGAGACCGGCGAGCGGGCGATTCCCGGCGAGCCGAACGCCTGGGCGGCATCCTCGATCAGCAGCGGCCCGATCTCGGCCAGCTCCGCAACGGCCGCCGGCCGTCCAAAGAGGTGGACGGGCATGATCGCCCGGGTCCGTCCGGTGACGCGGCCGGCGACGTCCTCAGGATCGAGGTTCAGCGTGCGGGGATCGATCTCCGCGAAGATCGGCGTCGCGCCACGCCGCGCGATCGACTCAGCCGTCGCGTAAAAGGTGAAGGCTGGGCAGATCACCTCGTCTCCGGGGCCGATTCCCAACGCGTCGAGGACGAGGACAATGGCGTCGGTGCCGTTCGCGACCCCGACCGCCCGCGTCACGCCGAGATAAGCGGCCGCCTCCTCCTCGAAGGCCTGGACGTTGGGGCCGCGGATGAAGGCCGACGAGTCGAGGACAGCGTCGAACCGCTCCCGCAGCTCGTCTCTCAGCGGCGCGTACTGCGCCTGAACGTCAACCAGCGGGATCTTCGGCACGGCGGCCCAGTTTAGAGGTCCGGCGATGACGAACTATCGCCGCCACGACGAGGGCGAGGATCGCGCCGAGGACGACGTATTCGGCGTAGCGGAACTCGTGATGGAACTCCTCCCACTGCGAGCCGAGGCCCCAGCCGATCGCCGCCAAGCCGAAGCACCACACGGCCGACCCGGGAATCGTCAGCAGGGTGTAGCGACGGAAGGGCATCCGGACGACGCCCGCCGGGATCGAGATGAACGACCGGACGACGGGCGTCACGCGGCTGATCAGCACGGCGAGATCCCCGAAGCGGTCGAACCAGCTCTCCGCTCGGTGCAGGTTCTCCGGCGTGAGGTGTAGGAGCCGGCCGCGACGCTCGAGGAACGGACGGCCGCCGTAGAGCCCGATCGCCCAGCCGGCGATCGACCCGAGGAGATAGCCGAGCGTTCCTGCCGCCGCCATCGTCACGTACGCCCAGAAGCCCGAGTCGATCTTTTCTCCGAACAGGACGACGTCCTGGCCCGCGAACGCGCCTGCGGCAACGGCGCCGGCATAGACCATCACGAGCTCACTCGCCGCCGGGAAGACGGCGTCGACGAACATCAGCGCGAAGACGGCGTAGACGCCGTGGTCGCCGACAAGCGTCGTCAGAGCGTCCGTGATGGCACTCAGCACGGCGTTGAGTGTAGGCGCGTTACCGGGCGCGCCTGACGCGGAAGGAGCGGGCGAGCTCGGTGCTTCCGGCGCTGGAAACGGCGGTCACCTTGGCAACGTAGGTACCCCAGAAGACCGCCTTGCGATTCGGATAGCGCCCATCCCAGACGGCGGAGCCCTTCCCTGCCGGCAGGCGCGCCGTGCGCACGATCCGGACGAGCTGCCCCGTCTTCGACGTGATGGCGACGGTGACCTGAGCCGGCCGCGTGAGCTGGAAGCCGATCGCCAGGCGCCCGCCGCCCTTCTTGCGCACGCGGACGATCCCTGGCCGAGTCGTCAGGTAGCCGAGCGTGTTGTTGAGACTGAAGCTGCGCTCGGCGGTCGAAGTCTTGGCCTGGTCGTCCACGGCGGTGACCGTGAAGCGCCAGCGCCCCTCCGGCTCCGGCGCGCTGCCGGCACGGCCCGTCCAGTCGAACTTGTAGAGACCGGGGCGCCGCTGGCCGGCATCGATGGTGCGAGTGACTCCGCCGGGCCCGGTCAGCGTCATGCTCACGGTCGAGGGTCGGACGATCTTGTAGCTCAGCGTCTGGCGGTCTCCCGCGCCGTCGCCGTTCGGCGAGAACGACAGTTCCGGCTGCGGCGCGTAGACGCCGTAGTACATGACGTTTAGGGACTCGGCGACCATCCGCTCGCCGCCCGTGTCGGAGGGCCGGCTGAGCAGCTGGCCGTCGAAGGCCATCGTCGACGAACCGCCGGCGTCGAGCGCCGAGGCTGTCACGGCGCCGAGCCGGATCATCGCCTGCGCCAGCTCGAAGTTCGTCATCCCGGCCGAATACCCCGGGCGCCGGCCGTCGACCACGACCATGATGATCCGCCCGTCCGCCCTCTGGCCCACCGCGGTGCGCGGGTGTCGGCGGTTCAGGTGGTAGGAGCTGAAGTCCTCCAGCGCGTTGAAGATCGGCTTGCCGTTTCGGACGAGCAGCGGGCCGCCTCCGAGCGCTTCCGGCACGTCGCTCCACTCGGGTCGCAAGACGAGCCGGGCGGTCACGAGCTGGCCCGGAGGCGCCTCGATCGCGAGACGCTGAGCCTGCGTGCCTCTCGAGGCGATCACGGCGCCGCCGGGCGGGATCGGCGTTCCGCCACGCCGGTTCTCGGTCACGAAGCCGACGAGCTCGGCGTTCGGCGTCGCGGCTGGGAACGGCGAGAGCACGACTTCGGTGACCCCGCTCGTCGCCGGCGTGGTGGGCCCGTAGGCCGGCGTGTACAGCGTCGTCCCGTTCGGCCCCGGAGCCCGGTTGACCGAGTGGATCGGGCGGCGCGGGCCGGAGCCCTGCCACGTCGCCAGCATCGCGATCTTCTCGACCCGGAGCGTCCCGGTCAGGTCGACCCCGACCATCGAACGCTTGGGATGGGGCGTCGTCTTCAACACGCCGTCCTGGATCAGGCCGCTGCTCGGAATGCCGTCGGCCCACGTGAAGAGATCGCCGTTGACGCCGGCGACCGTCGAGCTCTGCTCGGCGCGCCGCTGCATCGTCGTCACGCGCTCGCGGCCGAGCACGGAGCCGTTCGACAGCACCGGCTGGAGCTTGTAGAGCACGCCGTCCGGCTTCGGGGCCGTGAGGATGTGGAGGCGCATCGGGCCGAAGCGCGTGAACTGGAGGCGCTTCTCATACGTCACGCCCGGCATCAGCGTCTCGATCGCGCCTGCAGCCGGCGAAACGAAAATGCCTGCAAGCAGGCATGAAATGAGGATCTTGCGCAGCACGACCCGCGCGCCAGGCTACCCAAAAGGCCGCGCCTTTACAGGATCCTTGCATCGCGCGATGGCTGATGCCACGATCTCGCGCGTCCGGATGCGCGATCTGACGCGTCTGGGCCGCTCCCGCAGCAGACACCGGTCCGCAAGCGGGCCGCCGCCCGGCGCGTGCGCTTCACGCCGCCGAGTCCCAGAGCGGCCAGCTCGCGCCCCGAACCTGCGATCTCGTGGCATCAACCATCTAGTCTGGCCGGGTGGAGCGCGCGATCGAGGTTCGGGGGCTCGTTCGGGAGTTCAAGGGCGGGATCAAGGCCGTCGCAGGCATCGACCTCGATGTCGAGCCCGGCGAGATCTACGGCTTTCTCGGCCCGAATGGAGCCGGGAAATCGACGACCGTCCATATGCTGACGACGCTCCTTCCCCCGACCGCCGGCTCGGCGCGTGTGGGCGGATTCGACATCGTCAAGCAGGGGCCCGAGGTGCGGAGGACGATCGGCGCCGCGCTCCAGGAGGCTGCGCTCGATCCGCTGCTCACAGGCCGCGACCACCTGAAGCTCCAGCTCGCGCTCCACGGGATCCCGCGGCGCGAGCGCCTGGCCCGGGCCGACGAGCTCCTGGAGCGCGTCGGCCTGCGCCTGGCCGCCGATCGCAGGATCGGCGGCTACTCCGGCGGCATGAAGCGGCGCCTCGATCTGGCGCTCGCCCTGGCGCACCACCCGCGGATCCTCTTCCTCGACGAGCCGACGACCGGCCTCGACATCCAAAGCCGAACTGCGCTCTGGGACGAGGTTGTTCGGCTGAAACGCAACGACGGCGTAACGGTGTTCCTGACCACGCAATACCTGGAGGAGGCCGACGTCCTCGCCGACCGCGTCGGGATCATCGACCACGGCCGCATCGTCGCCGAGGGCACGCCCGCAGCTCTCAAGGCGGAGATCGGCCGGCCCACGATCGAGGCATTGCCCGGCGACGGGACGGACAGCGAGATGCTCGAGCGGATTCTTTGCCGCTTCGGCGCGCTGCAGCCGTCGACAGCGGGCGTCGCCGTCCGTCTCGACGGCCAGGGCGACCTCGCGGACATCGTGCGCGCTCTCGACGCCGCGGAGGTTCGGGTGGCCGACCTGCACCTTCATGCCCCGACGCTCGACGACGTCTTCCTTGCGAAGACGGGCCGCTCGCTCGAGGGCTCGGGGGAGGAGCCCGAGCCGGAATGAACCTGGCATCGCAGGTCTTCTATCTGGGGCGCCGATCGGTCATCCGAATCCTCCGGCAGCCGGCGAACTGGGTCTTCCCGCTGATCTTTCCGCTCGCTTTGATGGCTGTGAACACCGGCGGGCTCCACGCAGCCACGAACCTCCCCGGCTTTCCGAGCGACTCGTTCCTCGCGTTCTTCCTCGCGTTTCCGTTCATCCAGGGAGCGCTCTTCGCGACCGTGAACGCCGGAGTCGATCTCGCCCGCGACATCCAGACCGGGTTCCTGAACCGGCTGGCGCTGACGCCGATGCGGAGCGGCGCGCTGCTCGCCGGGCACCTGGGCGGCGTGATCGCGGTCGGCGCCGTTCAGGCGTTCTGGTACCTCACCGTGGGGATCGTCGTCGGGGTCAGGTTCGAGTCGGGCGCCCTGGGCGCCTTCGTGATCTTCGTGCTTGCCGTCCTGATCGTCTTCGCCTTCGGGTCGTTCGGCGCGCTGGCGGCGCTCCGCACCGGCTCGACGGAGGCGGTGCACAGCCTCTTCCCACTCTTCTTCGTCTTCCTCTTCATCTCGTCGATGAACCTGCCGCGGAATCTCATCGAGACAGACTGGTTCCGGATCGCAGCGTCGCTGAACCCGGTCTCCTATCTGATCGAGGCGATTCGGAGCCTCGTGATCGAGGGCTGGAACGCCGAGGCGCTGGCGCTCGGGTTCGGAATCGCGATCACGCTGTCGATCGTGGGTCTCACGTTGTCCTCGCTCGCGCTGCGGGGAAGGATGTCGCGGACGTGAGGCAGCTCGTGTCCGTTACGAACGCCGTGGCGTGGCGGATGCTCCACAACAACTTCACGACCCCTTCGCTGCTCATTCCCGGGCTCGTGTTTCCGCTGTTCTTCTTCACCGCGTTCGCCGGCGGGCTTTCACGCGTGAACGACGTCCCGGGCTTCCGGTTCCCGGTCGGCTACACGGCTTTTCAGTTCGTCTTCGTCCTGCTCCAGTCTGCGGCGTTCGCCGGCGTGTTCACCGGCTTCGGAATCGTCCGGGACTTCGAGAGCGGCTTCATCCGCCGCCTGATGCTGGCCGCTCCCGACAGGCGGGGCATTCTCCTCGGGTACGCGCTCGGCGCGCTCGGCCGTTGGCTGGTCACGGCGACCGTCCTGACGACGGTCGCGGTCGTCGTGGGCATGCAGGTTGGAGGGAACGGCGTCGACCTTTTCGCGCTGTATGCCCTTGCCGTGCTCGTGAACTTCTGCGGACTGCTCTGGTCGGCGGGCGTCGCGATGCGGTTGCGGTCGCTCCAGGCGGGCCCCGTGATGCAGCTGCCGGTCTTCCTGTGCCTCTTCTTCGCGCCCGTCTTCGTCCCCGTTTCGCTCCTCGCCGGCTGGCTGCAGGTGATCGCGCACTTGAACCCGGTTACGCTCCTGCTCGAGAGCGGGAGGAGCCTGATCGCCGGCGATCCGACCCACGTGGCGGCCGCATTCGGTGCCGCGCTCGCGCTAGTCGGCGCCTTCTCCGTGTGGGCCATGCGCGGCCTCCGGAAGGCCGAGGCCGCCGGGGGCTAAGTCGGCCGTTAAGTCGGCCGCACTGGCAAAGCCAGCACGGCCTTTTCTGGTCGGCGCCGCCAAGTCGGCGCCTTATGCGCTTGCGCTCAACGCTTCCCGCACGCGGGCCTGGAAGCCGGCGACGAGGCGCTCGCTCTGCGGGAGCAGCCGGCCCTCCGGGATGACGCCCGAGCCCGCGCCTCGCTGGACGAGCTCGACGAGCCGCGCGTCTTCCCGCCCGACCTGGTCGTCGAACTCGAGGAGCTCGGCGATCCATTCCTGCGTTTCGCCCGGGGCAAAGAAGTAGTCGAGGATGCGGCGCGTCCTGTTGGGCGCAATCGGGAGGATCGGGCCGATCGAGAGGTTCGGCCGGCCCGGGAAGACGTTGATCCCGGTGTTCGGCCAGAGGAAGTGGAACTGGCCGACCGGGAGCTCCGCGTCAGCGCGGCTTCGCAGCTGTCCGAACTGGCTCCAGCGACGGTCTCCGACGACGAGCTCGTACTTGTCGGCCGACACGTCCACCACCGCCGAGAAGCCGGGATGAGCGACGGGGCAGTGGTAGCACTCGAGGAAGTTCTCGCACGCGATCTTCCAGTTGGCGCCGACCTCCCAGTCGGCCCGGTGGTGGAACGCGAGCGCGTCGACGTCGAGTCCCGCCTCGGCGAGGCGCTCCGGGATGTCTCCGAGCAGATCGGTGAGCGGCGGCGCGCCGTCGTCGAGGTTGACGAAGCGAAACGGCCCCCACGCTTCCATCCGTACGGGTACGAGGGAGAGCGCCTCCGTCCCGTCGAGCTCCTCGGCTCGCGGGGCAGAGCGGAGGGATCCGTCAAGGTCGTAGGTCCAGGCGTGGTAGGAGCACTGCAGCGTTCTTCGGTCCCCAGGCTCATCGACCACAACCGATCCGCGGTGCCGGCAGACGTTGACGAACGCCCGCTCTCCGCCGTCGGCGTCGCGGACGAGGACGACCGGAACCTGTCCCGCCCAGCCCGGCTCGACGTTGCCCTGTCCGAAGCAGCCGACGTAGTGCCATGCGCTCCGGAAGATCGCCTCCTCCTCGCGCGCGAGCACCGCCGGATCGCGATACCAGTCCCACGGGATCGTGTTCATTACGGACATCTTGCGGGGGCTTCCGATGACCGACAGCATGCCCACATGCAACACAGCGGTGAGGTGGATCGGCTCATCTACCGCGACGAAGTGCTCGGTATCATCGGAGCGCTCTCGGACATCGTCGTCGAACTTCGTGACATCCGTGGGAAGAAGAGGACGAAAGCGGAGCGTGACCGTATCCGCCATGCGGCGGAGAACCATCCACGCGCCCGCTTCCTGCGCGATCTCGAAGAGCTCGGCTGGAAAGAGCTCGAAGCCCGGGGTGTCGAGACCGAGCGGATGAAGCTAAGGCGCCGCTACTACCCGCCAAAGCTCGCAGACGGCTAAGCCGGCCGCGCCGGCAAAGCCGGCACGGCCTCTTCTGGTCGGCGCCGCCTAGTCGGCGCCTTAGTTCCAAACTCTGACGTCTCGGTAGAGCGTGTCGCGCTGCACCGGGGTCTTGCCGAGCGCGCGAATTGCTCGCACGAAGTCTTCGGTCGTCGCTCGATGGGTCGTTCCGGCGGCGGAGACGACGTTCTCCTCGATCATCACCGAGCCGAGGTCGTCGGCGCCGAACTCAAGCGCCACCTGGCCGATCTTCATCCCCTGCGTCACCCACGAGGACTGGATGTGGTCGACGTTGTCGAGGTAGATCCGGCTGACCGCCTGGGTCAGGAGGTATTCGAGCGAGGTCGGCATCGCATCCGCCGGCACCTTCGCAGCCAGGCGGTTCCCGTCCGACTGGAAGGTCCAGGAGATGAACGCTCGGAAGCCGTGAGTCTCGTCCTGCAGGTCGCGGATCCGCCGCAGGTGCTCGACGCGGTCGGCGAGCGTCTCGACGTGGCCGTACATCATCGTCGCCGTCGTCGAGATCCCGAGGCGCTGCGCGTGGCGCATGACGCCGATCCATTCCGAAGACGTCGTCTTCTTCGGCGCGATGATCCTCCGAACGCGGTCGACCAAGATCTCAGCCCCGCCGCCGGGCAACGAGTCCATCCCTGCGTCCCGCAACCGGGTCAGCGTCTCCGGGATCGACAGTTTGGACCGCCGCGCGACGTGCTGGACCTCCGGCGGCGAGAGGACGTGGAGGTGCACCTTGTAGCGCGACTTGATCGAGCTGAAGAGATCCTCGTAGTACTCGATCCCGAGGTCGGGGTGGTGGCCGCCCTGCATGAGGACGCCGGTGCCGCCGATCGCGAGCGTCTCCTCGATC
>DASSCT010000119.1:0-5788 GCA_035697545.1 Gaiellaceae bacterium | reverse complement strand
AGAGCTCCAGGAGGTCGTCTTCGACCTCCTCGAGCACCAGGGCGTCGATATAGCGCTCAGCCTCTTCCCAGTCCGGCTCCTCGCCCGGCTCCAGCGCGACCAGCTCGGTCGAGAAACCGGCCTGCTGGGCGCGCTCGAGCGCGGCCGCGGCTCCCTCCGGAAGCTCCTCCTCGCCGCGCCTGGCGAGGGCGTGCTCGAGCTCGTGGTCGGGCAGCTCCTCGAGCTCGGCGAAGTCGCGCTCGGCGATCAGCTCGAGATAGATCTCGCTCTGCTCGTCACGGGCCGGCTGCTCCATGACGACCTCCCAGCTGACCGGATGGCCGTCGTCGAGAGTCGAGAAGGAATGGCCGAGCCTGGGGGCGTCGGGGCGGAAGCGCCGAAACGCGCCCGTCTCCTTCCGCCCGTCGGGATGGCGGAGCGTAATGCGGTAGCGTCCCGGCTTCGCGACCGCCCGCCCCGAGAGCTCTTCCCCGTCCGGCTCGACGCTCTCGATCAGCCAGTAGCGGCCCTCGAGCCGTACGCCGTCTCCGACCTGGAGCGGCTCCTCGCTCGCGTAGCGGTGCACGTGCTCCTGCCCGGTGCGGTGATGGGCGACGATGTCGTAGTGGTAGTCGCCGTGCTCCGTTGCAGGAACCACAGTCATGACCTCGGGAGGATGAGCTCGAAGACCTCATCCTCGACCGGGACGAAGCCGGACCGCCGGTAGAAGCTCCGCGCCGAGTCGTTGTCTCGCTCGACGACGACTCGCAGCGCCTGAGTGTGCTCGGCGATTGCATACCCCTCGGCGAAGGCCAGCAGTCGCCGCCCGACACCGCGCTGCTCGTGGCCGGGTGCGACGAAGAGCTGCTCAACCACCGTGGTCTGTTCGGCCGGGCGCAGGGCGACGTACCCGGCCGGTTGCCCGTGCTCCTTCGCGACGAAGACGATGTCCTCCCGAAGCGACGCGAGCACCTTGCGGTCGTCCCAGCCCGGCTCGGACCCGAACACGCCTTTCGCGAGCCCAAAGAGGTGGAGGAGGTCCTCCTCTGCCTGAGGTGCGATCTCGATCGGCGTCCTCCCTTCTCGGTTCTCTCTTGCCCTTCCTGTCTGTTTTCAGACCGTAGCCTGCGCGGGCGCCCGCAGCGTCCTTTGGTTAGCCCGCGGTTTCCTTCGGGGCCGTTACAAGATCGAGATCCAGGGGAAGGTATTGACTTGCCCTAGTTTGAGCGCTGGACCGAAACGGGAGGGATCTGAGATGTCCGAGCAGCCTCGTTGCCCACGCCACGGACGGCCTGCGATTGCGTCGAGAGTCCGGCTGCGCCCGGACGGCACGCAGGAGACGGAGTACCTCTGCGAGATCGACCTCGCGGAAGAGCGGATGCAGCGCGGCTTCGGACGCCGGAGCCTCTTCGACGACTTCTTCTCGGACTTCTTCGGGGACGGTCCGTCGGGTGGGCCCACCGAGGGACGGGTCTCGGTACCGCAGCGGCAGGCGGAACGCGTCGATGTGACGGAGTTCTTCAGCGACGCGACGCGCGCGCTCCTGCAGCGCGCGGCGCAGACGGCGGTGGAGTGGGGAAGCCTCGACCTCGACACCGACCACCTCCTCTACGGGGCATTGCAGGACGACGTGGTGCGCCACGTGCTCGGCCAGATCGACGCTGATCCGGACGCGATCGCAGACCAGATCGAGGAAGAGGCGAGCCAAGCCGAGCGGACGGACGTCGCGCCGTCGCTCTCGCCCGATGCAAAGGCCGCTCTGCTCACCGCCTACGAGGAATCACGGGAGCTCGGGAGCTCCTACGTGGGGCCCGAGCATGTTCTACTGGCCCTCGCGCGTGACACGGAATCCGAGGCCGGACAGCTGCTCGAGCGCTTCGGCGTCACGCACACAAAGCTTCGCGGCGCCGTCATCCGCGGGGTCGAGGGAGGCGCTCCGCGCGAGACCTCCACGACGCCCAGGCTCGACGAGTTCGGGCGCGACCTGACGGCCGAGGCCCGCGAAGGCAAGCTCGACCCGGTGATCGGCCGCGCAGACGAGATCGACCAGACGATCGAGATCCTGTCCAGGCGCACGAAGAACAATCCGGCGCTCCTCGGTGAGCCGGGCGTCGGGAAGACCGCGATTGTCGAGGGGATCGCGCAGCGCATCGTTAACGACGAGGTACCGGAGACGCTGGCAGGGAACCGCGTCATTGCGCTCGATCTCGCTGGGATGATCGCCGGGACGAAATACCGCGGCGAGTTCGAGGAGCGTCTGAAGACGGTCATCGACGAGGTCCGGGGCGCCGAGGACCTGATCCTCTTCATCGACGAGTTGCACACGGTCGTCGGCGCCGGTGCGGCGGAGGGCGCGATGGACGCCTCCAACATGCTCAAGCCGGCGCTTGCCCGCGGCGAGCTCCACGTCATCGGCGCGACAACGCTCGAGGAATACCGGAAGAACATCGAGAAGGACGCTGCGCTCGAGCGTCGGTTCCAGCCCGTGCTCGTCCGCGAGCCGACGGTCGAAGAAACGATCGAGATCCTCCATGGGCTCAAGGACAGGTACGAGGCCTTCCACCGCGTCCGGATCTCGGAGGAAGCGATCATCGCCGCGGCAGAGTTGTCCGACCGCTACATCCGCGACCGCTTCCTGCCCGACAAAGCGATCGACCTGATTGACCAGGCGAGCGCCCGCGTCCGTCTGCGGACGAAGACCAAGGATGACGACACGAGGTCGTTGGAGGAAGACCTGCGCCGCCTCGCGCGGGAGCGCGACCAGGCGACGGCGGCCAAGGACTACGACCGAGCCGGTGAGCTCACAGACCAGATGGACTCGCGGCGAGGCGAGCTCGACGACGGGCGAAAGGGTCGGCCGCGCGCCGCCGAGGTCACGGCGGAAGACATCGCGGAGATCGTCTCCCGTGCGACCGGCATTCCCGTCTCACAGCTCACGACGGAGGAGCGCGAGCGGCTGATGCAGCTCGAGGAGGAGCTCCACGCGCGCATCGTCGGCCAGGAGGAAGCGGTCTCAGCCGTCGCCGAAGCGGTGCGGCGGGCCCGCGCGGGGCTCGGCGATCCGAACCGGCCGGACGGCAGCTTCCTGTTCCTCGGCCCGACCGGCGTGGGCAAGACCGAGCTCGCCCGGACGCTCGCCGAGGCTCTGTTCGGCGACGAGAAGCTGATGATCCGCTTCGACATGAGCGAGTTCCAGGAGCGGCATACGGTCTCGCGGCTCGTCGGCGCGCCTCCGGGCTACGTCGGCTACGAGGAGGCGGGCCAGCTGAGCGAGGCCGTGCGACGACGGCCGTACTCGGTGCTCCTCTTCGACGAGATCGAGAAGGCGCACCCGGACGTCTTCAACGTCCTCCTCCAGATCCTCGACGACGGGCGGTTGACCGACGCCCAGGGCCGCACGGTCGACTTCAAAAACACGATCGTGATCATGACCTCGAACATCGGCGCCGACCGCATCCAGGAATACGCCCGCACCGGGGGCGACTTCGACCGGCTTAAGGAAGAGCTGATGGACATCCTGCGCGGCAGCTTCCGGCCGGAGTTCATCAACCGGATCGACGAGATCATCGTCTTCCGGGCGCTGACCGACGAGCAGATCGCCAACATCACCAAGCTCCTGCTCGACCGGCTCGCTCGGCGACTGCGCGCCCAACGGATCGAGGTCGAGTTCGACGAGGACGCGGTCAAGCTCCTTGCCCGCGAGGGGTTCGACCCGGAGTTCGGCGCCCGTCCACTGCGACGCACGATCCAGCGCCTGGTCGAGAACGAGCTCTCGCGGATGGTGCTCGGAGGGTCGGTGGAGGAGGGCGACAAGGTGACGGTCACCGTCCAGGGCGACGACCTCCACTTCGAGGTGGAGCGGGGCGGCGCGGAGGAGGCCGAGCGCAAGGAGCAGACGGCCGGCGCACCCGCGTAACACGCGTGCGCCACTAGACGGTGGATCCGCTCAGCCTCCTCTGGCTGTTCTTCATCTTCGTGTCGCTGCAACCGGTGCTGCAGCGACGCATGCTGGCCGCGCAGCGCCAACGGCTGGAATCGATCTCACGCAATCGCGGCGCCAAGGTGATCACGCTTGCGAACCGCTCCCCCGAACGGCGAACGGCCAGGCTCTAGTCGAACGCTGACATGGCCAAGCTGATCTACTCGGCGATCGCCTCGCTCGACGGGTACGTCGCGGACGAGGACGGCAACTTCGACTGGGCCGAGCCGGACGAGGAGGTGCACGCCTTCGTGAACGACCTCGAGAGGAGCGTCGGCACGTACCTCTACGGGCGCCGGCTCTACGAGGTGATGGTCGCCTGGGAGACGATGCCCCAAACTGACCAGCCGCCGTTCGTCCAGGACTACGCGGAGATCTGGCGTGGGGCCGACAAGATCGTCTACTCCAGGACGCTCGACGCGCCGGCGAGCGCCAGGACGCGGATCGAGCGCGACTTCGACCCAGAAGCGGTCCGGGAGCTGAAGGCGGCAGCGGAACGGGATCTCTCGGTGGGCGGCGCTGAGCTTGCCGCCCAGGCGTTCAAGGCCGGGTTGGTCGACGAGTGCCACCTGTTCCTTGCACCGATCGTGGTGGGAGGCGGCATACGGGCCTTCCCTGACGGTGTCCGCCTACCGCTCGAGCTGCTGGACGAACGCCGTTTCGGCAACGGCACGGTCCATCTCCATTACCGAACCGCGCCTAGCCCACGCCCTGGAGAAGCCGACGGGACGACCGCGAGGTAGTCGAGCAGGCTGCGCGCGCTCAGGAAGCGGTCGCGCAAGCGGTCGCGCGCACGGCTGATCGCTTCCGCGCGCTCCGGTTCGCGCAAAGCTCCGTGATCGCGTTTCCAAACAATCGAGGTCGCGAGGGTCGTCGAGGAGGATGCCGCTCTCTCCGTGGACGATCTGCTCCTGGATGCCGCTTCTTTCCATCGCTTTGACCGCACCCGCTTCCAGGGCGCAAAACGCCTGGGCGAGTACCCGGAGTTCGCCCAGGGGTCGGCGCCGTGACCAACCGAGTTGCAGCGTCTATCCTCAACCCGTCGTTGGGCCGCCGACGCGGCCCCCTAGGGAGAGGGAGGCTCCTATGGTGAGACACCACTTTTGGCACGTCCTGGTCGTCGCCTTCGGGCTGATCGTTCTCGTCGCCCCATCTGCATCGGCCGGACCGGGCACGGCCGGACCGAACATCAAGGTTTCGGGTGCGAGCCCGTTCGCAACCTGCACTGCTGACGCAGGCCAGACCGGCACGAATTTCCTCAACAGCGAGGTCGAGCCGTCGATCGCAGTGAGCGCGGTCGACCGAAGCGGTGACGGCGTTCCCGACAGAATTGGCGCCTATCAGCAAGACCGCTGGGACAATGGTGGTGCCCGCGGGATCGTGGCGTCCGTCTTCCAAGCGGGTGCCTGGCACCAGGTCGTGATCCCCGGGGTTTCAACGTGTTCGGGTGGAACGTTCCATCGCGGGACGGACCCGTGGGTCACGATCGCCCCGAACGGCGACGCCTACGTGCAGACGCTGACGTTCCAGGACTTTCCGACCTTCAGCACGTCGATCATCTACGTCAACAAGTCGACCGACGGCGGGCTCACCTGGGGGCCGCCGACCCAGCTCGTTCGCAACGATTCGCTCTTCCAGTTCAACGACAAGAACTCGATCACGGCGGACCCGTTGAACTCGAACTTCGTCTACGCGATCTGGGACCGCAGCCGGTTCCCGAGCGACAAGCGAGAGGGCCACTCGATTTCCGGCTTCGTGCGCTCGCTCCGCAGCGACGCGATCTTCACGCGAACGACGAACGGCGGTGCGACTTGGGAGCCCGCGCGCGCC
>DASSCT010000118.1:0-9241 GCA_035697545.1 Gaiellaceae bacterium | reverse complement strand
AGCTCGACCTCGAGCCATCGGGCGAGCTTCCCCTCGTCCGACCAGATCCTGGCCATGGCCGGACGCGAGTACCGGGCGATCACCGGTTCGATTCTAGATGCGGCTCAGGAAGGCGGAACCGACCGAGAAGCGCCGTCCCGTCAGCTGTCCGGCGACCTGAGACCGCCGCCCTGGGCCAGGATCCTCGCCGCGAGGATGGCGGCGTTCCGGGCGCCGTCGATCGAGACGCAGGCGACGGGCACCCCAGGTGGCATTTGCACGATCGAGAGCAGCGCATCGAGCCCGCCACCGACGCTCTTGCTCGAGCGCAGCGGCACGCCGATCACCGGGAGCTCGCTATACGAGGCAATGACGCCTGGAAGCGCGGCGGCCATCCCCGCCCCCGCGATGATCACGCGGATTCCGCGCAGCGCGGCAATCGATGCGTACTCGGCGACGGCTCTGGGATCGCGGTGCGCGGAGAGCACGTGGAACTCGTGCGAGATGCCGCGCTCGTCGAGCTCCTGCATTGCAGGCTCCATCGCCTCCCGATCGGACTCGGAGCCCACGAGCACTCCGACAAGCGGCCCCAGCTCGCCGAACTCCTCCAGCGCCGAGAAGGGCTCCGTCTGCGTCTCAGGTTGCAACCTTCGCCTCCCGACCGGCGATGTCGCGCCGGAACTGCATGCCCTCGAACGAGATCGCGGCGCAGCCGGCGTACGCCCGCTCGCGGGCTGCCTCGAGTGACGGGCCGATAGCTGTCACGTTGAGCACCCTTCCGCCGTTCGTGAGGAGCTGCTCACCGCGACTTGCCGTCCCGGCATGGAAGACCAGGGCACCGCCTGCCTCGGCGTCGTCGACACCGCTGATCGGCGTTCCAGAATCGCCTTGCCGGGGGTAGTCGCGGCCCGCGAGGACGACGGTCACCGCCGCTTGGTCGTCCGCGGTCAGGTCGGCAGAGCGCAGATCTCCCCGAGCGGCCGCTGTGAGCGCCTCGAGCAGGTCGCCCTGGAGCCGCGGGAGGATGGACTGTGTCTCCGGATCGCCGAAGCGGCAGTTGAACTCGAGCACCTTCGGGCCGGAGTCCGTCAGCATCAGGCCGGCGTAGAGCAGCCCGACGAAGGGCGTGCCTCGCCGAGCGAGCTCCGCGAGGACCGGCCTGTGCACGGTCGCGACGAGCTCCTCGACGTCGCTCGCCTCGAGCCCCGGCACCGGCGAGTACGCCCCCATGCCGCCGGTGTTCGGCCCGGTGTCGTCGTCGCCGACGCGCTTGTAGTCACGGGCCGGCGCGAGCGGCAGAGCGTTCACGCCGTCGGCGAGAGCGAACAGCGAGATCTCCTCCCCTTCCAGCAGCTCCTCGATGACGAGCGGTTGGCCCAGCCGGGCGGCCTCGCGCAGCGCCGCGTCCAGCGATTCCTGATCCGGGCACACGAATGCGCCTTTGCCCGCGGCGAGACCGTCGACCTTGACCACACACGGCGGCCGAGCTACCGACATCGTCTCTGCGGTCGGCACGCCTGAAGCCCGCATGACCTCCTTGGCAAATCGCTTGGATCCCTCGATGCGCGCCGCGTCCTGTCCGGGCCCGAAGACCGCGATCCCGGCGTGGCGCAACTCGTCCCCAACCCCGGCAACGAGCGGAGCTTCAGGGCCCACAACGACGAGGTCGGCGGCCAGGGTGTGCGCGAGGTCGAGCAGGCTCTCGGCGTCTTCCGCGCGCACCGGATGGCACTCGCCAAGCCGCGCGATCCCGGGGTTGCCGGGCGCCGCGTGGAGCTCGTCGAGGTGAGCGCTTTGGCTCAGCTTCCACGCGAGCGCGTGCTCGCGGCCCCCGGCGCCGATCAGCAGGACCTTCACGGCCGCGCGATCGCCTCCAGCCCGCGCTGCGCCAGCACATCTTCCCGGGCCGCGCCGGTGCCGATCAGCGAGACCTCGACGTCAAGCGCACGCTCGATGTACTCAACATACGCAAGCGCCTCGTCAGGGAGGCGGGAGACCTCGTCGATCCCGTCGAGCGAGTGCTCCCATCCGGGGAGCACCTCGTAGACCGGCTCGGCGTGGTGAAAGTCGCTCTGATGCGCCGGAAACTCCTCGCTCGAGGTTCCGTCGGGGAGGCGGTAGGCGACGCACACGGGCAGCTCGGAGAAACTCGAGAGCACGTCGAGCTTCGTCAGCGCCAGCGACGTGAAGCCGTTCAGGCGGCACGCATAGCGCAGCCCGACGAGGTCGAGCCAACCACACCGTCGCTCCCGACCCGTGACGGTCCCGTACTCGCGACCAAGCTCGCGGACGCGCTCCTGATCCGGCCCTTCGATCTCCGTTGGGAACGGCCCTTCGCCGACGCGGGTCAGGTACGCCTTCGCGACGCCGAGGACGGCATCGATCCGCTTCGGCCCGATGCCGATCCCGACCGCCGCAGCGGCGGCAATCGGGCTGGACGACGTCACGAAGGGATACGTGCCGTGGTCGAGGTCGAGCAGCGTTCCCTGAGCGCCCTCGAAGAGCACGAACCGTCCTTCGCGCAAGGCCTGGTCGACGAGCAGCGAGGTGTCGGCGATGTATGGGCGGAGGCGCTGGGCGCAACCCTCGTACCGGCTCGAGACCTCCTCGAGGTCGAGCGGCTCGGCGCCGTAGACCTGCTCGAGCCAGTGATTCTTCTCGGCGAGCGCGACCTCGATCTTCTGACGCAGGATCTTCGGGTCGAAGAGGTCCTGGACGCGGATCCCCAGCCGCGCCGCCTTGTCGCCGTAAGCCGGGCCGATCCCTCGCCGCGTCGTCCCGATTTGCAGCCTTCCCAGCCGGCGCTCGCTCGCCTGGTCGAGCGCGACGTGCCACGGCATGATCAGGTGCGCGTTGCCGGAGACGCGCACCCCGTCCGTGGAGAGCCCGCGCGCCTCGAGATCGTCGAGCTCCTCGATGAAGACCTGCGGGTCGATTACACAGCCGGCGCCGAGCACGCACTCCTTGCCCCAGAGGATCCCCGAAGGCATGTGCCGGAACTTGTAGGTCTCGCCGTCGGCGACGATCGTGTGCCCAGCGTTCGGCCCGCCCTGGTAACGGCAGACCAAATCCGAGTGCTGGGCCAGTAGGTCGACGATCTTGCCTTTGCCTTCGTCCCCCCACTGGGCCCCGACGATCACAGTCGCTGGCACGTCTGCTGAGTCTGCCGGATTGGTCGGCTACTCGTCACATGGGCGGAGACCTCCTTTGCGGACCAACAGCACGCGATGCCCTCGCTCGCAGGTCGCCCATCCCCGGTCCTCCTCGAGCCGGAGCGTTCCGGACACGCGGGCGCCGAGCCACGATTCCTCGAGCAGGTCTGCGCGCTGCTGTTCCTGACAGGCCTCGCACACAGCCGTGAACGAGGTCATCCGGCCGAGCATCACCACCGTCTGCTCCGTGGCGAGCATCGTTATCCAGGGGCGAGATCCGCGAACTTGGCATACCGGTTCAACCAGGCGAGCTTCTCGGTCCCGGTCGGCCCGTTCCGGTGTTTGGCCAGGTGCACCTCGGCGATGCCCTGCGCCTCGGTCTCGTCGTTGTAGTACTCGTCCCGGTAGATGAAGAAGACGAGATCCGAGTCCTGCTCGAGACTGCCACTTTCTCTCAGGTCCGAAAGGATCGGGCGCTTGTCGTGGCGCTGTTCGACGGCGCGCGAGAGCTGCGACAACGCGAGCACCGGAACCTCCAGGTCGCGCGCCAGCACCTTCAGGTTCCGCGAGATCTGCGAGACCTCCTGCACGCGGTTTTCCGGATTGGATCCGGACGTCATCAGCTGCAGGTAATCGACGATGATCAGCGCCAGCGTCGGCTCCTTCGACTTCAGGCGCCGGGCCTTCGAGCGGATCTCCATCATCGTGATCGAGCCGGTGTCGTCGACGTAGACCGGCGCCTTCGAGAGCTTGTCGCAGGCCGCCGTCAGCCGCGGCCAGTCGTCTGCCGCGAGCTTGCCGGTGCGCAGCCGCTGCGACTCGACCTTCGCTTCGCTGCACATCAGGCGCTGCGTCACCTCGGACTTCGACATCTCGAGAGTGAACAGCGCCACGGGCAGCTCGCGCCGCACGGCGATGTTGGCCGCCATGCAGAGCGCGAGCCCGGACTTCCCCATGCTCGGACGGGCCGCGAGGATAATGAGGTTCCCCGGCTGGAAGCCCGAGGTGAGGCGGTCGAGGTCGCGGAACCCGGATGGGACGCCCGTGATCTCCTCGCCGGCTTCATAGAGCGCCGTGATCCGCTCGAAGCTCTCTTTGAGGAGAGCCTCGATGTGCGCGAACTCGCCCGTGACCCGGCTCTGCGAGAGCTCGAAGATCAGCTGCTCCGCGCGGTCGACGAGATCCACGGTCTCGCCCGGGCGCTCCCAGCCGAGCCGCCCGACCTCCTGGCCGACGCGAATGAGCCCACGCAGCGTCGCCATCTCGCGGACGATCCGCGCGTAGTGCGCGGCGTTCGCCGTAGCCGGCACGAGCGCGGCGAGCTCGTGGATTCGGTCACGGCCGCCGGCACCGTCGAGCTCACTGCGCTCCTCGAGCGCGTCGATCAGCGTGATCGCGTCGACGGGCTCCCCGCGCGCGTACAGAGCGAGGGCGGCGCGGTAGATCTTGGCGTGGCTCTCGCGATAGAAATCGGCCGCGTCGAGGATCTCGCTGACGGCTCCGATCGCGCCCGGGGAGAGCAGCATCGAGCCCAGAACCGACTCCTCGGCATCGAGATTCTGCGGCGGGACCGGGGCCGTCGTCGCCGGTTGGACGACCGAGGCGATCTGAGCGCTCACGGGTGCATTCATTTCGCGCCTCCCGCGCGGGCGCAACCCCGCTGTCCCCTACTACTAGGGCGAAAAACCCCCGATATGCAGGCTGAAGAACACATGTTCGACAGTATTCTCCACTGCCGGGCGGACGTTGTCCCCACGACGGCGGCGTTTAGCGCGGACGGACTTCCCGCTCCGAGCGCCTTTTTCGTACGGGAATCCCCAGGCCAGGCCGAACCTGTGGACAAGTTGTTCGTGTTTCGTTACTGCTCGGCGCGCTCGCGCTCGGGCTCGTCCTCGGCCTCGGCCTCTGCGGGCTCAGAGGCCCCGGCCTCCGCGCGCTCGCCGGCCGCCTCCTCGGGTTCCGGCGCAGCCTCCTCCTCCTCGAGCTCTACGACCCAGTCCTCCGTTTCGACCGCGCCCTCCGGCTCGGCTGCAGCGGCCTCGGCCTCGGCGGCTGCTGCCGCCTCCTCCTCCGCCCGCGCGGCGGCTTCCATCGCTTCCATCTCGGCGACGTCGCCGCCTTCGGGGACGACTTCGAGGCGAAGCGTCGCGTCGACGTCCGTGAAGACCTCGAGCGGCACCTCGTAGCGGCCCACGCGCTTGATCGGATCGCGGTCGACCTTGCGGCGGTCGATCCGGATCTTGTGGTCGGCCCAGAGCCGGTCGGAGATGTCCGTCGCCGTTACCGATCCGAACAAGGAACCCGTGGGCCCTGCCTTCACGTCAAAGCGGAGCACGGTCTGCTCCAGCCGGGCGGCGATGTCCCGCGCCTCCTCGTGCGTCCGCGCCTCCTGGCGGGCCCGAACCTCGTCGCGGCGACGGAGATCCTCGAGCGCCCCCCGCGTCGCGGCCTGGGCCAGCTGGCGCGGCAGCAGGTAGTTGCGCGCATAGCCGCGGGCGACCTCGACGACCTCGCCGCGCAGCCCGACCTTGTCGACGTCCTGGAGGAGGATGACCTGCATGACGCCTAGGTGGTCGCGTACGGCAGCAGCGCCATCTCGCGCGCTCGCTTGACGGCGAGCGCGACCTGCCGCTGATGGCGCCGGCAGGTGCCGGTGATGCGGCGGGAGCGGATCTTCCCCTTCTCGGAGACGAACCGACGAAGCTGGTTCGCGTTCTTGTAATCCACCTCGTCGACCTTGTCGCGGCAGAACTGGCAGGACCGCCGCTTGATCGGACCGGTGGGCGGCCCGCGGCGTCCCGTCCGCTGCTCTCCTCTACGTGCCTTCGCCATCAGAAGGGAATGTCGTCGTCGGTTGCGGAGGTCGAGAAGTCCGCGTTCTCCTGCTGCGCGCCGGCGGGGACGAACTGGCGCTCGCCGCCTTCACCCTCGCCGCGGCCGCCGATGAACTGGACGGTGTCGGCGATGATCTCGACCGCCTGGCGCTTCGTGCCGTCCTGCGCCTCCCACTCGCGCCAGTCGAGGCGGCCGTCGACGGCGACTGCGCGGCCCTTCGAGAGGTACTGCGCGCAGCTCTCGCCCTGGTTGCCCCAGACGGTGACGTCGAAGTAGTTCGGCTTGTCGCCCCACTCGCCGGTGGACGAGTCCTTCTGGCGCGTGTTGACGGCGATGCGGAGCTTGCAGACGGCGGTGCCGCTCGGCGTGTGCCGGAGCTCCGGGTCCTTGGTCAGGTTCCCAACGAGAACGACGCGGTTGATGTTGGCCATGCCTATTCCTCCTCTGCAGCGACGGGTTCCGGCTCCGGTGCATCCTGCCGGTCCTGAGGCGGCGACGCTACCGTCCCGACTGGACGTTGCTCGCTCCGCCGGACGGCCATGTGGCGCATGACTCCGTCGGTGATCTTGAGGATGCGCGAGACCTCGTCGAGGGTCTCCGGCTGGGCCGAAAAGGTCAGCAGGTGGTAGATGCCGTCCGACTTGTGGTCGATCTCGTAGGCGAGCTTGCGCCGCCCCCAGACATCGTGAGCGTCCCAGGTCCCGCCGCTGCGCTCGATTAGCTCGCGCGTGCGGGTGACGATCTCGTTCTGGCGCTCCTCCGGGAGCTCCGGATCGAGCATGAGCAGGATTTCGTAGGGCGACACAGTCCTTCCTCCGGTCTAGACGGCCACGCTGCGCGGCAGCGGGGCAGGAAGCGGCGGGCAGTGTAGCATCGGCCTCGATGGCCGCTGCCACGATCACGCGCGTCCGGATGCACGATCTGGCGCCCCGAACCTGCGATCTCGTGGCAGCGGCCATCTACCCGTGAACCGCCGCATAGCGCTGCTGACCGGCGGGATCGCCGTGGCGGTCGCCGCGCTCTGGCGCTCGATCCGCCGCCGGCCGCCGGGCTGGGTCGAGATCGAGCCCGTCGATCCCCGGGCGGACGCGCTCCGCCAGCGGCTCGACGAGTCGCGCGTCGTCGTCGACGACCGCGAAGAGTTCGAGTCGGCCGAAACGACCGTCGACGCCGCCGAGCCGCTTCCCGCCGACCCGGGGGAGCGCCGCAGCGAGATTCACGCCGAGGGGCGGTCGGCCGTCGACCGGATGCGGGCCGCTAACGAGGAGGACTGAACGCGGCGACGCCGGCGGTGAGCCCGCGGGCGACCCGCCACTGATAGCCGCTCGACGAGAGCAACCGCCGCTCGACGGGGTTGCTCAGGAAGCCGGTCTCTGCCAGGACGACGGGCACGTTCGCCCAGTTGAACCCGGTCAGGTCGGAGCGCTCGACGATCCCGAGATCGCGGGCGCCGGTCGCGCGAACGAGCCCGGACTGGATCGCGCGGGCCGCTCGCCGGCTCGAGCGGTAGACGTCATCCGTCCAGCCGCGGTAGAAGGCCGGAGTGAGCGTTGAAACGCCGCGCTGGGAAGCACTCGTCGAACCGTCGGCGTGGATACGGAGCATCAGCGCCGCGCCACGCCGGTTGCAGAACTGCGCGCGGGCAATGTTCCCGCGGCGGTAGGTGGAACCGGTCCGCGTCATCGCCACGCGGTAGCCGCGCCGGAGCAGCAGCACTCTCGTCCGCCGGGCGATCCGGAGCGCGATGTCCGCCTCGCCGGCGCCGCCGCCGCCGTCCTTGATCTTCGTCGCATGCGAGCCCGGGCCGATCGGCTCCCGCTGGCGCCCGATCGCAGGCAGCGTCCCGTGGCCCGGATCGAGACAGATGAGCGCGGCTGTGAACATCTCGAGGAGCACCCTTCGATGCTACGGATGCTCAGCGCGTTTCGGCTCACGGTGCAATAGTCCCCGCCGGCTGAACGGGTCAATGAACGGAGGGGAGAGATGAGAAAGCGACTGGTTTGGGCGCTGCTCGCGCTCGCCGGAGCCCTTGTGCTGGCACCGGCGTCGCCGACCGCGTCCACGCATGACTTCGAGCTTCGGGTGCTGTCGAGCCCGGCGACCATGGTCACGGGCGGCGATGCGCTCGTGCGGCTGACGATTCCGCAGAACGTGCCGCTGCACAAGGCGACGCTGTCCCTGAACGGGGAGGACGTCACCTCGACGCTGACCCTCGATCCCGAGGCGCGCACGCTGACCGGGATGGTGGACGGGATGCACCTCGGAGCAAATACCCTCTTCGCGGACTCGAACGGCCGTGGCAAAGGACGTCCGACGGCCGAGCTCCAGCTCGTCAACCACCCGGTGACCGGTCCGATCTTCTCGGGGCCGCAGCAGCAGCCGTTCGTCTGCAAGACGCAGACTCAGGCCGGGCTCGGGTTCCCGCAGGTGGACAATCAGGCCGGCATCGGCATGCGCCTCTTCCAAACGCCGGGCCAGACGACGTCACCCACGATCGGCTGGAGCAAGGACTGTACGGTCGCGACGGTGGTCGACTTCCTCTACCGCAGCACGACCACCGGGCGGTTCGAAGCGCTCCCGCCCGGTTCGCTGCCCGCCGATGTTGCGATGACGACCACGCTCGACGGCCGGACGGTCCCGTACGTCTTGCGGCGCGAGCGCGGGACGATCAACCGCTTCATCTACGCGATCACGATCCTTGCGCCGCCCGGTGACCCGGCCGCTCCGCCGGACACCTCGCTGTGGAACCGGCGGGCGATCTACGCCTTCGACGGCGGCGTCGCGATCGGACACAACCAGGGAACGGTCGGCGGCAGCCACATGTACGACCCCGGCCTCTCGAAGGGCTACGCGATCATCCACTCGAGCGGCACCCGGACCTCGACGCACTACAACCTCGTCCTCGGCGCCGAGACGGCGATCATGACGAAGGAGCGCTTCATCGAGGGCTACGGCGTCCCGCGCTACACGGTCGGCGTCGGCGGCTCAGGCGGTGCGATCCAGCAGTACGTCTACGCCCAGCGGCACCCGGGCGTGATCATCGACGCCGCGATCCCGCAGTACTCGTATTCGGACATGGTCACGCAGACCATCCACGTTGCGGACTGCGAGCTCCTGGAGCACTACATGGACGTGACCGACGGTGCGAACCCGAAGTGGTCGGTCTGGCCGAACCGCACCTGGATCGAAGGGATGAACGCGAGCGCCACGTGGCCGAACCCCTACCGCGGCGGCGCCCCCGGCTCGAGCGAGTGTGTGAACGGTTGGCGGGGGCT
>DASSCT010000117.1:0-2101 GCA_035697545.1 Gaiellaceae bacterium | reverse complement strand
GGCGAGGGTGTTGAGACGGGCGTTGACCTCGACGCGCTGATCGCGGTCTCGGAGTGGCTTGAGGAGCTGCTCGGCCGGCAGCTAGAGGGCTACGTCTACCGAGCCGGCCCGTTCAGAAGAACGCAAGCTTGACGATCAGGGCGATCGCTGCGGCGGCCGCGACGAGGAGCACGAGGTTGAGCAGGCCGAAGCTCCTCTGCTTGGCCGGCGCGCTGGGAGTTTCGAAGCCCGCCAGGATCTGCTCGTGGACCTTGCGCTCGATCTGCGCCGCGAGGTCGTCCGCAGCGCTCTCGGGGGCGGCGGTCTTCAGCGGAGGGAACTGGTCACTTTGCTCCGTGAGCGCGAGCTCGAAGATCCGCTCGTGCTGGATGTCCTTGAGGCGCGCTTCGCCGAGATCGCGCACCATGACGCCGTCTGGGACGTCGTTGCCGATCAGCGCGCGAGTCGTCTCCGAGAGGAGGATCTGTCCGCCGTGCCCGGCCGAGCAGATCCGCGCCGCGCGGACGACGTCCATGCCGACGTAGCCCTCCTCGCCGACGGTCGGCTCGCCGGTGTGAAGCCCCATCCGCGCCTTGACCTCGACTCCGTCGGGCCACTCGTGCGCGGCCAGGTCCCGCTGCGCACCGACGGCCCCGGCGACCGCTTCCCTGGCGCGGGGGAAAGAGAAGAAGAACGCGTCGCCCTGCGTGTCGATCTCCTGGCCGCCCGCCTCGCCCAGGCGCGCTCGCAGTATCTGACGGTGGTCGCGGAGCACGTCTCCGTACCGGTCGCCGAGCTGCTCGAGCAGCCGCGTGGAGCTCTCGATGTCCGAGAACAAAAAGGTGACCGTGCCGCCGGGTAGCGAGCTCACGGAGGGCTAGCCTAGTCTCGTGAACCGTCTCGCCCAAGAGACGAGCCCGTACCTCCTCCAACACGCGGACAACCCCGTCGACTGGTATGCGTGGGGCGAGGAGGCGTTCGAGCGGGCGCGGGCGGAGGACAAGCCAATCTTGCTCTCGATCGGCTACTCCGCATGCCACTGGTGCCACGTGATGGAGCACGAGTCGTTCGAGGACGACGAGACCGCGCGGCTCATGAACGAGCGGTTCGTCAACGTCAAGGTCGACCGGGAGGAGCGGCCTGACGTCGACGCGCTCTACATGGACGCGGTCGTCGCGCTGACCGGGCAGGGCGGCTGGCCGATGACCGTCTTCCTGACCCCTGAGGGGGAGCCGTTCTTCGGCGGCACGTACTACCCGCCCGAGCCCCGCCATGGGATGCCGGCGTTCAGGGACGTCATCGAGACGATCTCGGCGCTCTATCGGGAGCGCCGTGGGGCGGTGGAGAGCTCCGCCGGTCAGCTTCGCGAGGCGCTCACGCGGGCCGGGCAGCAGACGCCGTCGTCCGACGTCCTCACCGAGGAGCTCCTCTGGGACGCCGCCCGCGCGCTGCGCTCGCAGTTCGATCCCGAGTGGGGCGGGTTCGGCGGCGCGCCGAAGTTCCCGCCGGCATCGACGCTCGAGTTCCTGCTGCGGATGCACTTGCGTGGCGACGAGGCCGCGCTGCCGATGGTGGTCAAGACCCTCGATGCCATGGCGGCGGGCGGCATGTACGACCTCGTCGGCGGAGGCTTCCACCGCTACGCGGTCGACCGCACGTGGCTCGTCCCGCACTTCGAAAAGATGCTGTACGACAACGCGCTCCTCGCCTCCACCTACCTCCACGGCTGGGTCGTGACCGGGGACGAGCGCTACCGCCGCATCGTCATTGAGACGCTGGACTACGTTCTCCGCGAACTGTCGCTGCCGGAGGGTGCGTTCGCCTCGGCGCAGGACGCCGACACCGAGGGCGTGGAGGGACTGACCTTCACGTGGGCTGCGGAGGAGGGCGTGCCGGAGGAGGTGCTCCAGCCCTTCGAGGACGGCCGGTCGATCATTCGCGGCGAGCTGGACGAGGAGCTCCGGCGCCGTCTCTTCGACACCCGCGAGCAGCGGCCGAAGCCGCTTCGCGACGACAAGGCGGTCACGTCCTGGAACGGCCTGCTGCTCGCGGCGCTGGCCGAGGCCGGCCGGCGGCTCGAGCGCCGGGACTGGCTGGAGGCGGCAACTCGCCTCGCCGAGTT
>DASSCT010000116.1:0-16619 GCA_035697545.1 Gaiellaceae bacterium | reverse complement strand
TGAGCGGCGTCTGGCCGCCGAACTGGATGACGACCCCTTCCGGCTGCTCCCGTGCGCAGATCTCCAGAACCTCCTCGACCCGCAGCGGCTCGAAGTAGAGGCGGTCGGAGGTGTCGTAGTCGGTCGAGACCGTCTCGGGGTTGCAGTTCACCATGACGGTCTCGTAGCCGAGGGCGGCGAACGTCTTGACGGCGTGGACGCAGCAGTAGTCGAACTCGATCCCCTGGCCGATCCGGTTCGGGCCGGAGCCGAGGATGACGACACGCGGCCTCTCGCCGCCCGGGCGTGCCTCGTCCTCCTCGCCCCAGGTCGAGTACAGGTAGTTCGAGCTCGCCTCGACCTCGGCGGCGCAGGAGTCCACGCGCCGGAAGGCCGGCCGCGCGCCCCAGGAGCGCCGCGCCCGGCGCACCTCGTCCTCGCTCTCGCCCCAGGCGTCGGCGAGGTCGGCGTCGGACCAGCCGATCCGCTTCAGGCGCAGCCAGTCGGCCTCGACGAGGTCGGAGCTCCGCCGCGCCGCGGCCAGCGCCTCGCGGGCCCGGCCGAGCTGCTCCCGGAACCACGGATGGACGCCCTCGGGCAGGTCGTCGAGCGTCGCCCACGGGGTGCTTGCGCCGGGCTCGAGCTCGCGGGAGCGCATCGCCTTGAGGAACGCCTCGGTGAAGGTCCGGCCGATACCCATGGCCTCCCCCACCGACTTCATCTGCGTCCCCAGCTCCTCCTCGGCCCCCGGGAACTTCTCGAAGGCGAAGCGAGGGAACTTCACGACGACGTAGTCGAGCGTCGGCTCGAAGCTCGCCGGCGTCGTCTGCGTCAGGTCGTTCGGGATCTCGTCCAGCGTGTAGCCGACCGCGAGCTTCGCCGCCACCTTGGCGATCGGGTAGCCGGTGGCCTTGCTGGCGAGCGCGGAGGAGCGCGACACGCGCGGGTTCATCTCGATCACCCGCAGCTCGCCGCTCTCGCGCTCGCGCGCGAACTGGATGTTGGAGCCGCCGGTCTCGACGCCGACGGCGCGGATGACGCGCGCCGCGGCATCACGGAGCTCCTGGTACGCCTCGTCGGAGAGCGTCATCTGGGGCGCGACGGTCACGGAATCGCCGGTGTGGACGCCCATCGGGTCGAGGTTCTCGATCGAGCAGATGACGACGACGTTGTCCTTCACGTCGCGCATGACCTCGAGCTCGAACTCGTCCCAGCCGACGAGCGACTCCTCGACGAGCACCTGGCTCACCGGGCTCTCGCTGAGCGCCCGCTCCAGCCGGTGCTCGAGCTCCGCCGGCGTGCGCGCGATGCCGCCGCCGTGCCCGCCGAGTGTGAACGCCGGGCGCAGAATCAGCGGGAACGAGAGCGCCTCGGGCAGCTCCTCCGGCGAGGTGACCACGACGGACTCCGGGACGCGCAGCCCGACGCTCCTCATCGTCTCGCGGAAGAGCCCGCGGTCCTCGGCCCGGCGGATGGCGTCGTAGCTGGCCCCGATCAGCTCGATGCCGAGCCCCTCGAGGACGTCCTCCTCGACCAGGCGGCGTGCCAGGTCGAGCGCCGTGCCCCCACCGAGCGTCGGCAGGAGCGCGTCCGGCCGCTCCCGCTCGAGCACGCCGCTGACGCCCTGGACGTCGAGCGGCTCGAGGTAGGTGCGATCGGCGTAGCCGGGGTCGGTCATGATCGTCGCCGGGTTCGAGTTGACGACGATCGTCCGGAAGCCCTCCTCCCGGAGGACCTTGAGCGCCTGGCAGCCGGCGTAGTCGAACTCGCAGGCCTGGCCGATCACGATCGGCCCCGACCCGATGACGCAGATCGAGCTCAGGTCACGCCGCCTGGGCGAGGTCGCTCACCTCCTCCACCCAGCGCTCGAGCAGCGGCCAGGCGTCGTGCGGCCCCGGGCCCGCCTCGGGGTGGAACTGGACGGAACGCGCCCGCAGGTCCGGAAACTCGAGCCCTTCGACCGTGCCGTCGTAGAGCGACACGTGCGTCGCCTCGCGATCCGTGCTCGGCCGAACCGCGAAGCCGTGGTTCTGCGACGTCACGAGCACGCGATCGGTCGTCCGCTCGAGCACCGGGTGGTTCGCACCACGATGGCCGAACGGAAGCTTGAAGGTCTCGTGACCCGTCGCCAGCGCGAGGAGCTGATGTCCAAGGCAGATGCCGAGGATCGGCACGCGCCCGAGGAGCGTTTGGACCGTCTCGACCTCCGCCTCCAGGGGTTCGGGGTCGCCGGGACCGTTCGAGAGCAGAACGCCGTCGAACGCTGCCAACTCGTCCGGCTCGGCGGTGTGCGGGAAGACCGTCACCGCGGCTCCAGCGGTCGCCAGGCGGCGCAGGATGGAGCGCTTGCACCCGTAGTCGACTACCGCCACGCGCGTCCGGCCCCGATCCGAGTACGCGTAGGGGCCCGGCGTCGAGACCTGCGCGGCTAGTGCGCGTCCCGCCATCGGCGGCTGCTTGCGGACAACGCTCAGCGTCTCCTCCACCGATGCGTCGCCGGCGACCAGCGCCGCGCGAAGCGCGCCCGCTTGACGCAGCTTGAGCACGAGCGAACGGGTGTCGACGCCATGGAGCGCCGGGACGCTCCGCTCCATAAGCCAGTCCGTCCAGGCCGGGCCTCGCGCCTCGCGCATCACGACTCCCCGCGCCTGCGGCCTCGCAGACTCGGAGCGCTCGCGGGCGACGCCGTAGTTCCCGACCATCGGTGCGGTGAAGGCGACGAGCTGCTCCGCGTAGCTCGGGTCGGTGACGACTTCCTGGTAGCCGGTCATTGCGGTGGTAAAGACCGCCTCGCCGAAGGCGAAGCCGGGAGCGCCGACGGACTCGCCCCGGAAGAGCGACCCGTCCTCGAGCAGTAGGAAGCCGGTCATGCCTCGTGCACCACGGTTCCCGCGGCGATCGTCGCCCTTACTTTCCCGGTGAGCCGCTCGCCGAGCAGCCAGGAGTTGGCCGAGCGCGACCGGAAACACCCTTCCTCGACTCGCCAGCTCGCGCCCAGGTCGAGGAGCACGAAGTTGGCGGTCTCGCCGACGGCGATTCTGGGCGCCGGGAGGCCGTAGATCGCGGCCGGCCCGGCCGACATTCGGGTCAGCAGCGTCTCGAGCGAGAGGACGCCGGGCTCCACGAGCTGCGTGTAGAGCGCAGAGAACGCCGTCTCCAGCCCGGTCACCCCGAAGGGCGCGGCCTCGAACGGGACCTCCTTCTCGTGGCGGGCATGCGGCGCGTGGTCGGTGGCGATCGCCTGGATCGTTCCGTCGCGGATCGCGTCGACGAGCGCCGCACGATCGTCGGCCGAGCGGAGCGGCGGGTTCATCTTGAGGTTCGAGTCGAGCGATCGCACCGACTCGTCGGTCAGGCAGAGATGGTGCGGCGTCACCTCGGCAGTCGCCGCCACCCCGGCGGCCTGGGCAGTTCGGAGCGCTGCGACCGACTCGCGCGCCGAGAGATGCAGAACGTGCAGCGGACGGCCCTCGAAGGCCGCCAGCGAGAGGTCTCGCTCGACCATCACGCTCTCGGCGACCGACGGATAGCCGGCGAAGCCGAGCTCGGCCGAGACCGCGCCTTCGTGCATCTGGCCCGAGCGAGAAAGCGTCGGCTCCTCGCAGTGCAGCGCCAGAGGCCTGCTGGTGACGGCCCCGTACTGGAGCGCCCGACGCATCAGCCCCGGCGCCTCCACCGGCCTGCCGTCGTCGCTGAACCCGGCGGCTCCTGAGTCCGCCAGCTCGGCCATCTCCGTCAGCTCCGCACCCTCCTGGCTCTTGGTGATCGCCGCGAGGAACCCGACGGGAACCTCCGCGTCGGCGTGCGCCCGCTCGATCAGCGAGCCGAGAACCGCGCTGGAATCGACGACCGGCTCGGTGTTCGGCATCGCGAGAATCGCGCAGTACCCGCCCGCCGCCGCCGCCTGCGTCCCAGAGGCGATCGTCTCCTCGTCCTCACGGCCGGGCGTGCGGAGATGGACGTGGGGATCGACGAAGGCCGGCGCGAGTACCAGCCCGGCGCCGTCGATCACCCGGTGTGCGTTCGGATCCAGGCGTGATCCGAGCTCGGAAATTGTGCCGTCGTCGATTCGCACGTCCAGGATCGCGTCGACGCGCTCGGTCGGATCGAGGACACGCGCTCCGCGCAGGATCAGGTTGTCCTTCGGCCGGTTTCGTCCGCGGAGGAAGGCCATTACGCGACCTCGTGGAGCGTCTCGACCTTGACGCCGACGGGGCCGGTAGTGAGCAGGTCGTAGAGCACCGCCATCCGGACGACCAGCCCGGCGCGCACCTGCGTCTCGATCAGCGCCTCGGCGGCGTCGGCGACCCTCGGGTCGATCTCGACGCCGCGGTTCATCGGGCCGGGATGCATCACCTTCTGGCCGGCGCGCAGCCGCTCGGGAGTCACGCCCCAGCGGACCGTGTACTCGCGGAGGCTCGGGACGTAGTTGGCCCCTTCCAGCATCCGCTCCTGCTGCATCCGCAGGACGTAGACGACGTCGGCCGCGTGGATGGCTTGGATCTCTGTGGAGGTCTCGCAGCCGAGCGCCTCGATCGCGCGTGGGAGGAGCGTCGGCGGGCCGACGAGTGTCACCCGCGCATCCACGAGCGCGAGCGCCTGGATCAGCGACCGCGCGACCCGGGAGTGGAGCACGTCTCCGACGATCGCGACATGCAGGCCCTCGAGCCGCCCGAACTCTTCCTGGAGCGTGTAGAGGTCGAGCAGCGCCTGGGTCGGATGCTGATGCTTCCCGTCCCCGGCGTTGACCACATGGGCCTTGGTCACCCTTGCCACGAAGTGCGCTGCTCCGATCTGCGGGTGGCGGATGACGATCACATCGGGGTCGTAGGCTCCGAGCGTCAGAGCCGTGTCCTTCAGGGACTCGCCCTTGTCGACGGCCGACCCGGACGCCTTGATCGACATCGTGTCCGCCGAGAGCCGCTTGGCGGCGAGCTCGAAGCTCGACGACGTGCGGGTCGACGATTCGTAGAAGACGTTGACGACCGTTCGGCCGCGCAGCGTTGGGAGCTTCTTCATCTCGCGCTCGAGCGAACGAGAGAAGCTTCGGGCGGTGGCGAGCAGTCGCTCGATGTCGTCGCGCGAGACGTCTGCGATCGACAGCAGGTGCCGACGCTCGGTCGGGGCCGGCGGCAGCAGATCGTCTCGCATCACGCGGATGTCACCCATGGACCTCCTCCTCTGGCGTCGGGATGAGCAGCACCTGGTCGACCTCGTCCACCTCGACGAGCTGAACCTGGATGCGCTCCTCGCGCGAGGTCGGCAAGTTCTTGCCGACGTAGTCGGGACGGATCGGAAGCTCTCGGTGCCCGCGGTCGGCGAGGCAGGCGAGCTGGACACGCGCCGGGCGGCCGTAGTCGAAGAGCGCGTCGATCGCCGCGCGGATCGTCCGTCCGGTGTAGAGGACGTCATCGACGAGCACGACCGTCCGTCCTTCGAGCGGGAAGTCGAGCCTTGTCGCGCGCACGAGCGGCTGCGGATGCCGCGGGGCCTCTGTGCCGCGCACCTGGACGTCGTCGCGATAGAAGGTGATGTCGAGCGAGCCGAGAGCGACCTCGTGGCCGGTGAAGTCTTGGATCAGTCGCCTGAGGCGTTGGGCGAGCGGAACGCCGCGCGTATGGATGCCGACGAGCGCGACCCTGTCGAGCTCCGGGTTGCCTTCGACGATCTCGTGAGCTATGCGCGCGAGGCTCTTCGCGATCGCCGCTTCGTCGAGGAGCGTCTTCGAGCTCGCTTGTGCAGGCAGCGGCAACCGCTCTCCTTTCCGGCCTCACGGGACCGAGTTAAAGGACGTGGAGCGAGGGGGAGCTTACCGCGACCGGCGGATGTCGCCGGACTGTGCTTACCGGCGGCGCTGCGAGCGCCGCGCGTTAGGCGTCGGAGACGAGCTCGTCGGGCTCGCTCAGCGATTCGATCGCGTCGATCGCGTCCTCGAGCGACGTCTCCGGGACGAGCACCTTCTGCGGCGCGTCCTCCGTCGCCGTCGGATGGTGCTCGACGGCGGGCTCGAGCTGCGTGTCGATCCCGGCAGCCTGGAGGATTGCCTCCAGCTCCTCGGCTTCGGTGACGTCGCCGGCCACGGCGACCTGAACCATCCGAGTCATCGCGAGCCCTCCTCGATCGTTGCGGCCACAGCCTCCCCCTTCTCGGGCGGCGGCGGGCCGTGCCGGTGGGTGGCGCCACCTTTCACAAGCTCCGGCGAGCCCCGTTCCCGGAAGGGGACGACGATGATATCCAGATCCCGCGGCACGACCGTGTCGGGGAAGATCGCCTGCGCCTCTCGTTCGATCTCGCCGCCGAAGTAGCGGTTCGAGAGGTGGGTCAGGGCGAGTAGTCCGACCTCCGCCGCGCCCGCGACCTCGGCTGCCTCGGCCGCGGTCGAGTGGAGCGTCTCGTGTGCTCGGTCCCGCTCCTCCTTGGCGAAGGTGGCCTCGTGGACGAGCACATCTGCCCCACGCGCGGCCTCGATCACGCGCTGGGAATACGCCGTATCCGCCGAGATCGCAACTTTCCTCCCGGGCCGGACCTCTCCGAGCACGTTGTCCGGCGTAATCACACGACCGTCTGGCAGCGTCACGGTTTCTCCGCGCTGGAGCGCACCTCGCTCTGGGCCTTCCGGGATGCCCAGCGCACCGGCCGCCTCGGCGTCGAAGCGCCCAGGTCGCGGCTCCTCGACGAGCGCGTAGCCCATCGCGGACACCCCGTGATTGACCGGAAACGTCTCGAGCCGGTACCCGCGGCGATCGAGCACCTCTCCTGGCCGGAGCTCCACCAACTCGTAGGGGTATGTGAGTTTTCCGAAGATCCGCCGCAGCGCCCCGAACAGCTCGGTCAATCCAGGCGGGCCGTAGATCGTGATCGGCATCTCCCGCCCGCGGAGGGCGAACGTCTTCAGCATCCCGGGCAGGCCCAGGTAGTGATCGGCGTGGTAGTGGGTCAGAAAGACCTCGCGGAGCTCGATCAGCCCGACGTTCGAGCGGAGCAGCTGCCGCTGCGTCCCTTCCGCACAATCGAAGAGCAGCCGCTCTCCGCCCCGGCGGAGCAGCATGGCAGTCGGCGCCCGCTGCGCGGTCGGCATCGAGCCGGAGGTGCCGAGGAACACGAGGTCGAGATCCACGCGGCGATTCTAGTTTCGTGGTTTTTCGCTACCCGACCGCCTCCTCTCAGGGAAGAACCAGCACCTGTCCCGGCCTCAACGCCGCGCCGCTCAGCCCGTTCTCGCGCTCGAGCCGCCACACCCCCTGCCGGGGATCCCCGCCGTAATGCCGAACGGCGATGGACCAGAGCGTGTCGCCGGCCCGCACGCGGTACGACTCGTGGCTGTCCGCGCCCTCAGAGACCCGTGCGAGGACGCTCCAAGCCAACACGGTGACGAGGAAGGCGACAAGAAGAACCCGAGCGAACATATGTTCGCCATGCTACCGAACACTCGTTCGCCGTGTCAACCGGAAAGTGTGACGAGTTCGGGGCGGATCTCCCCCGACTCCACTTTCAACATCAGCATCGAGTGAGCAGGCGCCCCGCGCCGCTCTGTGGGGCTGCCGGGATTGAGCACCCAGACCTCGCCGACCCGAGAAACGTCCGGAAGATGCGTGTGGCCGTACACGACTGCGTCGCACCCGGGAAACGCGGCCGCGAGCCGGGCCGCCCGCCCCGCGGCCGGGCCGGGCACGTGCAACATCCCGATTCGAGCCCCCGCAATGCCGACGACCTGCCGTTCCGGCAGGAGCTCCAGGAGCGCCGGCTCGTCCATGTTCCCGGCCACTCCCTCGACCGGCGCCAGCCGCCCGAGCTCCTCGAGCACCGCCGCCCCGGTGAAGTCGCCGGCGTGCAGGATCAGCTCAGCGGTCTCCAGCCGCCGCAGGCACTCACGAGGCAGCCGCCGCGACCCGCGCGGCATGTGCGTGTCGGCGATGACGGCGACGACCGTCAGCCGGCGCCGTTCAGAAACGCGCCGTCCCGGTAGATGAGCTCGCCGTCCGCATAGACCTCGCCGCCACGTCGCAGGTCGCAAACCATGTCCCAGTGCAGCGCCGAAGCGTTCTCGCCGCCGGTTTGTGGAATCGATCTGCCGAGAGCGAGATGAATCGTTCCGCCCATCTTCTCGTCCAGCAGCAGGCTGCCGGTGTAATCCTGAACCTCGTCGTTCAGGCCGAAGGCGAACTCTCCGACCCGGCGTGCACCGTCGTCGATTCCGATCATGTGGCGCAGGAACTCCTCCCCGCGCCGCGCCGTCGCCTCCACGACCTCGCCGGCCTCGAAGCGCAGGACGACGCCGTCCGCGCTGCGACCCCGAACCATTGCGGGAAACGAGAAGCGAATCGTGCCCTCGACACTTGTCTCGACCGGCCCGGTGAAGACCTCTCCGTCGGGAAGATTCGCGATGCCGTTCGAGCGGATCCACGAGCGGCCCTCGACTCCGAGCGTGAGATCCGTGTCCTCGCCAACCACGCGTAACTCACTCGCCGAATCGAGCAACGAGCCGATCCGTTCGAGCCGGTTCCCGAACTCCTGCCACGCCCCGACAGGATCCTCTGCGTCGAGGAACGCTGCCCGGTACACGAGCTCCTCGAACTGGGACAGTGACATCCCGGCGTCCTGCGCGGACGCCTCGGTCGGAAAGCCACACAGCACCCATCGGAACTCGCCACGGGCGAACCGCTCGAGGATTTGCGCCTGATACGCCTCACGGCCCTTCACGCGCCTGGCCATCCTGGCCGGGTCGATGCCACTTAGGTACTTCGTGTTCTGGGGCGCATCGATCGTGATCCAGACGTCTCCGTGCTCGGCATTCCAGGGGACGTCGAACGGCACCCAGTCGAGCTGAGCATCGCTGCCCTCGCGAAGCAGATCCTCGGCGGTCTCATCAATCAGGAGCTCGGCGCTCGGATGCCCGCCCGCGCGCACGGCGGCGCGATAGATCTCCCGGATCAGTGGCGTGCTGGGACGGTTGCCGTCGATCCGGACGACGTCGCCCGGCTGCACTCCGGTCGAGTATCCGACCACGACGTCCGCGAGCCGCCCGAGACGCGGGTCAGACATGTTCGACCGCGGCCTCCGCCACGAAGGCGCCCGCCTTCCAGACCAGCGCGCCGTCGGCGTACACCTCGCCGTTCTCGCGGAGGTCGCAGATCAGATCCCAATGGAGATCGGAGATGTTCTGCGTTCCGGCCTCGGAGAAGCCGCCTCCCAACGCGACATGCATCGTCCCGCCGATCTTCTCGTCGAAGAGGATGTTCCGCGTGAAGCGGTCGATCTCGTAGTTGAGGCCGAACGCGACCTCGCCCAGCACGGACGATCCCTCGTCGGTTGCGATCAGGGCGCGCAGGTAATCCTCGCCGGAGCTGGCCTCGGCATGCACGACCCGGCCCTCGCTGAAGCGGAGCCGCACGTCCTCGACCTCCCGGCCCTGGAAGATCGACGGAAAGGCGAAATAGATGTCCCCCTCGGTCCCTGTCTCGACGGGGCTCGTGAAGACCTCGCCGTCGGGCATGTTGTGGCGGCCGTCCGAGGGAAGCCATGGACGTCCCTCCACGACGACGCGAAGGTCGGTGCCAGGGCCGACGATGCGAAGCTCTCGCACGGTTTCGAGCTGGCGGGCCCGGGCCGCCAACTCGGCCGAGGTCGACTCCCAGTGAGCGATCGGATCGTCGTCGGGCCGCACGTGGCAGGCCCCGTAGACGAAGTCCTCGTACTCGGCCAGGGACATCTCGGCGTCCTGCGCGTGCGCCTCGGTCGGGAACAACGTGCCGCACCAGGTGAGCTCGCCGGCGCTGATCCGCCCCCAGCGGCGGTTGACCATCCGATAGTGGGCGGCGAGCTGGCGCTTGCGGCGCTCGGGATCGGCCCGAGTCATCGCCCTCGTGTTCGACTCCGACCAGATCGTGGCCCAGGCGTCGAGCTGCTCGCTCTGCTGCCGCTCGCTTTCCGGGATGTAGGCGAGCTGCTCGTTGTTCCCCTCGGCGAGGAGGATCTCCTCCACGCCGGCCGGACGAACGTGGGTGTACGGCAAGGCGCCGCGGCTGAGCGCGAAGCGGTACATCGAGGCGATGAGTGGGATCGCCGACTCCTCGCCATCGATTCTGAACGCATGGCCTTCGCCGAGACCGAGCGCGTAACCGGTGATCAGATCGGCGAGCTTCTCGACTCTCGGGTCGCGCACCGGCCGCGCCCTATTTCTTCCGGGCGCCGACGGGGAAGGGCTTGCTGATGAGCGTGGCCTGACGTGCGGGGTTCATCTCCGCACGCAGCCTGATCGCGAAGACGTAGGAGCCCGCAGCGACACGCCTCCGCGGGAAGCGGATGAAGGTGCCGAGGTGCGCGCGCGCCTTCGCACGGAGCGAGAACACCGGCTTGGGCGTGCGCCGCCGGCCCACCGCGGCGAGCAGGCGTTTGCGCAGCGCAGCCGACATCCGCCGCCCCGGCAGCCGGTACATGGCTCCGGTGACCAGGCTGGACTCCTCGGCCGACGCGGAGAACGACCAGTTTTTGTCCGTCCCGGAGCGCCGCCGCTCGCCGAAGCGAGCCGTTGCCCCGACGACCTTCGTCGCGTGTCTCCAGGTCTTCGGACGGCCCTTGCATTGCGTGAGCCTGCGGGAAAGCGCCGAACGCACGGTCGTGAACGACGGGCGCCGCGTGCGATCGGCTCGAATCAGGCCCGCCTGCCACCGGTCGAGGTCGGGCTCGTCGACGAGGCCGTAGTAGAGCATCGAGTGCACCGATGCATCGCAGGCGTAGTACGGGACCAGCGCGGCGTAGGTGTCCGCCTGGAACCGCTCGTCGGCGAGGCGTGGCACGGATTCGACGCCGTAGTAGGCACCCTGGGACGCGGGCGGGATCGCGACCTGCCAGCCGACCTCGTTGAGCCGAACCGTCAGCGGCGGGAGGCCCGCCTTGGACACCGGCCGCCCGCGCTCGGCGAAGATCGGCTGCCCGGTGCCGTGGAACGCGTCCCAGAACGCCTGCTTGATGCGGCCGAGGTTGGACGTCCCGGCGTTCGGCCAGCGGTACCCGACGAGATAGCTGTCGCGGTACGAGTTCGGGTGCGGATGGAAGGCGAGCTGATCCATGATCGGGCGCGTCCGGCCGCTGGCGCGATAGGCGAGCCCGAGGTCACGGATGCAGCGCACCGGAGACGTCGACGCGTTGACCGCCGCCAGGGCGTTGTCGTTCCCCCGGGGCGAGAGCGAGACCCCGAGGACGGTGATATCGCGGTTGACCCCCTTCAGCGCGTCGTAGGCCTGCGCGAGCACCCGTTCATAGGAGCCGCAGGCCAGGCTCTTGCCGGTGAAGGAGAACTGGGGCTGCCAGAAGCGCGGCTGGTTCGGCTCGTTTCCGACGGCGATGTCGGTGACCTGCGGATACGTGCGCGCGATCTGCACGACGAAGTTCACGAACTGGTTCGCAGCGGTGCGCGAGCCGGCCAGTGCTCGAGCCCGCGTCGGGGAGATGAGGAACACGACCTTGATCCCTGCCGCCGTCGCGCGCGGGACGTAGCGGTCGAGCCCTTCGCGTTCCCGGATCGTCGTCGGCTGCTCCGGGTCCCAGCCGATCGTGACGCGGTTCTCCTGCAGGCCAACCTCGCGCATCTGGTCGACGAACCACGCTCCGCCGTCGGTTGCGAGCCGTCCGCCGTCGTCGGCCGCGCCGACCGTCAGGTCGGCGGTGGCCGGCGCCCCCGCGCAGAGAGCGGCGAGCGTGCAGAGCAAGAGAACCGTCAGTCGTGTCATTTCAGGACCCCCTCGAGCTTACGGGCGAGGCAATTCAGCATTGCACGCGCTCCAAGATCTCGTCCAGCAGCATGTCTGTTCCGAACCTGACCGGATCGTCCACGGGGAGGCCGGTCTCCTGCGCGGCCAGCGCGATCTCGGCCTGCGCTTCGTCCTCGCCGAGCCCGCCGGTGTGCAGGGCGACGGCCGCGACCTTGGCTCGGCGGAGCGGGAGCGACGCCCGCTCGTGCAGCTCGATCAGCTCGGTGAGCGGTGGGAGCGGGTGCTCCGGGTAGCCCTCCGTGTGGGTCGCCCGCGCCTTGTGCACGAGCACGAAGGCATGCGGTGTCGCTCCGTGCATGAGCCCCATCGTCACGCCGGAGTACGCCGGATGTACCAGCGATCCCTGCCCCTCGACCCAGAGAAGCTCGCCTCCGCGCGCGGCGCCCTCGACCACGAGCCGCTCGGCTGCGCCTGCCAAGAAGTCCGACACGACGGCGTCGACGGCGATCCCCCAGCCCGCGATCGCGATCCCGGTCTGCCCGGTCGGCACGAAGACCGACTTCAGGCCACGCCGCCTCGCCGCCAGGTCGAGCTCAACGGCAACGGTCTTCTTTCCGATCGCGCAATCCGAGCCGACGGTGAGGACGATCTTCGCCGGGACCCGGAGGTTCTCACCCGTCGGGACGTTGAGGTCGCGCGGCGGCTTGCGGAGGTCTCGCAGCTCGACGCCGTGCCGCTCGGCGAGCTCCGAGAGCTCCTCATCCTCGGTGATGAACTCGTGCAGGCCGCTCTCAAGGTCGAGCCCGGCGCGGATGGTGCCCTTCAGGAGCTCCCGCCAGGCGGGTGGAAAGCGCCCGCCCTGCGTGGCCACACCGACGACCGCCGTCGTCGGGCCGAGGGGAAGCGCTTCCTCCACGGTTCCGACTATCTGGATCTAGCGATAGCTCTCCCCCGCCCTCGTCGAATAGAGAATCGCAACGACGGGATGCGGGCTGTAGTGGACGATGCCGCGCATCGTCTTCCCGTAGTGCTCGTCGCCCGATTTGCCCTCAGCGAGAACTAGGTACCGCTTGTCGGACGCCAAGGCCGGGTGATTCGGAGGGAAGTTGGACGCCGTCGACGAGCTCGACACCAGGCCACGGATCTTCGCGGAGGAGGAGGTTGCCGTCGAGATCGACGTGGTCGCAGAGGCTCGCGACCGATGCTCCCGCCGCGATTCCGAGGCCCGACTCGACCATGCAGCCGAGCATCACGCCGAGCCCCAGCTCCCTAGCCGCGGGAACCATCCGCAGCGCCTCGCGGATCCCGCCGGACTTCGCCAGCTTGATGTTGATCCCGTGACTTCGGCGCGCGCAGTCGGGAATGTCATCGAGCGTGTGGCAGTCCTCGTCCACGTAGATCGGAATCGCGGAAGCTTCTTTCAGTCGGGCTCCGGCAGGATCTCCGGCCGGCAACGGCTGCTCGCAGTACTCGACGCCGAGCTCGGCGAGCTGCGGGAGCGCGTCCAGCGCCTCGTCCGGTCCGCTCCAGCCCTCGTTCACGTCGACCCGGATCGGGCCCTGCCACAGCGTGCGGACCGCCCGCACCCGCTCGACGTCTTGCCCGTCGCGGCCGCCGAGCTTCAGCTTCAGGCCGTCGAAGTCCGTGGCCCTTTCGGCCTTGCGCGCCATCTCGTCGGGCTCGCCGAGCCCGATTGTCCACGACGTCGGCGGGCCGGCGCGCTCGAGGCCGAGCATGCTCCAGACGGGAACGCCGAGGAGCTTGCCGCAGAGATCGTGAAGCGCCGCGTCGATCGCCGCGCGCGCCGCATATTCGCGCTTCGGCAGCCGCGCCATGATCTCGTCGATCGCGAACGGGTCGTCGCCGACCTCACTCGCGACGCCTTCCACGTAGGCCAAGGCGGACTCGGCTGACTCGTCGTAGCGCCCGTTCGGCGCCGCCTCGCCGTAGCCACGCGTCCCTTCGTGCTCGAGCTCGACCCAGAGGACCTCGGCGACCTCAGTCGTGTCGCGCGAGATGACGAACGGCTCAGCGAGGTTGAGCTTCGCGATCTGGGCCGAGAGCCCCATTCAGTGACAGCGTAGAGGCGGCAGCGTAGAGTCCACGGTATGCGGATTCTTCTCGGCGTCGTAATCGTGCTTTTCCTCTTCCTGTGGGTGCGCGCAGTCATCGACGTGTTCCGGCGAGCGGACCTCTCCGGCGGGGGTAAGGCCGCCTGGGCGATCGGAATGCTCGTCTTCCCGTTCGTGGGGCTGCTGATCTACACGATGCTTCGACCGTCAAACTCTCAGATCGCCCAGCGCCGCCGAGCCTGAGCGAGAGACATGACCGTTCTCTGGTGGATTCTGGTGATGTTCGTCATCGCCGTGTGGGCGGTGACGCTCCTCGACATCTTCCGGCGCTGGAACTCCAGATCGGTCGGTACGTCGGTTGCCTGGCTCATCGCGATACTGATCTTCCCGGTCGTTGGAACGATCGTCTACTTCATTGTCAACGACGTCCTGAGACCCCGGCGGGAGCCCGTCTAAAGGTCCTTCCGCCTATTTGCACGCCGCCGATGCCGGCTTCGCCGGCGTCGGCCGCTGCGGCTCTTCGATAGCGACGAGTGCGCCTGGCAAGAATCGAACCTGCGGAACGTTCCCGCCAGGGCGGGCGTCATAGATGGCGCGGAGGCTCGACTAGCAAAAGCCCCGCCGACGCGATCGGCAGCGGACCGCAAGGCTGCGCGAGACCTCCAACAAGGCGAAGGCGAGGCAGCGGCAAGCCGACTCGCTGCGCCAGCTAGCGATCCAGGCGTTCGTCGACAAGCACTCGATTGAGTGCTTCGGCTGCGGAACGACCGCGGCTCGCTGGGCGAAGAACGGCATCAACAAGCGCGGCGCATGGGTGGTCTGCGTTCCATGCCTCGCTCGACATAGACGAAAGAAGGGTCTCCCGGAGAACGCTTCCGGCTAGGTAAGGCTCCTCGGTCACGGCCGAGGTTGCGCCTGGTACTTCCACGTTTACAGCACGGCCACCGACCTGGGGAAAGACTTCAGATAGGGCCGAAGTGCGCCCTGCTACCGGAGCTCCGCTAGGTCGTTCCGACGAAAAGCAGGCATTGACGGAGAGAGGAAATCGCAGTCTTCGGTCAATCCGAGCCGAGGCGCCGGTCGAGCAGCGCAGCGAGCGACGGGACGATCTGCTCGGCGCCGGAACCACGGAGGCGCTCGGCTCGCTCGCCCTCGCCGACGCCGACGACGATCAGCCCCGCGGCGAGGCCCGCCTCGACCCCGGCCGAAGTCGGCGTAAATGTGACCGCTTGTGAGGGGTCGGCGCCGAGCCGCCGGCACGCCGCGAGCAGGACGTCCGGCGCCGGGCGTGGCAGCAGCTGCTCGGCTCGGATCACCTCGGCATCCACGCAGTCCTCGACCAGCGTGGCCAGGCCGGCCAGCTCGAGCATCGGCAGGGCGGTCGCGCTCGCCGAGACGATCCCCCGCTTCAGACCGGCGTGGCCCGTCGCCTCGAGATACCGCCGGGCGCCTGGCACGGCTGCGATGCCACGGTGATGCAGGCTGCGCTCGAGCGCTTCGCCCTTCCGTCGGGCGAGGCCGTGAGCCGTCTCAGCGTCTGCGCGGTCACCAGGTTTGCCTTCCGGCAAGCGGATTCCTCGACTGTCCAGGAAGGCGTGGACTCCCTCGAGACGCGGGCGGCCGTCGATGTAGTTGAGGTAGTCCTCCCCGCGGTCGAAGGGGATGAAGTGCCGGCCGTCTCGCTCGGCTACCCGCTGGAGGAGGCCGTCGACGGCCGCCGCCCAGGCCGATGCATGCACGACGCCGCTGTCCGTCAGGACGCCGTCGAGGTCGAACAGGGAGGCCGTCAACGCTCCGGGCAGGCCGAGCATCTGCGACGAGATCGTGACGAGCGACAGCCAGGGCGCAGGGCGGAACCCCGTCGCCTCGGCGAGTCGCCCGAGGCCCTCCTTCGCCTGCCGGCGCTCCTCAACGAGATCGCCCCGGAGATGGGCGAGTTCGGCGGTGGCGAGGACGGGGGCTGCGGCGTCTAGTGCCCGCTCGTTCGCGTCAAGGGCCAGCTGCCAGCGTAAAGCCACCGTGTCCAGCTCGAGCACCCCCCGATCAATAGCCAAGCGGAGCGCCAGCCGACATCGGAGTTCCGTGTGAGGTGGCTGCGGACGGATACGGAGGGGCTAGAACGCGACGATGCCCGGAAAGAGAAGTGCCGAGGCTTGCTCCGCCCCGGCCCCGTGCTTGCCGACCCGCGTGCCTAGACACGACCGTCGGCGCGTCCTAACTCTTCAAGGCGCGCTTCCTCGACCAGTTTCCGCTCCTCTCCTTGCGTCGCCCTGCCGCGTCCTCGCTCGGCTATGCCTGACCGTAAGCCGAACCATCCTCACCCGCAGCGAGGAACGTGTCTGGCCGAACGCGCGAGAATTTCACATCAGGTCTCTAGTAGATCGCCGGCACGCGGCGCTTCACGGCTTGGTCTTCGCGGCGAGCAAGCCTCTCGGCCATCTGCGCGATCTGCTGCTCCTGCTCTTCGACGAGGGCGCGGAAGCGCTCGATCGTCTGCCGCGTGCTCTCGGCCGCGATGCGGCTGCCGTCACCGTGGTTGCAGCGCCGGCAGGCAGCGACGAGGTTCGAGGGCTCCCAGAACAGGTGCGGCGCCTGCGAGCTCGGGATCAGGTGGTGGACGGTTGTTGCGTAGCCGGTGCAGCGCGCGCCCTTCGATCTGACAGACGTGGCCGTAGTGGGCGAGCCCGGCTTTGCGGAGCCGTTGCCAGCGCGCCGCCGAGTATCTGCGATCACTCAATCGGCGTGACGTAATCCGGCAGCGCCCGCTCGGCCTTGCGCTGGGCAATCCCGTCGCTGTTCACGATCACGTAGGCGAAGACGCCGATGAACGGGACGAAGATAAGAAGCAGCAGCCAAA
>DASSCT010000115.1:0-3588 GCA_035697545.1 Gaiellaceae bacterium | reverse complement strand
CCGAGATCCTCGATCTCCGGACGATCATCCCGTGGGACCGTGAGGCCGTCCTCGAGAGCGCGAAGAAGACCTCCAAGGTGCTCGTGCTCCACGAGGACACGCGCACGGGCGGCTTCGGTGGCGAGATCGCGGCGACGATCGTGGAAGACGCGTTCGAGCACCTCGACGCGCCGATCAAGCGGATCGCGGCCCCCGATTCTCCGGTGCCGTTCTCACCGCCCCTCGAGAAGGCGTTCATCCCGCAGGTCGAGGACGTCGCCGCAGGGATCAGGGAACTCGCTGAGTATTAACCGATGGAGGCGCTTCCGGCGACATCACGAATGCCCAAAGCTCTGGATACGTCACTTCAGGACGCGTAGCGTTGGCTACTCCAACCGCCGTTGACGTCGTGATGCCCCAGATGGGCGTGTCCGTTTCGGAAGGAACGATCACGAAGTGGCTCAAACAGGAAGGCGAGGAGATCCAGGCCGACGAGCCGTTGCTCGAGATCTCGACCGACAAGGTCGACACCGAGGTGCCGAGCCCGGGGTCAGGCGTCGTGCAGCAGATCCTCGTCCAGGAAGGCGAGACGGTCGATGTCGGCACGCGGCTGGCGGTGATCGGCGCGCCGGGCGAAGCTGCGGCGGAGGCGCCCTCTGCCGACGGCGCGGCCGCCGAGCAGCCGACGACCCAGGCTGCGGCAGAGGCAGCCGCCGCCTCCAGCGCCGAGACACCTGCTCCCATGGCCCCTGAGCCGTCGGCACCGTCCGAAGCTCCGACGCCTGAGGCCGCACCGGCGCGGGAGCCCGCCGCGTCGGCCCCTGCCGACGTCAGCGGCGACGGCAAGAGCTTCATATCGCCTGTCGTGGCCCGGATCGCCTCGGAGCACGACGTCGACGTCGCCCAGGTGCCTGGCACCGGCCGTGGCGGACGGGTCACGAAGAAGGACATCCTCAGCTTCATCGAGAGCGGCGCTCAGGCCGCGGCGCCCGCCGCTCCGGCCGAGCCGGCCCCCGCGCCTGCGGCACCCGAGGCGCCTGCCGCTCCTCCCGAGCCCGAGCCCGAGGCCGCACCGCCGCCTCCACCGCCCGCACCCCCGGCTCCGGCTCCGCAGCCGGTCGCCGCCGCGCAGCCGCCCCAGCCTGAGGCAGGCGTCGGCGAGATGGAAGAGCCGATGACCGCGATGCGCAAGGGCATCGCCGAGCACATGCGCCGCTCGCTCGATACCTCCGCTCATGTCACGAGCGCGATCGAGGTGGACATGTCGAAGGTCGTCGCGCTCCGCGAGAAGCTCAAGCCCGAGTACCAGAAGAGCTACGGGGTCAACCCGACCTACCTGATCTTCGTCGCCCGCGGAGTCGTCGAGACCTTGAAGGACTACCCGTGGATCAACGGCGAGATCCGCGGCGACAAGATCGTCACGCGCAACTACGTCAACCTCGGTTTCGCTGTCGAGCTCGCCGACGGCAAGGGTCTGATCGTGCCGGTCGTGAAGTACGCGGAGGGCCTGAACCTCCTCGGTCTCGCCCGGTCCGTGACGGACATCGCCGAGCGGGCCAGGAACAAACAGCTGATGCCGGACGAGGTCCAGGGCGGCACGTTCACGATCACCAACCCCGGCGGCTACGGCACCTTCCACGGAACGCCGGTGATCAGCCAGCCGCAGGCGGCGATTCTCGGCACCTATGCGCTTGTGAAGCGTCCGTGGGTCGTCCAGGACGAGCTCGGAAAGGACGTGATCGCGATCCGCCCGATCATGAACCTCACGCTGACGTACGACCATCGCCTGGTCGACGGAGCACTCGCGGGCCGGTTCCTTCGCGACCTGAAGCAGCGGCTCGAGTCCTGGGGCGAGTCGGACTACTAGTCCGGCCCTGGGAAGAGCCGGGCTGGCTCGACCAGGCGACCGCCTGGGTCGACGAACGGGTTCAGCGCACCGGCGACGTCGAGGTCATGCTGACGCGCCCCTGGTCGGCGATCGTACGCGTGCCGACGGCGGAGGGCGACGCCTGGTTCAAGGAAAACGCGCCGACAACCGCGTTCGAGCCGGCGCTGACGGAGCTGCTTGCCCGTCGCCGTCCCGACGCGCTGCCCGAAACGTTCGCCTGGGAGGGGCCGCGCATCCTCACGAAGGACGTCGGGCCGAGGCTGCGCAACGTCCACGACTCCGGTGAGACGCGGCCGTCGTGGGAGGAGATCCTTCCGCTCCACGCGGAGTTGCAGATCGACTTCATGGAGCTCGTCGAGGAGGCTCTTGCCCTGGGAACGCCGGACGATCGACCTGAGCTGCTGCCGGACAGGTACGCAATGCTGGGTGGTGGTCACGTCGGCCCGGTGAGGGAGGCCGCCGCACGGCTCGCAGGCTCACTGCCGCTCACCGTCGCGCACATGGAGGCGCACGACGGCAACATCTTCGTCCGCGACGACCGGCCCGTGTTCATCGATTGGGCCGAGGCCGTGGTAACGCATCCGTTCGTCGGGCCGCTGCTCGCGCTTCGTTCGGCGACCGAGCGCTCGAACTTCGAGCCGGGCTCGCCGGAGGTCGAACGCCTACGCGATCTGTACCTCGAGCCGTTCACGAGGTTCGCCCCGCTTGCCGAGCTGCGCGGGCTCTTCGCCGACGGCTACCTCCTCTTTCCGATCTCGCGAGCCGATGTCTGGCGGCACACCCTCGAGGGCGAACCGGGCGGCGTCATGCACGATCTCGGCGACCCGATCACCGGCTGGATCGAGATCCTCGCCGAGCTCGTGGACGGTACAACAAAGCTTGGCGGCGCCTGATGCGATCCGGGCTGGTATAGGTCCACGATCCAAATGCGGCGCCTCCTCGCTTCCCACATTTTGCTCGCCCTGTTGCTAGGGCTCACGCTTGCGGCATGCGGTGGCGGCGGAGAGAGCGAGGCCGAAAAGGAAGCGGAGGCTGGGCGAAGCGAAGCCTTTGCGCCCATCTGCGAGATGACCGCGATGAGCGGCGAGACGGGCCTGCCCGCCGACTTTCCGACCATCGGTGACATCACCTACGTGAAGTCCGAAAAGGCCGGGCCGTCGAGGGTCGTCGAGGGCTATGCGGACGGCGACCTCGAGGACGTCTACAACGAGCTGCACGACGCGTTCGAGTCGAGCAACTACGAGATCACCTTCGACGAGCGCGAGGACCACGACGCCGAGATCTCGTTCGAGGGCGGCGGGCAGAGCGGCCAGGTCAAGTTCGCGGACGAGTGCGGGCAGGAAGGTCGCCTCTACGTCCGCGTCACAAGCCGTCCAACCGGCTAGCCTCCAGACATGTCACCGCTCCAGGGGAGCTGCCAGTGCGGCGGTGTGGCCTTCGTGGTGAACGAGCCCTTCATGACGCTCTCGTTCTGCCACTGCGCGACCTGCAAGAAGATCTCGGGCGGCGTCGGGACAGCGAACGGCGGAGTTCGGACCGAGGCGATCCGCATCACGCGTGGCGGGGACCTCGTCCGGATTTACGAGCCCAACGAGGGGAGCGCCAAGACGTTCTGCTCCGTCTGCGGGTCGAACCTCTTCGGCAGCGGCTGGCCCGAGTCCGAGCACACGAGCGTCCGGCTCAGCGCAATCGATTCGCCGTTCGAGCAGCGGCCGCAGAGA
>DASSCT010000114.1:0-6151 GCA_035697545.1 Gaiellaceae bacterium | reverse complement strand
CCGTGCCCGCCCGGGATCGTCGGTGTCGGGATCGGCGGATCGGCCGACTATGCGATGCACCTGGCCAAGGAGGCGATCGCGAGGCCGGTCGCCTCGCGCAACGAGGATCCGCTCGTCGCGCAGCTCGAGGAGGAGCTCACTGGCCTCCTGAACGAGACCGGAATCGGACCGATGGGCCTCGGCGGAGACGTCACCGTCCTCCACTGTCACGTCGAGCACGCCGACACGCACATGACGCTCAATCCGGTGGCCGTGAACTACCAGTGCTGGGCCGCCCGGCGGGCGAGTGCGCACATCGGGGCGGACGGCTCGACGGAGTTCGATCGGGAAGCCTGATGGCCGAGCATCGCCTGACATTTCCCGCGTCCGAGGAAGACATTCGCAAGCTCCGCGCCGGCGACCTCGTGACGGTCGACGGCCACATCATCGGGATCCGTGACCGCTCGCACATTCGGATCTTCGACGAGGGTATCGAGCCGCCGATGGACCTCAGCGGCGCATTCCTCCTGCACACAGCGCCAGGTGTTCGCAAGCTTGGCCCCGGCCGCTACGAGAAGGTGTGCATCGGCACGACGACGAGCGCGCGCATGGTGCGCTTCACGGAAGGGCTCGGCCGCGACTACGGCGTTCGGGCGATCGCCGGAAAGGGCGGCCTTCCGGACGAGGCGATCGAGCCGATGCGCCGCTTCGGGATGGTCTACTTCGCGATCGTCGGCGGCGCGGCGGCGCTCGAGACGACGCAGATCGAGGAGATCGAAGAGGTCGCGTGGGAGGAGCTGATGCCGGAGTGCTTGTGGCGCTTCCGCGTCAAGGACTTCGGGCCGCTGTGGGTCGGGATCGACTCGCACGGCAACTCCCTCTTCCACGACGTCCAGGAGGAAGCGACGAAGCGGCTGGAGGACATCGTTGCCCGCCTTTGACCTGCCTCCGCGGAACGGCGGGTTGACGCACGTCCTCGACAAAGGGCTCGGCCCACGCGCGTGGGAGGACGTGCTCGAGACGAGCGGCGACTACATCGACGTCGTCAAGCTCGGCTGGGGGACGGCGTACGTCACGCCGAATCTGAAGCGCAAGCTCGAAGTCCTCAGCGGCAAGCGCGTCGTCATCGGCGGGACGTTCTTCGAGGCGATCTGGGCGCGCGGCAAGGTGGACGAGTACAAGGACTGGCTGAGGGAGCTCGGCCTCACCCACGTGGAGATCTCAGACGGTGCGGTCGAGATGCCGCGGGAGGAGAAGCTCGAGCTGATCGCCGACCTGGCGCGCGACTTCACGGTGCTTTCCGAGGTCGGCTCGAAGGACTCGGAGGTCGTGTTCGCGCCGTACGAGTGGGTCGGCTGGATCAAAGAGGAGCTCCAGGCCGGCGCCTGGAAGGTGATCACCGAGGCGCGTGAAGGCGGAACCGCCGGCATCTTCCGTCCCACCGGCGAGATGCGGACGGGGTTGATCGACGAGATCGTCCACGACATCAAGCCGGCCGACCTGATCTTCGAGGCACCGACGAAGGCGGCGCAGGCCTGGTTTGTGCGGCAGTTCGGGCCGGAGGTGAACCTCGGGAACATCCCGCCGGACGAGGTGATCCCACTCGAGACGCTGCGCCGAGGACTGCGCGCCGACACCTTGAAGGAGGTGCTGCTTGGCGACCGCACCCCCGCTTCCTGACCAGGATTTCGAGGCCATGCGTGCGGAGGACTTGCTCCGCTGGGCCTACGACGAGTTCGGCGAGGAGCTCTGCCTCACGTGCTCGTGGCAAAAGCAGTCGTCGGTCCTCGTGCACATGGTTTCGGAGCTCGAGCTCGACATCCCGATCATCGAGCTCGACACGCATCTCTTCTTCCGCGAGACGTACGAGACGCGCGACGCGCTGGTCGAGCGCTACGGCCTGAAGTTGCTCCCGCCGCCCCCGGTGATCACCGTCGCCGAGCAGCACAAGCGCGAGGGCCCGAACCTCTGGGAGCACGACCCGGATCGCTGTTGCCACATCCGCAAGGTCGAGCCGCTCCTCGAGGCGCTCGAGCCGTACGGCGCCTGGATCTCCGGAATCCGCCGAGACCAGTCGCCGTCGCGGGCCTCGACGCCGAAAGTGCAGTGGTCGGAGCGCTACGGCGTCTGGAAGATCCATCCGCTCGTCGACTGGGACGAGCGCCTCGTCTGGGGCTACATCCAGGTCAACGAGATTCCGTTCAACCCGCTCCACGAGGCCGGTTACCGCTCGATCGGCTGCATGCCCTGCACGCGGCCGACCGCGCCCGGCGAAGAGGAGCGGGCGGGACGCTGGGCCGGCTCGGACAAGCTCGAGTGCGGCATCCACGTCGACACGCCCATCAATGCGAAGGAGACGACTTGAGTAACGGCTTTACGCTTTGGTTCACGGGTCTAAGCGGGGCTGGGAAGACGACGATTGCGGAGATCGTCGGCCCTGAGCTCGAGGCCCGCGGCCACCTCGTGGAGTACCTGGACGGCGATGTCGTCCGTACGCACCTCTCGAAAGGCCTCGGCTTCTCGAAGGAAGATCGGGACACGAACATCGAGCGCATCGGCTGGGTCGCCTCGCGACTGACCCGCCACGGCGCCGCGGTTCTCGTCTCCGCGATCTCGCCGTACGAGGAAACGCGGCGCCATGCCCGTGAGCTGGTCGAGGAGCACGGTTCCTTCGTGGAGGTCTATGTGGCCACGTCGGTCGACGAGTGCGCCAGGCGCGACGTGAAGGGCCTCTACGAGAAGGCGTTCCGTGGAGAGATCAAGGAGTTCACGGGCGTCTCGGATCCCTACGAGGAGCCGGCGACCCCGGAGCTGAGGATCGACACGGAGCAGCATCCGCCGGAGGAGTCGGCCCGGATGGTGCTCGACAAGCTGGCCGAATTGGGCGTGACCCGAACGGAGGTGGCCGCATGACGGTCGCTCCCCAGCGGACGCGTCCGGTGCGGGGCACCGGCCACGGCCTGATCAGCCCTCACGGCGGAAGACTCGTCGACCGCACCGGCGAACGGCCCGACGACCTTGCCCGGCTCGAAATCGTCACCCTCACGTCGAGGGAGCTGTCCGACCTCGACATGATCGCCTCGGGCGCGCTCTCGCCGCTCGAGGGGTTCATGACCCGTGACGATTACGTGCGCGTCGTGGACGAGATGCGCCTGGCAGAAGGCCTGCCGTGGGCTCTTCCCGTCTGCCTCGCCGTCGACCACGCTCCCGAGGGCGACCGCGTCGCCCTCGCGGACACCGAGGGCCGCCCGCTCGCCGTCCTCCTAGTGGAGGAGACCTTCGAATACGACAAGGAACGCGAGGCCGAGCAATGCTTCCGCACCACAGACGACGCCCATCCGGGCGTCGCGCGGCTCTACAAGCAGAAGCCGCTCTACCTCGCGGGACGAGTCACAGTCTTCGAACGCGCCGCGCCGCCCTTCCCGGAGCTGGCGCTAGACCCAGCGCAGACCCGCGCCGAGTTCGCGCGCCGAGGCTGGAAGCGGATCGTCGGCTTCCAGACGCGCAACCCGATCCATCGCGCGCACGAGTACCTCACCAAGACCGCCCTCGAGACCGTCGACGGGTTGCTGATCCACCCGCTCGTCGGCGAGACGAAGTCGGACGACGTCCCGGCGGCGACCCGCGTCGAGTGCTACCGCGTGCTCGTCGACAACTACTACCCGCAGGACCGCGTCGTCGTCTCGGCCTTTCCCGCCGCGATGCGCTACGCCGGCCCGCGGGAGGCGATCTGGCACGCGATCTGCCGCAAGAACTACGGCTGCTCGCACTTCATCGTCGGCCGCGACCACGCAGGCGTCGGCGACTACTACGGCTCGTATGACGCCCAGCTGATCTTCGACGAGTTCGAGCCCCATGAGCTCGACATCGAGCCGATGTTCTTCGAGCATGCCGCCTTCTGCCGGATCTGCGGCTCAATGGTCTCCCCGAAGACCTGCCCGCACGGCGGCGACGACCACGTATTCCTCTCGGGAACCAAGGTGAGGGAGATGTTGGGCCGAGGCGAGCTGCCGCCGGTCGAGTTCTCGCGGCCCGAGGTCGCCGAGGTGCTGATCCGCGCCTATATGTGATGCCGCTCCGTGCGACACATGCCGGCCTCTGGCCCGCGATCACACGGCGCCAGAGCGCACCCTCCTCCTCACCAAAGTCTTCAGACCTTGGCTCGTCGGAGTGCGGACTCTGGCTTGGTGCTCGCGACTCAGAGACTCGGCGGTGTCACACGAAGAGCCATCAGTGACCTGGCAGCTGACGCTCACCGGCCTCCTGATCGGCCTCCTCGTTGGGGTCACCGGGATGGGCGGCGGCTCGCTGATGACGCCGATCCTGATTCTCTTCTTCGGCTTCAAGCCGACGCTCGCCGTCGGCACCGACATCCTCCACGGCGCCGTCTTCAAGTCCTTCGGCGCCGTCCAGCACCGCCGCCTCGGCACGGTGCACGCGCGAATGACCTTCTGGATGTTCCTCGGGTCGGGCCCGATGTCTCTCCTCGGCGTCCAGACGGCGGAGTGGCTTCAAGATCGCTATGGCGACGGCGTCGAGTCGACCTCGGCGAAGGTGATCGGCGCGGCGCTCATTCTCGGCGGGCTCGGCTTCCTGGCGAAGACGTTCGTCAACCGCGGAGTCCAGCCTGACAACGCCCCCTTCCTGCTGCGGAACCGCGACCGCGTCATCTGCTTCGTCCTCGGCGCCGTCGGCGGCTACATCGTCGGGCTGACCTCGGTCGGGAGCGGGACGTTCTTCGCGCTGATCATGCTGCTCGTCTTCCCGCTGACGGCCGCGAAGATCGTCGGCACCGACATCTTCCACGCCGCCGCCCTTCTCTGGGTCGCCGGTTTCGCGCACCTGCTCCACGGCAACGTCGACCTCGGCGCGATGGGGTGGCTCCTGCTCGGGTCAGTGCCCGGGATCCTCGTCGGCAGCCGCCTGACCGTGCGCCTGCCGGAGCGCTCGCTACGGATCGCGCTCGCCACGGTCCTGCTCGCCAGCGGCGTTCGGCTGCTCGAGGTGCCTTCGTACAGCGTGCTTGTCCCAGTCGTCCTCGCGGTGGGCGCAGTCGTCGCCGCCGTGGTCGAGTTCAAGCGCCTGAACGGCCGCGTCGCCCAAACCGAGGCCGTTTGACAGCACAGGGCCTCCTCGGATAGAACACGCTAATGGTTGAGATTAGCGGTGCCTATCTAAAGGAGACCCTGTGCGACCAATTCTCGCAGTTCTCGCTCTGGCCGCGCTCACCGTCACCGGTGTAGCCGGCGCCCGCACTGCCGATTCGAAGTTGACCCTCGTCGCGTATTCGACCCCGCGCGACGCCTATGCGGAGATCATCCCCGAGTTCCAGAAGACGGCCAAGGGCAAGGACGTCGACTTCGAGCAGTCCTACGGCGCGTCCGGCGAGCAGGCCCGCGCCGTCAAGGCCGGCCTGAAGGCCGACATCGTCGCGCTCTCGCTGGAGCCCGACGTCACGACGCTCGTGAAGGCCGGCCTCGTCAACGCGAAGTGGAAGCAGAACAAGTGGCAGGGCATCGTCACTCGCTCAGTCGTCGTCTTTGTCGTCCGGCGCGGGAATCCGAAGAAGATCAAGGACTGGGAGGATCTGACCCGCTCCGGCGTCGACGTGGTCACGCCGAACGTCCAGACCTCGGGTGGCGCGAAGTGGAACGTCATGGCCGCCTACGGCGCGATGCGGAAGAAGGGCAAGACGCACAAACAGGCCGTCGCCTATCTCCGCAGTCTCTACAAGCACGTCGTCTCGCAGGACAAGAGCGCCAGGGAAGCGCTGCAGACGTTCCTCGCCGGCCGCGGTGACGTCCTCCTCGCGTACGAGAACGAGGCCATCTTCGCGAACAGCAAGGGGCAGGACGTCCCGTACGTGATCCCGAAGGCGACGATCCGGATCGAGAACCCGATCGCGATCCTGAAGACGTCGAAAAACAAGGCCGCCGCGGGCGCGTTCCTCAACTTCCTGCGAACCCCGAAGGCCCAGAAGATCTACGGCGAAAACGGCTACCGGCCGGTGCTCGTCTCGGCGCTCAGGAGCTTCAAGTTCCCGGTGCGTCCGTGGCTCTTCACGATCAAGAGCCTCGGCGGCTGGGCCTCCGTCGACAAGCGGTTCTTCGATCCGAAGACCGGCATCGTGACCAAGATCCAGAAGGAGACGGACTGAGTACGCCCGCTGTCT
>DASSCT010000113.1:0-7146 GCA_035697545.1 Gaiellaceae bacterium | reverse complement strand
CTCGCCGATCTCGTAGTACTCGGACTTCTCGGTCGGGAAGAAGCCCGTGCCGTACATCGCCTCCTCGCGGACGAGGACGGGCGGCAGGACCGGCGTGAAGCCCTCGGCGACGAGGCGGTCGAGGGCCCAGCGGTAGAGCGCAAGCGCGAGGCGCGCCGAGTCGCCGACGATGTACCCGAAGCGTGAGCCCGAGAGGCGGGCGCCCCGCTCCATGTCGAACCAGCCGAGCTCGAGGTGCTCCTTTCCGTCGCCGTCGCGCGGCTTGCCGACGAGGCGCTCCTCGCGCGCGTCCTCTTCGGTCTGGCCGTCCGGGACCGATTCATGCGGCGGGTTCGGGACCTGCTGGAGCAGCTCGTCGCGCCGCTTCTCGGCCGCCGCGAGCTCCTCTTCGACCTGCCGAAGCTCGTCCTTGACCTGCTTCAGCTCCTCGAGCTGCTCCGGCGTCGGCTTGCCCTTGAGCTTCTGGCGGCCGCGAAGCTCGTCCACCTTCGGGACGAGCTCGCGCCAGCGGGAATCGGCCTCCAGCAGCTCGTCGAACGCCTCGGCGCCGCCCTTTCGCGCCACCGCCGCCCGGAACCGATCCGGGTCGCTTCGTGCGGCTCGGAGGTCGATCAAGCCGGCTGGGTGAGGAAGGCGACGAGGTCGTTCAGCTGCGTCTCGTCCCCGCTCCAGGCCGGCATGACCCCTGACGGGAAGCCCTTCTCGACGTAGGCATCCGGGCTCTGGATCGACTCGCGAACGAACTCGTCGAGCGGCTTGCCGGCGGTCTCGGCGTACTGCGGAAGCTTGTCCAGATCCGGCCCCGTCGTCCCGGTCGTGCCCGCCGGCTTGAAGGTGTGGCAGCCGCCGCAGCCGCTCTGCATAAAAACCTGCTTGCCCGCCGTCGCATTGCCCTTGGCCGGTGCTGTGGGCTGGGGCTGCTGTCCTTCCACCGTTTCGGGTACCGGCTCGACCGTTTTTTCGCCTCCACAGCCGGCAACCAGCGCTCCGATGACGGCGAGCAGGGCGAGGCGGCGCACGGCGGCCAGTCTATAGCGGCAAAGCGAGTACGTTTCACGGTGCGTGACCGCCGCAATCGCGCGCCTTGTCTCACCTCGCCGGGAGGCGTTGCTTGCCGGCGCGCTCGCCTGCGCCGTCGCAGCCTTCCTCGTCGTGATGGCTCCAGAATCCGGCGACGCCCCGGCCCATCTCTACCGGACACTGCTCGTCCGGGAGGGCGTGCTCGTCTGGGACAACCTCTGGTACGGCGGCCACTACCCCCTCGCCTCCTACAGCCTCCTCTACTACCTCCCGGCCGCGCTGGTCGGGAATCTGCCGCTCGTGTTCGCGGCCGTCGTCCTTTCCGCCGCGTTCTTCGCCGCGCTGGTCGAGAGCGAATGGGGCGCGGCCGGGCGCTGGCCGGCCCGTGTCTTCGGAGTGCTCGCGGCCGGCCCGATCTTCCTCGGCACCTACAGCTATGCGCTCGGGCTCGCGGCTGGGCTCGGCGCGCTGTGTGCTCTTCAGCGTGGGCGCCGCTGGGTCGCCGCGGGCGCCGCGGCGCTGACGCTCGGGTTCAGCCCGCTCGCGTTCATGTTCCTGTGCCTCGTCCTCCTGGCGCTCTTTCTCGTCCGCGGCCGGCTGGGGCGGAGCGCGCTCGTCTTCGGCGCGGCCATCGCCGGAATCGCCGCCGTCCAGCTGCTCGCGTTGGAGCTCTTCCCGAGCAACGGCGACTACCCGTTCCGGGCAGTCGAGCTGTTCGCGGTGCTGACGGTCAGCGCGCTCGGGGCGGCACTCGCACGCGGGGCCCGTCACGGAGCGCTGCTCGCCGCGTTCTTCCTCGTTTGGGGCTCGGCGAGCGTGATCATGTTCGAGGTCGCGACCCCGATCGGCGAGAACCTGACCCGCCTGCGCTCGCTTGTCTTCCCGCTGATGCTGCTGACGGGGTTCGTCGCCCGCTTCTCACCCCGCTGGCTGGCCGCGCTCGCACTGTCGGCTGCTCTCGCCTACAACGTCGCGCCGTATGCGGCGCCCGCGCTCGAGCGAAGCGACATGAGGCCGGCGCACCGCGCGTTCTGGGGGCCGGCGATCGAGTTCCTGGAGAGCTCCAGCCCGAACTATCGCGTGGAGGTCGTCCCAACCTTCGACCACTGGGAGGCGTACTGGTTGCCGAGCGCAGGGATCCCGCTCGCCCGTGGCTGGTACCGCCAGATCGACATGGCGGAGAACAAGCTCTTCTACCACCGGCCTCTTCCCGCGCCGTCCTACCGCGACTGGCTCCGGCGCATGGGTGTCCGCTTCGTCGTCCTGCCTAACACTCGCCTCGGCCAGAAGGGCGAGAAGCGCGAGGCCACGCTGCTTCGCTCCGGCCGTTCCGGGCTGCGACCGGTCTTCCTGGACGGCCGTGTGACGATCTACGAGCTTCCTCGTCCCGACCCGATCCTCACGGGCCCCGGCGCACCGAGTGTCACGCACCTCGATCACTCCCGCGTCGCGGGCCGGCTGACGAAGCCGGGCACCTTCGCGCTGAAGATTCGCTACACGCGGTACTGGACGGTCCGCCGGGGCGCGGTGTGCGTCGAGCGCGGGACCGGGGGGATGACCCGCATCAAAGCGACTCGGCGGGGGCGGTTCGTCCTCGGCGTGCCGGAGAACCCGGACGATCTCGTCGGGTTCCTCGTCGGCCGTCCCGGCGCGCACTGTTGAGCGTCGGTCACGGCGAGGCCCGAAGCTAACCTGTCCGTCATGAAACGAAGGGCTTACGGACGCGATTTCGGGCTGTCGGCGCGCATGGCTTTGACCTTGTTCCTGCTGGGCGCGCTCTATGTCGCGTTCTTCGTCGTCCTGATCAGCGTCGTCCAGGCCCCGATCTTCTTCGTGGTCCTGCTCATCGGCGGGCTCGCGTTCCTGCAGTACTTCACGTCCGACAAGATCGCCCTGCGGGCAGCCGGCGCGAAGGTGGTCGAGCGGGATCAGGCACCGGAGCTGCACGACATGGTCGAGCGGCTCTGCGCGATGGCGGACCTGCCGAAGCCACGGGTCGCGGTGATCCCGACCGACGTCCCGAACGCGTTCGCGACCGGGCGCAATCCAAAGAACTCCGTCGTCGCCGTCACTGAGGGCCTCTGGAACCGGCTCAGCAAGCCAGAGGTCGAGAGCGTGCTCGCGCACGAGCTTTCGCATATCGCGAACCGCGACGTCGCGATCATGACGATCTCAAGCTTCTTCGCCATGGTGGCCGCCCTGCTGATGCGGATGGGCCTGTGGGGCGGGATGTTCGGCGGTGACCGTGATCGCTCCGGCGGCGCGCCGGTCTGGCTGATCATGTTCGCGGTCTCGATGCTGACCTACGTGATCAGCTACGTGCTGATCCTGATGATCTCGCGCTACCGCGAGTACGCGGCCGACCGGGGCTCCGCGATCATCACGGGCGCGCCCGAGAACCTGATGAGCGCGCTGCAGCGGATCGCATCCAACATCGCGCAGATCCCGCAGCGCGACCTGCGTGAGGTCCAGGGGATGAACGCGTTCTTCATCGTCCCGACCAGCGTGAAGCGCGCGACGGGCGAGCTCTTCATGACCCACCCGCCGCTCGAGAAGCGTCTTGCCCGGCTCGCGGAGATCGCCCGCGAGATGGGCCGCCCCGCCTAGGAGCCGTCGGCTGGGCTTTCGCGACGTCCTCTTCGGGCGGTCCGGACTGAAGAAGGCACAGCGCGACGCCCTCTTCGCGCTGCCGGCCGCCGCGGTGACGATGGACGCCGAGCTCGGCCTGAAGCCGGCCGGAGTCGCGGCCGTGATCTTCAAGCCGCTCTCCGCGGGCGAGTTCGTCCGCGCGGAGAACGAGCTGCAGGAGCTCCTGGACGTCGTCGCGCGCGATTCCAGTTCGAAGATCGAGCGGACGAGCGACTCCTACGGCTACGAGTGGCTGATCATTCGCGACGACGACCTCGAGGATCTCGTGACGACCGTGCATCTGATCGGTTCCGAGCTCGCGGCGCGGGGGTTCGGCGAGCAGCTCCTCGCCGCGGCGTTCAAGTTCACGGGCGGCAAGGAGCCCGTGCTCTGGATCTACGGCTACAAGCGCGGCGCGTTCTGGCCCTTCGTTCCGACCGGCGAGGGTCAGGAGCGCGACAACGCGGAGGAGCTGGAGCTAAAAGCGAAGCTCGAGAAGGAGCTTCCCATCGAGCCAGAGCTCAGCCGCTGGTTCGGCCTCTTCGGGGCACCGATCTAACCAAGAACGCCCGAGAGCGACATCGATAGGCCGCCGGAGCGGGGCTGTGCCCCGCGGGAGGCTCACTAACAAAGAAGACGGTTGACCGAGCGAGCCAAAAGCCGGCTCCGTCCACCTAGAAAGCAAGATCCCGCTCGCAAGGAGGGGGTCCTTGGGGGAACCAGGGGTTCCCCCACGTCAGAACTCAGGCTCGCCGTCTGCGTACTCGAGCGCGTCTAGCCGGGCGATCAGACCGACGCCGCGGAAGTTGATCTTGTTCGAGCGCGGGTAGTAGGCGATGTCGTTCGGGTCCCTCGACCCGAAGACGAGCATCGCGGCCCCTTCGTCGCCGCCGCGGAAGAGGTGCGAGATCCTCGTTCCCGGCGGGCGGCAGACTACGTGGCCCGCGCGAAGCTCGTGCGTCTCCTCCTCGGCACCCTCGTAGGCGAGCCTCGGGCTGGGAATGAGCTCGAGCGTCGCCGTTCCGTCGAGCATCACGAAGATCTCCTCCTCGGCGGAATGGCAGTGCGCCGGCACTGCGGCGACGCCGGGCGCCAGCGTCCGATGGTGCATGCCCGCCTTCTCGGCTCCGGCTTCGATCGCCAGGATCCGGTCGCCCTCCTTGTCGGGCTCCAGCGTGTCGAGGTTGACGATGTTCGTGGGCCGCTCCTCCGGGTCCCCGACCTCGGGCTCGCCCGCAGCGATCTCCTGTTCCCACGGATGGCCGCCCTGGCCCGACTGCACCCAGCTGCGGCCCAGCCAGGTCACGCCGGCCCGCGGGAGCGTGGCGTGCCCGTCACTTCCGTAGCGGCCGAACACGAGCACGTCGAGGCCGTCGTCGCCGGCGCGGAGTGTGTGCGCCTCGCGCCCGGTGCGATGGACGATGCAGTCCCCCTCGCCCACCTCGTAGACCTTGCCGTCCTGCCAGGAGAGACCCGAGCCGCGGAGCACGTAGAAGATCTCCTCGTCCTCCACGTGCGCCGGCGTCGACCAGCGGTTCGGCTCGATGTCGATCCGGTTGACCGTGTAGTCCTTGGCGCCGGCCGCGCGGCCGAGGAAGCGCCAGACGGCGGCGAAGTGGCCTTCTTCGTCCCGGGTCGCCTCGACGTCGTCCCAGTGGACGAGCGTCATTGCGAGGGAAGGTCCGGGATCAGTCCTTCGTCGGTGAACAGCTTGCGGGTCTCCTCGAGCGTGAGGTCGCTCGGAGGGATGATCAGGTCGGACGCGGCGAGCTCCTCGTCCGGCAGCTGCTCGCCGCGCTCGCGCACGAGGGCCCACATCTCGTCCAGGATCTGGTCGAGCGCCGGCTCGTCGTCCGACTCGAGCGCCGTCACGGCACGGTCGTCGAGCTCGTTCAGCTGCGCGCGCTGCGCGTCGTCGATCCGGTACTGGCCCTCGCCCATCAGCCGGGCAATCACTGCTCGAGCTCCTTCTGGCCGCCGCCCGCCGCAACCTCGGCCTTGAGCTTCTCGAGCTCGGCGTCGACCTGCTGCCCGGCCGCGATCTGCGCGAGCTCACGATCGAGCTGCGACTGGTCGCCCGCGGTGAAGTCCTCGAGCGTCCCGGCCTCGATCAGCTCCTCGACCGCGCCCGCGCGGGCCTGCATCTGCTCGGTCTTGTCCTTGGCGCGCTGGATTGCGAGCCCCGTGTCCGCCATCTGCTCGCCGATCCCCGTCGCTGCCTCCCCGATCCGCACCTGGGCCTCGGCCGCCGAGTACTGAGCCTTGATCACTTCTTTCTGCGAGCGGAAGGCCTCGATCTTGGCCGAGAGCTGCCGCTCGGAGGTCGCGAGCTTCTCCTGCTGGCCCTCGAGCTGCTCCACCTGTCGGTCGAGATCCTGGAGCTGCTGCTGCGCGAGCGTCTTGCGCTCGAGCGCCTGCCGGGCGAGATCCTCACGGCCGGCGGCGACCGCGTCGCGGGCCTGCGTATCCAGCTTGACGAGGCTCTGCTCGAGCTTGTCGGCCTGGAGCTGCAGCCGCTTCTTCGACGTGACGACGTCGGCGATGCCTCGCTTCACGTTCTGGAGCAGCTGCAATTGCTGCTCGTACGAGTAGTCCAGCGTTTCCGACGGGTCCTCGGCCCGATCGAGCAGCTTGCTCAGCTTCGACTTGATCACCAACGACATGCGCTCGAACAACCCGGCCACTGCATCCTCCTCCTCGTTCGCTGGCGCATAGCCTATGCGCCGGTGCTGGTCGAGCGAAGCATGCACCCGGAGTGGCTCTCGAACGCGTACCTCGTCGCCGAGGACGAGGGCGGCGAGGCTGTCTTCGTGGACAGCGGCGCCCCGTTGCTCCCGCTCCAGGCGGCCGCTGAGCGCTGGAACGTCCGGCCCAGCTGCATCCTCCGTACCCACGGCCACGCCGATCACGTCGAGCACGAGGCGGAGCTCGGGCTGCCGGTGGTCACCGGCCCGCTCGAGCTCGGCGGCTTGAAGGTGGATGCGATCCCGACGCCGGGCCACGCCGACGATCACCTGGCGTTCCTTTTCAAGGGCGCGCTCTGCTTCACGGGCGACATCCTTTTCAAGGACGCCGTCGGCGGAGGCGACCCGGACCCAGTGCGGGCGTCGGTCATGAAGCTGATGGAGCTGCCGCCGGACACGCGCGTGCTCCCGGGCCACACCGAGCCGACCACGATCGGACGCGAGTGGGGGGAGAACCCGTTCATCCGGGTCTGGCGCGGCGTCGATCCCGAGGGCAGCGAACGCTGCCGCGTCGGTGACCGAGAGGGGACGATCGTCGTCTGGTCGCCGGACTACGACGGCAATGGCAAGGCGTGGGTCCGCTTCGAGGACGGCGATGGCCGGATCCTCGGCGGCTCCCGCATCGAGCGGCTGTGACGCGCGTCGGACTGCTCTTTCCGGGATCGATGGGCGCGGCGGTGGGAGCGGCGGCGCAGGCCGAGGTGCTGTGGGCGAGCGACGGCCGAAGCGATGCGACCGCGAGGCGCGCGGCTGC
>DASSCT010000112.1:0-9609 GCA_035697545.1 Gaiellaceae bacterium | reverse complement strand
GACGAGCCGGCTCAGAACGTTCCCAGGCCCACGAGCTCCAGCGCGCGGTTGAGGCCGACTCGCAGCCACGCATCTCGGTGGAAGAAGAGGAGCAGGCCGAGGACGACCAGCGCCGCGCCGCTCGCCATGCGAATGAGCTGGTAGTGGTCGCGGAGCCAGCGAAACGCGCTCATCGCGCGTACGAAGGCGACGGCCGCGAGGACGAATGCGATCCCGAGCCCGGCGGAGTAGGCGGCCAGCAGGATCGAGCCCTTCACCGCGGTTTCGGCGTTCCCGGCCAGCACGAGCACGGAGGCCAGGACGGTTCCGATGCAGGGCGCCGCGCACACCGCGAACGCGGCGCCGAGGAGCGCGCCTGATCCACGGCGGTGTGCGCTCGTCAGCAGCCCCGGTGCGACGATGCGCTCCGGCCAGGGCAGGAGCCCGAGGAACCCGAGCCCGAGCACCACGAGGACGAAGCCGGCGAGCTCGGCGCGGCGGTTCAGGTCGAGCAGGCCGCCGAGCGCCGCGGCTCCGGCCCCGAGCGCGACGAAGACGGCGGTGAAGCCGAGAACGAATGGGATGCTGGCTTTGGCGACGCGAAGCCCGACCCCCGCCTCGCCGAGCCTGTCGGCCTCGACCGCCGATACCGCCGAGAGGTACCCGGGAACGAGCGGGAGGACGCAGGGCGTGATGATCGAGAACATGCCCGCGAGAAACGCGACCGGGATGTCAGCCATCGAAGCGCGCGAGCTCCTGGTCGAGCCGGCGCTCGAGCTCCGGATCGAGCGGCGCGCGTCCGTTCGAATCCGCTGGGGTGTAGGGCGGCTTCTTCCGGCTCCAGCGCCAGACGAACACCGAGATCACGACGCCGGCACCGAGCAACCCGGCGATGGGAAGCAGCCAGGCGAGCCAGTGGAATCCCTTCCGCGGCGGCGCCGCCAGCACTGCCGGCCCGAACTGAGCCACGAGCTCGTCCTTGATCTGCTGCTCCGGCACGCAGGCCGCGACGCGCCGTGCCAAGAGCGCCTTGATCCGTCGCGCCACGGGCGAATCGGACTGGTCCAGCGTTGTCTTGCACGTGGGACACATGAGCTTGCCTTCGAGGTCCGGAACCGTCGGGCAAGCAGCGGCAGGGCCGGCGAGCGCAAGCGCCGCAAGCGCCGCGACGAGCACCTTCACGCCGCGAGCACCTCCTGGACGCATTCGTCGAAGCGATCCCGATTGACCTTCAGGTGCACGCCGGCCTGCAGCCGCTCGCAGACAAGCTTCCCGTTCCGCCCGACGAAGAACGTCTCGGGAACGCCGGTCAGGCCATAGTCCGTCGAGATCTCCCCCAATCCGTCATAGGCCAGCGGGTAGCTCATGTTGTTCTTGCGCGCGAAACGCCGGGCTTCTCCCCGCAGATCGTTGATGTCGACCCCGAGCACGACGAGCCCCTGCCGGCGGTAGCGGTTCCACGCCTGTTCGAGCACCGGCGCCTCTTCCTCACAGGGGATACACCAGGAGGCCCAGAAGTTGACGATTACCGGTCGTCCACGGTACGCCGCGAGCGAGAGCTTGCCCGGCTGGTCGAGGCGGTCGAGCCGGAAGCCCGGCGCATTGACGTTCTCTCCGCGCCCGAGCTTCTCCGCCGCCCCCTCGTCCTGCGTCGCCACCTTCCAGACGAACAGCGCAAAGAGGCCGGTGACCAGCGCCAGCGCCGACACCTGGGCCGCGAGCTTCAGCCGACCCGCCATGACCTAAAGGTTAGGCCGAGACGATGAAAACCGGCGTGCCAACCGAGACATGGCTGAAGAGCCACTCCGCCTCGGGGATCCGCATCCTGATGCACCCGTGCGATGCCGAGTAGCCGATGGAGGCCGGGTCGGGAGTCCCGTGGATGCCGACACCGGGCGCGCTCAGCCCCATCCAGCGTGTCCCCAACGGGTTCCCGGGGCCGGGCGGGATCGGCTTCTCCCCCTTTGCCCAGTCGGAGTCGGGCGGATACCACCAGGGGTGCCGGGACATCTGGACGATCGAGAAGTGACCGACCGGCGTGGGATACGAGCTCTGGCCGGTGGCGACGCCGAAGACCTTCCAGAAGCGCATGCCGCGATAGAGGTGGAGACGCTTGGAGTCGCGGCGGATGACGATGATCGCGCCCCATCCAGCGCGCGTCGTCACAGGCTCGATGCGACTCGCCCGAATGCGAACGGGCGAGCGCTGATGCGTCCTCAGCGCGGCGACGATCGTCCGCACGGCGGCACGCTGACGGAGTGCGCGACCCGGCTGCTCCTTTGTGATCCACGGCCGCTGTGCTCTCAGCCCGACGAGCTCGGCATCCTTGGCTGGGCGATCGAAGCGGCGGCCAAGGGCTTTGACGTAGCGACCGACGCTTCCCGGCCGGAAGTCGACGAAGAGCGGCACGTGGGTGTCGGGGAACGCCCGGCGCGCCTGCTCGATCGCAAGGCGAATCCGCGCCGTCGCCCCCAGACGGTCCGGGGCAACGAGGATCGTCCGGTGCCCGAACCGGATCTTCAGCGGCTCGTCGAACGTGGCTTTCACCAACCCAGTGGCGTCTACGGGCGTCAGCCCGCCGACCTCGGTCTTGCCGATCACGACCCCCAGCGGAAGGACCTCCGGTTCCGGAGCCGTCGTCGTCGGCGCCGTGGTGGTGATCGCGAGCGGGCCGTTCGCGGCCAGAACCGCAGCGCTGAACACGCCTGCCGCTAGGCAGGCGAAGGACGCGGCGACGATCATGACCCCACGTTTCACCGGCGAGAAGTGTAATGAGGGTTACGGCGCCGTCGGAAGCGGGGCTTCCTCGAAACGGCCGCCCTCGGCTGCGAACTCGACGATCATCCTGTCGGTGATCCACTCGACCGGCGCTCGGTCGTCGGTCCAGGGATCGTCCGAGCGCTCGACCGTGCGATGGCGCGTCGCCAGGTCGTCAACGAGAGGCTTGATCGCGGTCGGGCCTGATCCGCTCCAGTCGGTGGACGGGCCGTTTCGACCGATGACGATCTGGTTGAAGCGCAGCGGCTGCCAGGCGATGACCTCCGGGAGCTCGGCGGCGAGCGTGCCGCCGATCGCCTCGGCTAGACGGTGGTCGTCCGGCGTCGTCGCCACGTTGAGCGCGACGATTCCGCCGGGCGTCAGGTGCTTCCGCACGAGCTCGAAGAACTCGCGTGTCGCGAGGTAGAACGGAACGTACGGCGGGCGGTAAGCGTCGACGACGATGAGGTCGTACCGGCGGTCTGTCTGTCGGAGATACGTTCGGGCGTCCATGTCGTGTACCTCGAGCCTCGGGATCCCGCCCATCCCGAAGTACCGCCGTCCCGCCTTGCTCACAGCCGGGTCGAGCTCGACGCCGTCCATCCGCACCCCCGGATAGAAGTGGGCGAATGCCCGAGCCGCTGTCCCCGCGGCGTTCCCGAGCATCGCGACCCGTTCGAGCCGCGGCAGGAGCGCCGCGACGGCGAGATACGTGTCCCAGACGCCGCCCGTGAGGACATCGTTGGGCCGCCACACGGAGTGCGTCGCGAGCCCCTCGTCGAGATAGAGCCGACGGGTGCCGTCACGCTCCACTACCTGGATGAACTGGTAACGGGACTCGTCCTCGAAGAGCAGGCCGTTCTGCGCCTTGACGACCCCGGGCGGGATGAGAAGCAGCCCGGCGAGCACGGCGCCGAGCACGAGCCAGCGGCGGCCTAGAAGGGCGGCGCCGCAGAACCCGACCAGGGCTGCGCTGGCCAGCAGCGTTCGCTGCGTGCCGACGGCGGGAATCAGCACGAGCGCCGACAGGAACGTGCCGAGCAGGCTGCCGGTCGTCGAGACGGCATAGAGCCGCCCGGCGACGGTGCCGGCGGATTCCAGGTCGGTGATCGCAAGCCTGATCGCGAAGGGCGCGACCATCCCGAGCAGGAGGACCGGAGGGACGAAGAGCACGAGGACGCCGAAGAACGAGCCGATTGCCGCGCCGGCGGAGACCCGATCGAGCCCCTCCACCGAGAGATCCAGCAGCGGCCTCGCGACGAACGGGATCACCGCGATGAGGCACCCGGCGGCGAGAACGACCGCGCCGAGGGTTCGCGGCGTCGGCCGGCGATCTGCCAGACGCCCTCCGAGCCAGTAGCCGAGCGCGAGCGACGCGAGGATTAGGCCGATGACGTTGGCCCAGACGATCGTCGAATTGCCGAAGTACGGAGCCAGCAGCCGGGATGCCGAGATCTCTGTGGCGAGCGACCCCACCCCGGCCGCGAACACGACCGCGGTGAGCGTTGCCTGGAAGTGAGCCTTCAACTCGTCGTGCGCTTGACGACGACGACGGCAGAATCGTCGCCGAGGTCGCCTCCTGAAAAGGCCCGCGCACCCTCGACGACGGCCCGGGCCAGGTCGCCCGCCGGCTCGTCGCGCAGCTCGGCCAGGAGCCGGCCGAGCCGCCGCTCGCCGTAGAGCTCACCGTCGCTGCGTGCCTCGAGCACCCCGTCCGTGAAGAGGACGACCACGCTCCCCGGCTCGAGGATCTCACGCGCCTCCGCGTACTCCTGATCCGGCTCGATCCCGAGAGCGAGCCCGTGCGGGGACAGCTCGACGACCGTTCCGTCTGCCCTGATCAGCCGCGGTTTGGGATGACCGGCGCTGGCGCAGGCGAGCTCGCCGGTCGAGAGATCCAGCGTCAGGTAGAGCATCGTCACGAACTTGCCCTCGTGCACCTCGTCGACGACCACCTCGTTCGCGGCGCGGAGGAAGTCGCCCGGGTCGGGATGCTCGCGCGTCAGCGACCTGAAGACGTACTTCGTCATCGCCATGTCCGCCGCCGCGTCGATTCCCTTCCCCGTCACGTCGCCGACGACCACCGCGAGACGGCCGTCCGGAAGCGTGGTGAAGTCGAACACGTCCCCGCCGACATCGAGCCGGGCCGACGACTCGTAGACGCTCCCGACCTCAATCCCAGGAAGAACCGGAGGCGCGGACGGGAGCAGCGAGCGCTGCATCGCGTCCGCAAAGCCCGCCTGCTGCTGGTAGAGCCGAGCATTGTCGATCGCGAGAGCCGCCTGTGACGCGAGCGAGCGCGCCGTCTCCACGGTCTCTCCGTCGACCGGACTAGCGGGGTCGAGGACGAGCAGCGTCAGAGCGGCGATCACCTCGCCGGACGCCATGATCGGGACGACGACGGCACTCGAGCCCCGGCGGAGGAAGGGGGCCAGCAACTCGTGCCCGCCCCCGAGATGCTCCGCCGTCACGGGATCGAGAACGAGCGCGTTGCGAGCCCGCCCGAGACCGAGCGCTCGCAAACGCGCGCTCGGCTGCGGGCGCTTGAGGATCGGCTCCAGCGCGGCCGCGAGACGAGGGTCCGGGACGTAAATCGAGCGGACGACGAAGTCCTCTCCGCGGCCATCGGGGAGGCGGAGCACCGCGGCATCGAGGTCGAGCAGCTCGACGGCCGTCCTCGTGACCGCGTCGATCGTGTCTTCGAGCTTCAGGCTCTCGGAGAAGGAGCGCGAGATCTCGTAGAAGGCCTCGAGGCGTCTCGCCGCGCGCCGCTCGGACTCGAGCGCGCGCTCGCGCGCCTCGGCGAGGTGCATCGTCTGTTCATGGAGCCGGGCGTTCTGGACGGCGACGGCAAGCTGGCCCGCGAGCGCCGCCAGAAGCTCCGACTCGTTTGCCTGGAGGCGGCGACCACGGGGCGGATAGGCGACCAGGAGCCCGATGAGCTCGCTTCCGGCCCGCAAAGGCACCGACACGGTGGCCTCGACCCCGGCCTCGGCGACCGCTTCGGACACGCCCGCTAGGCCGGGATCGGTGCGCGCGTCCAAGATCTCGAAGACGGCGCGGGGGCGAAGACGGCCCAGCGCGAGCGAGAGAAGCGCCTCCGCGACGCGTACGTGCGGTCCGGCCAGGCCGCGGGCGGCCGCAGTCTCGAGCTCCCGCCCGCTGCCGAGGTACACGGCAGCCCGGTCGGTTTCCAGCAGCTCGGCGACTCTGTCGAGGGCCGTGTCGACGGTGTGAGAGAGCGAGAGCTCTTCGATCGCCTGTCCGACGACGGCAAGGAGCGCACGGCTTCGGTCGAGCTCCTGTGCGAGCCTGTTGATCCGTTCCCCGGCGCGGAGCGCCCGAGCCGCACGCGATGCGAACGCGCGGAGGCGCTCGAGCTCGTCATCCGGTGGGGTCTCGTCGGCAAACGACAGACGGAGGCCTCCCAGCGGCGGCTCGCCGAGGCGCACGAGCGCGATCCGCTCGTCGCCATCGTCGCTCACGGCGAGTGTGGCGCCACCGAGATCTTGTTCCGCCGCCCAGGCGAGCTTGTCCTCTGCGTCGAGGTCGCCGACTGAGGCGATCGCCTCCACCTCGCCGTCCTCCGTGCGCCAGATCAGACACGACTCCGCTCCCGTAAGCTCGGCGGCGAGCCGCGCGATGCGCTCTGCGCTCGTCGACTCGTCGGCCCCCGCCGCCAGCGCGCGGCCGGCCAGCTCGAGAGCCGACTGAACGCTCGCCGCACCGTTCGCCGAGCCATTGGGCGGCGGGAAGGCCCGCACGACGAGACCTGCCTCGAGGGACGCGATGTGCGCAAGCGAGCGCTCGACTTCCGTGAACGGCTCTCCTGGACGCATGAGCTCGAGGGTCGCCAGCACCTCGTCGCCGTCCAGCCACGGAACGACGAGGACGCCCACGGCGCCGATTCGCTGCGCCAGGCGACGAACTGCCGCCGGAAGCTCGTCCGCCTCGCTCAACTCCTCCGTAGGCAGCTCCTCGAGCAGCAGGCGTGAACCTTCGAGCTCCGCGCCGAGCGCCGCTGAGTCGCACCAGACGCCCCGTGCCGGCAGCCCTCCTGAGCCGTCGGGGACGCGCACGACGGCAAGCGCGGCTCTCGTGGCCGCAGCAGTGGCCCGGGCGAGCGCCTGGAGCGCTTCATCGAGGCTCTCGGACTGCGCAAGCTCCCGCCCCGCCGCTGCGAGGCTTTCGAGACCCGACATCGCCGACATGTGACGTTTATATAGTGCCCGCATGGCCGAGCCGGCTCGGCGCCCTAATGCCGTCGAGGACCCGCCGCCTGTCGATCCCAGAGCGGTCGATCGCGCGTACCGGTTTCACCGAGCCCGTCGTCGCGCCCGCGAGGAGCGGATCCGCGAGCGCGGCCTCGCGCGGCTGCGGTTTTGGGTGATTCTGCTCTCGCTGCTCGTCCTGACCGTCTACCTCTCGCTCGTCGCATGGCGGGAGGTTCAGCGGCTCTTCGGGTTGTAGTTTCATGGATCGCGGATACTTCGCCCGTGCAGACGCCCGAGCCGTACCCCACTGAGGAGCCCTACGACGAGCCCGGCGAGCGCTTCGCGCCGGACGTCGCCTGGATCTGGGGCGCCGGCGAGCGTCTGACCTGGCTCTCGGGGCTCATCCTCAGCCTCTCGACCCTGATGGGGTGGTACGTCAGCGTCGGCGACGAGCCCACCTTCGCCGTCATCGGCTGGCACACGGGCGCGCTCGCGAAGATCGTCCTCGTCATCGGCCTCATTGTGGTCGCGCTCCACCTGCTGCACCAAGCGGGTATCGAGCTGCCCGCGACGGTGCCGGAGAGCCTGATCGTGATCGTCCTCGGCTCCCTGGCGACGATTCTCGTGCTCATTCGTCTGATCTCGATTCCGGAGGAGTTCCAACCCGCGAGCCGCGGGATCGGCATCTGGATCAGTCTCGTGGCCGCACTTCTCGTGATCGTCGCCGGACTGCTGCGCGCCTCCGAAGACCTGTAGCGCTCAGCTTCCGAGCAGGTCCTTGGTCCGCGCGACGAGCTCCTGCGGATTGAACGGCTTGCCGAGGAACGCCTGTGCGCCGCCGGCCTCGGCCTGGTTCCGGGCGTCCGAGTCGACCTTGCCGCTGAACATGATCACCTGGATCGAGTCGACTCCGTGGCGCTCGCGGACCGCCTGGAGCATCTGCCAGCCGTCGACCTGCGGCATCATCACGTCGAGGAGGATCAGGTCCGGCGGCTCAGCCTCGAGCGCGGACAGCCCCTCTTCGGCGCTCCCCGCCTCGCGGACCGAGTAGCCGTCCATCTCCAGGTTGACGCGCACGAATTCGCGGATGCGCGGGTCGTCATCGACGATGAGGACGAGCGGGGCGGGCCGAGAACGCGATCCGCTCGGGCCGCTGGCGGAACCGGCGACGAAGGCATCGAGGTCGCCCTGGCGGTAGCGCCGATGGCCGCCCGGCGTATAGAAGGCTGCGAGCCGGCCCTGATCTGACCATTTTCGGATCGTGCTCTGGGCGACGCCGAGATAGCGGGCGGCCTGGCCCAATGTGAGCCAATCCGAGTCGCCGTTCTTCGGCGGCTGGCGCCGCGCTCTGCCCCCGACCTCCGCCACGAGAAACGGAAATCTAAACAAAGCTGCCTTTTCTTCGTCGCCGATGTGCGCAGTTACGACCCGGTGTGCGTCACCGTGACCGTGACCTGGCCTGTCTGCGTCCACGGTTGGATCGTCGAAACGCCGGTCACGGGCTCGCCGGGCTGGGGCTGATCCTCGAGGGCCTGTCCGAAAGCGACACCAACGGCGAAGACGACCGCGGCTGCGGCGATTCCGAGGGCCCAGCGAAGGATCATTCGTCCGCGCCGCTTTCGCCGCGTTGGTCGTGAGGCCCGAAACGTCGTCACGGCAGGTAGTCCGTCGCTCCGCGAGCGTAGAGGTGGAAGGCCGCGTCCTGGACGACCGAGACCTGCGTCGCTGAGCGCGCGGCCTGTTCCTCGAGCGCTTCTCGCATCCAGTCGTCAGAGGTGGCGTATACGTCGGCCAGCTGCTGAAGCGTGAACGTCTCGCCGACGCGCCTCCGGAGCTCCTTGGTCGCGACGTCGAGCTCGCCGAGCAGTCGCTCGTAGAGATCCGGTTCGGATGCGTGCGCTTCGAGGCGGCGGTTGCCGTCCTCCCACTGCTGGCGTGCAGCATCGAGCGAGCTCCGCATGGCCCTCTCTACCCGGGCGTCTCGAGCGTGCAGCAGTGTTGTGGCCAGAGCGGTTCGATCTCGGCGACGATTCGTTCCCCGAGCTCGTAGCCGGGGCGCGCGAGGGCGAAGGCAGCGTGCGCATGGAGGCACTTGAGATTCTCCGGCCGCGCGGATCCGGCGATTCCGAGCTCGAGCGAGGCGCCTTGTTCGCGGCCGACGCGGCCGTCGGCGAGCTCACGGCGGACGGTCCGCTGTTCTTCCGTCGCTTTCGCGAGGCTGTCGGCGAGCGTGGGGCTCTGCGCGATCGCGGTGCTCCAGCGCTCGATCCCGCCTGCGGCCTCGAGCCGGGAGACGGCGGCTACGAGGTGGCGGCAGGTCAGGTAGTACGTGGTCGGGAACGGCTGGCCAGCGGTGTCGTACGGCGCCTGCTCGGTGACTGCGGGAGCTCCGAAGGGACAGCGCAGGACGACGCGTCGAAACGCCCTTGGCGCGCGGCCCAGTTGTCGCTCGACGACCGCTCGGTCATCCATCGCCTCCTAGCCTAGCCCTGGCCTTCCTCCGCCACTCATCGATTCCCTTGACGATGAAGAGCTGCTCGCCGGGCTTGACGAGCCCGAGCTTTCGCGCTCGCTGCTCGAGGGCTTCGGGCGTCTCGGCCTCCTCCAGCCGTTTCGCGAGCCGGTTCCGCTTGGCGCGCAGCTGGCGAACCTCCTCCTG
>DASSCT010000111.1:0-6890 GCA_035697545.1 Gaiellaceae bacterium | reverse complement strand
AGATGACGAGTAGACGTTTCATTCACACACTCCTTCTCTCTCGATTCAGACCGCTACCGGAGCCGGATCCGGCCGCACGACGACCGTGTCCGCCACGGCGACGATCTCGTCGACCGGCAGGCCGGCGCGGTAGGCGTGGGTGCGGATCGCCTCGGGGCTCGAGGCCTGGTAGATGCAAACGGTGCCGAGCCCGCCGTCCGGCTCCGCAAGGACGTAGCTGCGGATCCAGCGGATGTCGTCGGGCATTTGTTCGCCCTCCGCAGTCGAGCGGGCGGCTGCGTCCTTCAGCTCTTCGGGTGTCCGCCAGCCACCGCGGCGCAGGATGACGTAGGTCTCCACGGGCGTCTCCTTGTCGTTTCGGGAACGCCTCCGACACTACGGCCGCGACCAGGCTGCTACATCGGTGGAACTGCCTAGATTGGGCGCTCTGTTACGGGTCTTGCAGGAGAGCGAGCCGGTGCGCCTCCGCGACCGCCTCGCCACGGCGTCCGACGTCGAGCTTGCGGAGGATCGCGGAGACGTGGTGGTGGACGGTTCGGACGGAGAGGAAGAGCCGTTCGGCGATCGCGGCGTTGCTGAGCCCGTCGGACATGAGACGCAGGACGTCGAGCTCGCGTTCGGTCAGCGACGCCGCGTTGGCGCGGGTGGCCGCGCGGGGCCCACGGGCGATGCCTCGCACGCCTCGCTCGCGCAGCCGCCTGGCAACAACAGCGGCAGTCGCGTGAGCGCCGAGCTCCACGAGCTCGTCGTGCGCGCGACGGATCGTGTCGACCGCGTCGGAGGCGGCGCGGGCGAGGGCAGCATCGTAGGGGCAGCCGAGACGCTCCCAGGCCTCCGCGGCTTCTTCCGCATTGCCGGCGAGCTCGAGCGCATGCGGCTCAGGGACCGCGATGGCGACGGGCTCGTCGAGACCAGCACGGCGTCGCCAGCAAGCGAGCTGTCCGACATACCAGGCAGCACCGCGCTCAACGGCGAGGGAGAGCGCCGGCGCGGTGAGCTCGTTGATCGCCCCGGCGTCGCCGGTCAGCCAGGCAAGCTCTGCTCTCGCGGCGCTCGCCGGTGCGATGCGCTGGAGCTCGCCGCTTGGGGCGGCCAGTGCGAGCGCCTCCTCCAGGAGTGGTTTCGCGCTCGGATCGCCGCGGCGCGCGCGCGCGAGCCCGAGCACAACGCTGCCGAGGATGCGTGGGAGCGGCGAGCTGCGCGGGTCGCTCATCGCGAAGGTCGCCGACTCGGCCGCCTCGTCCCAACGACCCTGCTCGAGCTCGAGTAGGGACCGCGTCGCGAGCAAGTTGAGACGCCAGAGGTCGTAGTCCGGCTCGGCGGCGATTGCCAGGCCCTCGGCGTGGTGGTGCTCCGCCAGGTCGTGCGCGTGGTGGTGGACCGCCGCCCACGCCATGTTGCCGTGGGCCCGCAAGACGTGGACCTCGAGCCCGGCGTTGCGGGCAAGCTCGAGGCTGCGCTCCACCTTCTGGCGGTGCTCGGGGCCGTGGCGAAGGAACTCCATCGTCCCCAGGGAGTTGAGGGCGTGGACGAGCGGCACGGTCTCGTCGAGTCGCTCGGCGAGCTCGATCGCCTTGTCGGCCCACCGCGCCGTACCGGGCGCGTCCTCCATGTTCATGCGGATGGCGGCGAGGTTCGCGTACGCCATGGCTAGCGCGGGGCTGGGCGGAAGCTCCTCCAGGACCTCGATCGCACGCCGCCCGGCCGGCTCGGCCACCACTGTGCTCGCCGGGCACATCTGGAGCTGCGAGAGCAGGCTGAGCAACTCGCCTTCCTTCACCCGGTTGCCAGTCGAGCGGTAGACCTCGAGTGCCGCTTCGACGGCGTCGATCGCGTCGTAACAGCGGTCTGTGAGGTAGCAGGCGTCCGAGTAGCGCTCGAGGAGCTGCGCGCGGCCCTCCAAATCCAGCGACTCCGCGAAGCGGAGCGCACGCGCGTACTGGCCGGCTGCTTCGCGATGCGCGCGGAGGGCACTCGCCCGTGCCGCCGCAGCGGGGGCGTAGCGAAGGACGGCCTCGGCGTCGCCGGCCGCTTCCGCGTGGTGGGCGAGGCGAGCCGCGTCCGGCTCGCCGCTCGGCGGGTTCGAGAGCGCGGCGAGCGCTCGTCGGTGCAGGAACAGCCGACGGCGTGGCTCGATCGACTCTTCGATCGACAGTCGCGTCAGCTCGTGGCGGAACTCGACTGTGCTCGACGAGGCGGTGAGCATGCCGGCGGCCAGGCACTGGTCGAGCGCGGCGGCGTCCTTTCCTGCAAGCGCCTCGAGCAGCGGAACGTCGACGTGCGGCGGTGCGATCGCAACCGCTTCGAGGAGGTTTCTCGCGCTCTCGCTCAGGCGCCCCGCGCGAGCAAGCACGGCATCGCGCACCGTCGGCGGGATCGCGCCGTTTCCCGCTGCGAGCACCTCGATGACGAAGAAGGGGTTGCCGCCGGTCTTGCGGTACAGCTCAGCGGCGTCGACCTCCGCGTCCGCTGCGAGCATTTCGACGGCGTCCTGCGATAGCGGCTCGATCGAGATGCGGTCGACGGGGGCCCGTGTCGCGAGCTCGCCGATCACCGCTCGCAGCGGATGCATGCGGTCAAGCGAGTCGTCGCGGTAGGTCACCAGGACGAGGACAGCGGCGCGATCGACTCTTCGGGCAAGCAGCCTGAGCGCGTCGAGCGTTGCCTCGTCGGCCCAGTGCACGTCCTCGAGCACGACGATCGCGGGCCGCCGGCCGCTCGTCTCGGCGAGGAGCGCCGAGACGAGCTCGTGAGCACTGCCTCCCGCTTCGAGCACCTTCGCGAGCTCGCCGCCCGCGTCGTCCGCGATGTCCATGAACGGTCCAAGCGGCCGAGGTGTGAACAGCGGGTCGCACGCGCCCCTGAAGATGCGGATGTTGCCGCTCTGCTTGTCGCAGAGGGCCTGCACCACGGCCGTCTTGCCGACGCCCGCCTCACCGGCGATGAGCACCAGCCGTCCGCGTCCAGCCGAAGCCTCGGCGAGGGCAAGCCGAAGCTCCTCGAGCATGTCATCTCGCTCGAGCAGGCCAAGCTGCTCGAGCGGGGCGGTTACGGCCATCGCTAGATGGTTGTGCTTTCGCGCCCGCTTGGCAAGGCTGACTTCGGGTCCTGAAGCAGCGCGAGGCGACGGGCTTCGGCAACCGCCTCGCCGCGCGATTGCACGTCCAGCTTGCGCAAGATCGACGAGACGTGGTGATCGACGGTGCGCGGAGAGACGAAGAGACGCTCGGCGATTGCCGCGTTCCGAAGCCCGTCGGCGAGCAGGCGCACCACGTCCAATTCGCGGTTGGTGAGCTGCGCCTCGTTTCTGCGCGTGGACGGGCGTGGGCCGCGCGCGACGCCGCGGACGCCGAGCTCCCGAAGCCGACGCGAGACGATTGCCGCCGCCGGCCGCGCCTCCAGCCGCTGAAGCTCCTCGAGCGCCTGGCGCAGCGGCTCCTCCTCGTCTGCGTCGGCGAGCGCGAGCGCGGCCTCATAGGGGCAGCCGAGCTCGCGCCACCGCTCGGCCGCGAGCGCCCAGTCGCCAGGGTCGGTGGCGTCGGGCGGCTCCGTCTGCTCGACGCCCGCGCGCCGACGCCAGAGGAGGAGGTCGCTGACCAACAACCGCCAGTCGCGCTCCAGGGCGAGCGGGAGGACGGCGTCAGTTGCCTCGGCGACGCCGTCACGGTCGCCTTCGAGCCACGCCGCCTCGGCTCTCGCTGTCACGACCGGCGCCAATCGCGGCAGTTCACCGGTTGGCTCCGCCAGCGCCCACGCCTCATCCAGCGCCTGCCACTGGCCCGGATCGCCGCGTCGTGCCCGCAGAAGCCCCAGCACCGAGAGCGCGACAATGCGCGGCGTGATCGAGGTGCGCGGCACGCGAATGACCGCTGCGGCGTTGTCGGCCGCCTGCTCCCAGCGGCCCTGGTCGAGCGCCATGCGAGCGCGAAAGGCGAGCAAATAGAGCCGATCTCGCTCCAGTCCTCGATCGCTGCAGTAATCGATCCCGGCATCCAAGTGTCGGTTTGCGAGGCTGTAAAGCCGTGCCGAGAGCGCCGCTCCGACGAGCCAAATGTAGGTTCGGCCGACCTGCTCGGCGAGCCCGGCGCGATCCTCTAGCTCGAGACTCTGCTCGAGCTTCTCCCAATTCCATTCGCAGCCGCCGATCGTGGTGAGGGCGAACGCGGCGATTGCCTTCTCGTCCAGGCGTTCCGCGAGCACGAGCGCACGCTCGGACCACGTGACTGCCTCGTCTCGACGGCCGGCATTGGCGTAGCTATCTGCCAGGTTTGCATACGCCATCGCGAGCTCGCGCCCGGGTGGCAGCGCCTCGAGGAGCGTGACCGCCTCGCGGGCCGCCTGTGCGGATTCCACAGTCCGGCCGGGGCACCAGAGGATCTGCGAGAGCCAGCGCAGCGAGTCGCCCTCCTCGAGCCTCTGACCGAGTAGCCGACGGCACTCGAGGGCGCCCTCGATCGCCTCTACCGCGGCGTCGTTCTGGTCGGTCAAGTAGCAGGCGTGGGATCGTCGCTCGAGGAGCTCCGCCCGTTCGGCGGCCGGCAACCGGGCGCCGAATCGCAGTGCCCGGGCGTACTGGGCGGCTGCCTCCCGGTATGCGCCGAGGGACGCGGCGCGGTCTGCGGCAGCCGGTGCAAAGCGTAGAACCCCGTCGATGTCGCCCGCGGCCTCGGCGTGGTGCGCCAGCCGCGCGAGATCGGGGACATCGCCGCCGGGTGCACCGACAAGGGCCGCCACCGCTCTGCGATGGAGCTCGAGCCTGCGCTGCGGCGCGACCGAATCTTCGACGGCGAGGCGGGCGAGCTCGTGCCGGAACGCCACACCCGTCGACTCGAACGTCAGCATGCCGGAGGCCACGCACTCGTCGAGACGGTCGGCGACGTCGGATGCCAGTGCATCGAGGAGCCAGAGCTCGACCTGCTGCGGGACGACGGCGATCGCTTCGAGGAGCGACCTGCCGGCGGGGCTGAGACGCGTCGCGCGTGCAAGCACGGCGTCCCTGACCGTCTCCGGGATCCCGTCCACTCCCGTCGCGAGTGCTTCCACCACGAAGAACGGGTTCCCTCCGGTCTTGTCGTAGAGCTCGTTCGCGTCGACACCGTGCGGCTCGGCGAGCTCGGCGACCGCATCTCGCGAGAGAGGAGCGAGCCTCATCCGCGCCACGATGTCGCCAGTCGCGAGCTCACCGACGACCGCTCGCAGCGGATGCATGCGTTCGAGCTCGTCGTCGCGGTAGGTCACGAGGACGAGCACAGCGGCGCGATCGACCTTGCGTGCAAGCAGCCGGAGCGCGTCCAGCGTCGCCTCGTCGGCCCAGTGCACGTCCTCGAGCACGACGATCGCCGGCCGCCGCCGGCTCGTCTCGGCCAGAAGGGCCGAGACGAGCTCATGCGCGCTGCCGCCCGCCTCGAGCACCGCCCCGAGCTCGCCGCCCGCGTCGTCCGCGATGTCCATGAACGGTCCGAGCGGCCGAGGCGTGAACAGTGGGTCACAGGCGCCCTGGAGGATGCGGACGTTGCGGCCCTGCTCGTCGCAGAAGGCCTGCACCACGGCCGTCTTGCCGACGCCCGCCTCACCGGCTACGAGCACCATGCGTCCCCGTCCGTCGCCAGCCTCGGCGAGCGCACCGCGGAGTTCCTCGAGCACCTCGTCGCGCTCGAGCAGGCCCAGCTGCTCGGGCGCTGCAGTCACAGCCATCGCCAGATCCTTGTGTTTCCGCGCCCGGTTTACAAGCCTCCGAAGTCTAGGTCCGACGGCAGTGCTCAGGGACCCGTGCCTCTGTCGCGTACTTGACACTTCTTCCGTCGTGGGCGTGAACGACACGCAGATCGAACCTCCCTAGCGTCCAGTCCATGGCAACCGCGAAGGAGGAGGGAAACGTCGTGAGGAGTAGGAACACCATCTTGGGCATCGCGCTCGGCCTGGCGATCGCGGCGATCGTGCCGATGACCGCCCTGGCGAAGCCGGTGCCGGCGAACAATGACGTTCAGGATCACGGCCAGTACCAGTTGGGGCCCGGCGAGATCCCGGTCCTCGGCCCGAGCACGGTTCACGCGCAGGCCATGAAGCTCGGCCTCGGCGGGGTGACCCCGGACGACCGCTCATTCTCGAGGGCGACGAACCAGTGGACGGTCGAGGGTCAGACCATGGAGCTCGGCATCAGCGAGGGCAAGATCCGTGAGCTCGGCCTCGGGCCGACAAGCAACGCAGTGGTCGCGAAGAGCCCGGACGACCGTTCATTCTCGAGGGCAACGAGCCTCGATCCGACTCCCGTCGTCGTGAGCAACGACAACGGGCGCAGCATTGATATCAACGCCTACACCGTGACCGGCTTCGGGCTGGCGCTGCTGTTGCTAGCCGGCTTCGGTTTGGCCATCGCCGTGCGGCAGAGCCACCGGACCAAGCTCTCGCCGGCGTAAGACGGGAAGCTGGCGAACGAAAGGGCGGGCCCCACGGCCCGCCCTTTTTCCTTGGTCCACATGCGCCTGACACGTGGCTACCCGCCGGCCCTCTGCTCGTCGATTGCGAGCAGCACCTTTCCGAACCGGTCCGGCGCTTCGAGGCGCTCGTGCGCCTTCGCGGCCTCCGCAAGTGGGTACACGCTGTCGATCGCGGGGCGCCACGACGCCTCGGCGCAGTGCGCGAGCAGGGCATCGAACTCGCGGGGACTGCCGAGCGTCGTGCCCTGGACGCGCAGGTAGCGGAAGAAGAAATCCGCAATCGGGATGCTCCCGAGCTCGCCGCCGGTGTCGCCGAAGGTGACGAGGACGCCGCCGGCGCACAACGACGCCAACGCGCCTCGCCAGACGGCGCCGCCGACGGAGTCGATCACGGCGTCCACGGGTCGGACGCGGTCCGGCCAGCCCGGATCGCGGTAGCCAGTGCCATCCGCG
>DASSCT010000110.1:0-8081 GCA_035697545.1 Gaiellaceae bacterium | reverse complement strand
TGGTGGTGAACCGTGACTTTCAGCGTCGTGAAGAAGTACGCCGGGAACATGACGACCGGCGTGCGGGCGTTCTTTCGGTGAGTACTCGTCGAGCCGTTCGCGGTCGCCGTAAGGAGCAGCGCCGCAGCGACCGCGAGGATGCGCGCGATGGCCTGGCTTTGCTTCATTCGCCTTCCTGACCGGACCCGGTAGACCCTACTGCGAACGAGTGAAACCTGCGTGCAACGCCTGCACGTCCACGACGCCGCGCCCGAGCAACCGCACCTTCTCATCCGCCTGCTTCAACACTTTTTCGCTTGGCCGGCCGTAGATGTGCGTCGAGGTCAGCGTGACGAGCTCCACGAAGCGACGAAAGATCGGCCGGGCCACCTCCAGGTGGTATTCCACGGATTCGGCGTCGGGGTGCACGTGCATGACCGTCATCCTGGTGCCTTCCTCGTTGAAGTACACGTTGTAGGAGATGATCCGCGGCTCGTTCGCCTCGACGAAGTCGACCAGCTCTTTCATGCCCGCCTGCAGCTCTTCGAGCGCTCCCTTGCGAACATCTGAAGTGTCGACGTACACGATCGCGTCAGACATATCCGCCCCCGCCAACGAGTATGGTCGAGGGCAGCGCTAGTGCCAAGACGCGATTCGCGCGCAGTCGTGCTCGTTGAAGGTGTGAGCGACCGCGCCGCACTCGAAGCGCTTGCGGAGCGTCGTGGCCGAGACCTCGACGCTGAGGGCGTCTCCGTCGTTGCGACAGGCGGTGCGCAGGCCTTCGGACGGTTCTTGGCCGAGTTCGGCCCACACGGGCTCGATCTCAGGCTTGCGGGTCTCTATGACGCCGCTGAGGAACGAGACATTCGGCGTGCCCTCGAGCGGGCCAGCCTCGGCTCGAACCTCACTCGCGCCGCGATCGAACGGCTTGGTTTCTACGTCTGCGACGCAGACCTCGAGGACGAGCTGATCCGCGCTCTCGGTGCAGCCAAGGTCGAGCAGGTGATCGATGCTCAGGGAGACCTCGGACGCTTCCGCACCCTCCAAAAGCAGCCTGAATGGCGAAGCCGGCCCGCGAAGGAGCAGCTTCGGCGCTTCATGGGCAGCGGCGGGAGGCGGAAGATCCGCTACGCGCGTCTGATCGTCGATGCACTTGACCTCACTCAGATCCCTCGGCCGCTCGATGGGGTGCTTTCTCGAGTGTGAGACTCGGCCGGCGGCGAATGAGTCCGCCGCCGGCCGAGAACTCAGGTCAGCGCACGCGCATGCCGAGCGCGGGATCCCAGTGCAGGACGCTGTCGTAGTGCTGCAAGGGCGCTTCGGGCAGCTCGCCGACGCGCACGCCGTAGCGCCAGCTGCTCGGGCAGATCGCGATGAAGCGGGCGTAGCCGCCCAGGCCACCCCCGAACTTGGGATAGCCGATCTCGATTAGGCAGCCTGTCGGCGGAACCTGGTCGAGGTTGGCCACGCCTTCGGCCTGCGCGAAGCCGTTGTGCATCAGCCAGCTCTCACCTTCGAGCGTGGGCGTCGAGTCGGTGTCGAGCGGCTCATGCCCGTGGAACAGGATGTGGCGCTGCAGCTGCAGGAATTGGAGCGCGGCGAGCGAGACGCCCGGGAACTCCGTCAGCTTCGCCAGCTCCGGGTCGGGCCAGCGCTTCGACCAGTCAGAGCGAACCATGACCACGCTGCCCTCGGGAATTCGGCCGTACCGCCTCTCCCACCGCCGGATGTCCGAGACCTGCAGGTGGTAGTTGAAGTCGCGGCTGACCTGGTCGACGATCGAGATCACCACCAGCGGCCGAACCGCAAAGGTCGGCGGCAGCTCGTCGATCGCCGCGTACTCCGGCGCCCAGTGGGCCGGCGGATCGAGCTGCGTCCCGAGCTGGTCGGTCTGCAGCTGGTACGCGGTCGCTTCGAAGCCGTCGTGCGCGTAGGTGTAAGGCTGGCCCGTGGCCGGGTTCTTCGTCGGCGCAAAGGTCGACGGCCCGAAGCCCGCCCAGACGGGAATCGACGGCGTGATGGTGTGCGTCAGGTCGACGTACTTGGCTTTGCGCAGGGTGTCGTTGTAGATCCCCCACAACGACTGCCCGCGATCGTCGCCGTGGCCGTGGTGGCCACGCCACGCTTGAGCGGCGGCAGCGGCCGAGAGCGCAACCCCGATAACGAGAACGACCGCCAGCACCAGGCGGCCGGATCGATGCGCGTGGTGACTCATGAGACCCTCCCTTCCTCGAGCGATGGTGTGAGCGGAGCCTTACAAACGCGGGCCCGATATGAGTTGGAACTGCGGCCGACACAACTTAGGATCGCGGCATGATCCGTCATGCGCTCGTCACCGTTGCCGCGGCCGCCGCCCTCGGGCTGACCGCCGCCGCCCCTGCGCTTGCCGCGCAGCCCTATGCGATCAACTTTCAGAACTTCTCGCTCAGCGCCGCCGACTCGACACGAAGCGGCACCGTCCTCTCCGACGGGTCCCTCGTGCTCGTTTCGAGCGGGCTCAGCGGGCCCGTCGACTACCTCGACCCGTTCGCCGACTATTTCGGCGACGGCGCCGACGGCTCCGGAGCCTACGAGTCCGGCACCTGGACTTCCGGCGTCACCGACCTCTCTTTCCCGTTCAACGAGCTCGTGGCCTCGTGGAACGCGATTACCCCTGCGGGAACGTGGGTCCAGGTCGAGATGCGGCCGCAACTGGACGACGGCCACTGGGCGAAGTGGTACATCCTCGGGCGCTGGGCCTACGGCGACTCGGACTTCCATCGCACCTCAGTCGGCGGCCAGGGCGACGAAGACGGCTTCGTCGCGATCGACACCTTCTTCGCGAAGGATCACCCGGCCGTCGCGTACCAGCTGCGCCTGACTCTCTTCCGCCGCGCCGGCACCTCGGCAAGCCCGACGGTGAGCCGGCTGAGTGCCGTCGCGTCGAGCCTGACGAACCAGAAGGGCAGCTTTCCGAGTGCGACGACGATGAGCGGCACGACGGTCGAGCTCGATGTGCCGAAGTACTCGCAGGAGATCCACCACGGCGAGTACCCGCAGTTCGACAACGGCGGCGAAGCATGGTGCAGCCCGACCTCGACATCGATGGTCGTCGGGTACTGGGACCAGATGTTCCCGGGAGCCGGGTACGCCCCGAGCCCAGACGAGACGTCGTGGGTCGGGTTCCCGGATCCATGGGTCGACTACACGGCCCGCTACGTCTACGACTACCGCTACAACGGCGCCGGCAACTGGCCGTTCAACACGGCCTACGCGGCGGCGCGTGGCCTCGTCGGTGACGTCACGCAGCTGCACAACCTGCGCGAGGCGGAGCCGTTCATCAAGGCCGGGATCCCGCTCGTCGCTTCAGTCGCCTGGACGTCGAACAAGCTGACGGGAGGGATTAAGAGCACGAACGGACACCTCTCGGTGATCGTCGGCTTCTCGGGCGACGGGAAGAAGGTGATCGTCAACGACCCGGCCTCCGACACGAACGCACAGGTCAAGCACTTCTACAACCGCGCGGAGTTCGAGCGTGCGTGGGTCCCGGCCTCCGGCGGCATCGTGTACGTGATCCGCCCGCCGGGGTGGTCGGCGCCCTCGCTGACGGCGAACAACTCGTAGTCGCCCTCTGGTGGCTTCCTACGCCGTGAACGACGCTGCGGTGGCGCACGCGCGGCGTCTCATCCGCGGGCGCCAGTACGTCCTCAACAGCGACTGGGGAGACGTCCAGCCCAAAGCCGAAGACGAGAACAAGTTTCTCGCCTCACACTCGTGGGACGAGTACGCCGAATGGCATCTCGGCCTCACAAAGGGCGCTGCGGACGAGACGAAAGCGCGCTACGCCTTCGTCTACGGAGACTTCCGACGCGTGCATCGCACGGGCCTGATCGCCTGCCACTACCGCGCGGCGGAGTGGCGGCACAAAGAGATCGAACTGGCGGCTCACGAGCTGTTGCAGCTCCTGGACAAGACCAGCGCGTGAGCCGAAGACTGCTTCCTTGGCGGTAGGTGGGAGGGCGCGGGCCCTCCCACTCCGCCGCGTTCCTAGCCTTGCGGGAACTTGTCGAACGGCGAACGGGCGGCCCGGAGGCCGCCCGTCGCACGAGCCGGTGAACGCGGTTCTAGCGTGCCGGCGGGAGGAGCACCTTGTTGATCACGTGAATCGTCCCGTTCGAGGCCCCGATGTCTGTCTTCACGACGCGAGTGGAGCGGTTGAGGAAGACGTTCCCGCCACGAACGTTGATCCGCAGGGAGGGCCCTGCGAGGGTCTTGGCGGAGCGCAGGCCGACCACCTGGGCGGCCTTCACGTCGCCCGGGACGACGTGATACAGGAGCACCCGGCGAAGCTGTGCGCGGTTGGCCAGCAGCTTGTTCAAGGTCGCCTTCGGCACCATCTTGAAGGCGGCGTCTGTCGGTGCGAACAGGGTCAGCTTCGTCCGGCCCGTGAGAGCGCCTGCCAGGCCCGCGCGCTTGGCGAGCATGACGAGCGTCTTGAACTGGCCCGCCGCGACTGCGGTCTGGACGATGTTCTTCGAGGCCACCGACCCCTGGGCCGGAGCCGCCGCGCTCGTTCCTGCGGCGGCAAAAGCGGCGATCGCGAGGAGGGAGGCGGTGAGGATTGCGGCGAAGAGCTTGGTCATCGTGGTACTCCTTTCGACTAAGCGGTTGTGACTTGCGGATTGCGGCTCCAGCGACGCCGAATAGCGCCCTGCTGAGCCACCTGATAGGCGGCTGCAAGCCCGACCAGGCCGTAGACGACACGGCTGGCCCCGTTCGTCTCACCGAACTCGAGGCCGACGAGCGCTGCTACGAGGTCGAACTTGGCGACCGCGACGAGGCCCCAGTTGATCCCGCCGACGACCAAAAGGACTGCCGCGAGAATGTCGATGTTCTTCACTTCGTGCTCCTTTCTGTTCAGGATTTGTAGAGGGATTGTACAGCACCTCTCCGGCATGTCAAATGTTCGTACAATGTCTGTATAATGCAGCTATGGAAGCCGGAACCGAACAGCTCCGAATCGGTGAGTTGAGCCGACGAACAGGTGTCAGCACGGAACTTCTGCGTGCCTGGGAGCGCCGGTACGGGCTGCTCCGCCCAAGCCGCACAGACGGCGGGTTTCGCCTCTACTCCCCGGCGGATGAGCGGCGGGTCTCGCTCATGCGCTCACACTTGCAGCACGGACTGTCGGCCGCCGAGGCCGCCCGACTCACCCTGACGGAGGCGGACGGCGACGGCCGCCCTCAGGACGAACCAATCCTGCAACGCCGGGCCCAGGAGCTTCGCGAGGCACTGAGCGACCTCGACGAGAGCGCCGCGCAGAGCACACTTGACGGCGCTTTTGCGGAGTTCGCGCCCGAGACCGTGCTCTCGAATCTTGTGCTGCCCTACCTGCGCGAGCTCGGTGAGCGCTGGGCGAGCGGCGATGCGTCGGTGGGCCAGGAGCATTTCGCCAGCCAACTCCTCCGTGGCAGGCTGCTCGGCCTTGCGAGAGGTTGGGATCGTGGCGCCGGACCGCGTGCTCTGCTGGCGTGCGCTCCGGGCGAGCTGCACGACCTCGGGCTAATCGCGTTCGGCCTTGCCCTGCGGGCTCGAGGCTGGCGCATCACCTATCTCGGCCCGGACACGCCACTCGAAACGCTTGCCGAGACTGCCCGCTCGCTCGGGCCCGAGGCGATCGTGATCTCGGCCGCCTCGCCGGATCGCTTTTTGCGCTCGGGAGCTGAGCTGCGCCGCGTGGCCAGCACCGCAAAGGTGTGGCTCGCCGGGCCAGGAGCGAGCGCGGCGCTCGCCAAGAAGGCGAACGCTACGTTCCTCGACGTAGACCCCTTAGCCGCAGCGGACCGCGTTGCCGCTACGAGAGGCTGAGGTGCCAGAACCGCTGGTCAGCGTCCCCACCCCATGAGGCAGGCGTCGAAAACCGTGACGTCCCACGAGACCGCGACCGCCGCCGGACCAGTCGTCGAGCCGTCGCCGCGAGGGGCGGAGACGCTTGCAGCAAGCTACTGGCGTGAGGTCGAGGCGACGACGCGCCGCCTCGTGCGGGCAGAAGTCGTGGACGGGCATATCGACGTTCGACTACTGGGTCGCGGGCCCGCCCTCATCCGGCTCGGCCCCCCAGCCGTCCTCGCCGATCTCTCGTCGGTCACGTGCACGTATCCCATCGTCGGCGGGCTTCTGGTCGGCCGGCCCGGGGGAGCGCTCGCGCTGGAGCAGCTCAACGGCGATCCAGTCGTTCTGCGCTCGACACTGACGGAGTACGTTCCCAGCCTCGCAGGCAAGCTGTACTCGCACGTGCAGGCGCGCCTGCATTCACTGATCAGCCGGCGCTACTTCGCACGCCTCGGCCGGGACGCGCAATGAAGGTTGCCGTCTTTGGTGCGACCGGCACGATCGGGACTGCCCTCCTACCCGCACTGGCGCGCTCGCATGACGTCGTCGCGCTCTCGCGACACGAACACAAGGCAGACGGTGTGACGTGGTTGAGAGCCGATGCGAGCGACGCCGAATCCGTCCGGAAAGCGCTCGAAGGGGTTGACGTTGCCTACTACCTGGTGCACTCGCTCGGCACGCGTGACTTCGAGGGGCGCGATCGCGCCGCGGCCAGGACTGTCGCCGAACAAGCCGCGCAGGCCGGGCTCAGGCAGCTCGTCTACCTGGGCGGCCTCGGCGACGATTCGCCTGAGCTGTCTACACATCTCCGGAGCCGGCTCGAGACCGAAAAGGAGCTCGCGTCTGGTGCTGTCCCGCTGACGACGCTGCGGGCCGCAATCGTCATCGGCCGCGGTAGCGCCGGCTTCGAGACGATCGTCGCGCTCGTAGACCGCCTGCCGGCAATGGTCTGTCCGCGCTGGGTCGGCGTACGCACTCAGCCGATCGCCATCGCCGACGTCGTCGAGTATCTCGCCGGGGTTTGCGGCCATCCCCACGCGATCGGCGAGAGCTTCGACGCCGGTGGGCCCGAAGCGATGACCTACAGGGAGATGATCGAGCGAGTTGGGGCCGTGCGCGGCAAACGGCCACTGATCGTCGAGGTACCCGTGCTCACGCCCCGGCTCTCGTCGTACTGGCTCCACCTCGTGACGCCGGTGAAAGCCTCCGTCGCCCGCCCGCTCATCGAAGGGTTGCGTAACGAGACCGTCGCGAAGGACGAGCGCATCCGGGAGTTGATCCCTCTCGAGCTAACGCCCTTCGACGTAGCGGCGCGAGCCGCGCTCGAGGACTAGTGCCCGCGAATCATCGGCTGCGATCATGACGGTCGTGGACCACGTACGGATCGACAAGTGGCTGTGGGCCGCGCGCTTGTTCAAGACGCGCAGCGCGGCGTCCGGGGCCGTCCTCCGCGGGCGGGTACACGTGAACGGTGAGCGCGTGAAGCCGTCGAAGGTCGTCCGCGCTGGGGACACGGTCGAGGTGACGATCGGGACGGTGCGCCGGACGGTCGCCGTGACCGAAGTCGCCGAGCGCCGCGGGCCCGCGAGCGCAGCGGCGGCGATGTACGCCGAGACGCCGGAGTCGCGCAGCGCCCGCGAGCAGCACGCGCTCGAGCGACGGCTCGCCCGCCCGCTCGGGGCCGACCTCGGCGCGCGCCCGACGAAGCAGGCACGGCGCCGGCTCGACGCTCTGCGCCGCGCACAGCGGCGCAGGCGCTGAGCTCCGGCAACTCAAACAAGGAGTTCATCGAGGCGGGGGGAATCGGCCCTCTCTCGACGCATGACACCTGGCTTACGTCGTCCTGCCGCGTCTCTCGGCGCGGCACTCAGACGACGTACGTGAGGAGGATGATCGAGAACACGACACTCTGCGCGCTGTGCACGATGATCCCGATCCAGGCGCTTCGGTACCGCTTGGTGGGGTAGGCGATCGCGACGGTGTCGCCGACCAGCGTCGCGGGTATCCGCCACGGCTCGTGCAGGTGGTAGCCGGCGAAGAGGACGCCGTTCGCGACCCAGTCGCCGCGGCCGAAGGCGCCGTTCATGCGCGGCAGGAGCAGCCCGCGAAAGAGCAGCTCCTCGCCGAGCACGGTGTTGAAGAGGAAGAGGACGAGGATGAGGCCGTACCAGCCCCAGGCGCCGCTGAGGAAGTCTTGAACGGCGTCCGAGCTGGCCAAGTCCGCCAAGTCG
>DASSCT010000109.1:0-5334 GCA_035697545.1 Gaiellaceae bacterium | reverse complement strand
GCCGCGTGGCTCCGCCGGGTTCGCGAGGCCGCCGCGGAGCAGAGCTATCCGCTCGTCGTCAACGCGCGAATCGACGTCTTCCTCGCAGACCGCGAGCGGGCGCAGTCGGAGCTCGTCCCGGAAGCTCTCGAGCGGGCGAGGGCGTACTTCGACGCAGGGGCCGACTGCGTCTTTCCGATCTTTCTCCGGGAAGCCGACGCGCTCAGCACCTTCGTCTCGGCCGCCGGCGGACCGGTCAACGTCCTCGCGATCGCGGACGCTCCGTCGCTTCAGGAGCTCGCCGAGCTGGGCGTCGCCCGGGTGAGCTACGGAAGCCTCCTGCATCGGCTGACGATGGAGGCGTTCGCGAGCACGCTCGCCTCGATTCCCGTCCGCCCGTCGTCGGCATAGCGCCGACGGAGGGGTCGTTTGCAGACGTAGATGGACTTCCTTCAGTCAGCCGTCGATCTCGTCTCCGCGTCGCCGTGGACATATGCCGTGATCCTCGCCATCGCCGCGATCGACGCGCTCATCCCGCTGGTGCCGAGCGAGGCGACCGTGATCTCGGCGGGAGTGCTTGCCGGCGCCGGCGAGCTGCACCTCGCGCTCGTCATCGCCGCCGGAGCGGCGGGCGCCTTCACGGGGGACACCGCCGGGTACTGGCTCGGCCGGCGATTCGAGGACCGGCTCGACCCAACGCTGTTCGGCGGTGAGAAGGGCGCGCGGAGAAAGGCGTGGGCCGAGCGCGTCCTCGCCCGCCACGGCGGCCCGCTGATCTTCGGCGCCCGCTTCGTTCCCGGCGGCCGCACCGCGACGACCGTGACCGCAGGCGTCGTGCGGATGCGCTGGCCGCTCTTCGCCATGTTCGCGGCGCTGGCAGGCATCGCGTGGGCCTCCTACGCCGCCCTCGTCGGCTATGTCGGAGGCCGCGCGTTCAAGGAGAACCTGCTCTTGGGACTCCTCGTCGGCTTCGCGTTCGCTGCGGCCGTATTCGCCGTCACCGAGGGGATCCGGCGCATCCGCCGCGCACGCGCCGCGCGCTACGAGTCTGAGGCCAGCGAAGCAAGTCCCCGGACGAGGACGTCGAGCCCGAACTCGAAGCGCTCGTCCGGGCCTCCCTCGAAGAGTCGATCGAGCAGCGCGAGGGTGTGAGGGAAGCGCTCCTTCGGGCGGCAGCTCCTCGCCCGTCGGTGAGGCGAGCCCGAGGCTCTCCTCCTACGCAAAGGCGCCGGGGCGGCGCCCAGTTCCTCGGCGACGCGACGCATGCTTGTCGCGTCGAGCCCCTCGCGACCGACCACTCGTAGCGCCGCCTCGACGATCGCGTCGCGGCTGAGCGGTTCTAAGTCCCCGATCCTGCCTTCCCGGCAGGATTGGGGGTCTCGTGCTTCGGCGGCTGATCCTGACCGGTGCGGCCGTGTTCGCGTTCGCGGACTCGGCCATCGTCGTGCTCGCGCTGCCCGAGCTCGTGACGCGCTTCGACGCCTCGGTCACAGGGGTCTCGTGGGTGCTCAATGCCTACAATCTGACCGCGGCGGTCACGGCTCTCGTGGCGGTTGTCGCGCGGCCCGAGCCGAAGCGAACCGCGATCGTCGGCGCGGCGGTCTTCACGATCGCCTCGATCGTGTGCGCTGCGAGCCCGAGCCTGGCCGTTCTCGTGGTCGCGCGCGGCCTCCAGGGAGTGGGCGGGGCGTTGCTCCTCGTCGGGTCGGCGCGGCTGATCCCACGGAGCGACTGGGAGCATGCCGGGGCGCTCGGGCTCGCGGCCGGGCCCGCGCTCGGCGGGCTCCTGACGCAGTTGATCGACTGGCGGGCGATCTTCGTCGCCCAGGTGCCCTTTGCGCTCGGGGCGGTCGTCGCGCTCGCCGTCGCCTCAAGGGTCGAGCGTCCCCGCGAGCATCGGCTCCCCGCCGCGCGCGACGCCGCCCACGTGCTCGTCGCGGCTGCGCTCGCCGGCGCGCTCTTCCTCACGGTCATCCTGCTTGTGAACGGCTGGTCCCTGACCCCGCTGGAGGCCGCGGCGCTGTTGACGCTCGTTCCCGGCGCGGGACTGGCGGCGTCACTCGCGCTGCCGGAGATCGGCGCGCGGCTCACTGCCGCCTTAGGCATCGTCGGCATCGCCCTTGGGCTCGGCGTGCTCGGTTTCCTCTCGGGGGAGAGCATCCCGCTTGTCGCCGTTGCGCTTGTCGCCATCGGCGCCGGGACTGGGCTCGCGCTTGGGCTTGGCCTGCCGCGCTTGGGCGTCCGGAACCACGATCCCGGCGCCTCGTGGGCGATCGTCGCCCGCCACGCCGGCCTCCTCCTCGGCTGCGCCCTACTCGCGCCGTTGCTCGCGTCCAGCCTCCGAGACGTTCGGGACGAGGCGATCAAGGACGGGGCCAGACGTGTCATCTCGGCGCCGATTTCCGTGCGGACGAAGGTGACGCTGTCCTTCTACCTCGCACGAGCAGTGATCAGGACGCCGAACGGCGAGCTGCCGGACATCGACGGAGCGTTCGACCGCGCGCGGGGCAGTGCCGACGAAGAGGACCGACGCGACCTCGCCCAGCTCGAGACGTCGCTCCACGACGTGGTGAAGGACGCGGTGACGCGCGCCTTCCGGCAGCCGTACCGGGTCGCAGCCTTACTTGCCCTGCTGGCGCTCGTCCCCGTGGCCGCCCAGGGCTTCCTTCGTTTCGAGCGCGTCGGCGAGCGGGCGGTGCGGGTGACCCGCGCGCCGCCGAGCAAGGTCCGATGAGTTTCTCGCCCGGCTGACGTCATAGTCGTCATGGGCCGCGTGGAAAGCGCCGAGGCGAGCACGATCGCCGCCGCCAGAGCCGGCGACGAGGCCGCCTTCGCCGAGCTCGTCGAGCCGCACCGCCGGGAGCTTCAGGTGCACTGCTACCGGATGCTCGGCTCGTTCGAGGACTCCGAGGATCTCGTCCAGGAAACGTTCCTGCGCGCATGGCGCAAGCGCCGGAGCTTCCAGGGCCGCTCGTCGTTCCGGGCCTGGCTTTACGGGATCGCGACGAACGCCTGTCTCGACGCCATCGCGCGCCGCCGGCGCGCCGTTCCGCTGCATGACGGATCGCAGCCGCTTGCCGAAGTCTCCTGGCTGCAGCCGTACCCGGACGAACTGCTGAAGGACACCGCAGCGGAAGCCGAGCCGGAAGCCGAGGTCGTCGCGAAAGAAACGATCGAGCTCGCGTACATCGCCGCGATCCAGCTCCTGCCCCCGAGGCAGCGGGCGGTCCTGATTGCCCGCGACGTGCTCGGCTGGTCTGCCGCCGAGAGCGCCTCCCTCCTCGACGTGAGCGTCGCAGCCGCCAACAGCGCGCTTCAACGCGCGCGGGCAACGCTCAAGAAGCACCTGCCGCGGCACCGCTTGGAGTGGGGGCCGCGCTCCGACCCCACCGACGAAGAACGCGCACTGCTGAGGCGCTACATGCGCGCCACCACTCACGGTGACGCGTCGGCGATGGTCCGGCTACTTCGCGCCGACGCCTTCTGCGCGATGCCTCCGAGCCCCGAGTCATACGTCGGCGCGGAGGCGATCGTCGCCGCCTGGGTCGAGGGAGGCTTCGGCTCTCCGGAGTTCGGGGAGTTCCGGTGCGTCCCGACCCGCGCAAACCGGCAGCCGGCGGTTGCCTGCTATCTCCGGCGACCCGAGGACACGGCGTACCGGCCGTTCGTCCTCGACGTGTTGCGGATCGAGGACGGCGCAGTCGCCGAGGTGACCGTCTTTCCCCTCGAACCGCTCCTGGGCGCGCTCGGGCTTCCAGCGACGCTCTGAGCGCGGTGCCGCGCGGCTTCGAGCTTCGGACGGTCGAAGTCCCGGCTGGGACCGAGCGGCTCTACGAGGAAGCGGAGTGGCGCGATGCAATCGTCGTCATCGCGCGCGGGGAGATCGAGCTGGAATGCGTCGGCGGCAGCCGTCTCCGCCTCGAGCGCGGCACCGTGCTGTTCCTCGTCGGCCTGCCGCTCCGAGCGCTCCGCAGCGGCGGCGCCGAAGGCGCCCTGCTGCTCGCCGTCACGCGGCGATGAGTTTCGGTGCGACCGGCGGTCATAGAGTCCAAGCTATGACGAACCACGTGGTCGGAACGCGCGAGGACTGGTTGCACGCTCGCAAGGAGCTGCTTGAGCGCGAGAAGGCGCTGACGCGTCGCAGCGACGAGCTCGCGCGACAGCGGCAAGAGCTGCCGTGGGTGCGCGTCGACAAGGAGTACCGCTTCGAGACCGATGAGGGGACGAAGACGCTCGAGGAGCTCTTCGACGGCCGCTCGCAGCTCCTCGTCTACCACTTCATGTTTGGCCCGACGGTCGAGGGCTGGCCGGAGGCTGGTTGCCTCGGCTGTTCGTATACGGCGGACAGCCTCGACGGCTCCGTTGCCCACCTGGAGCGCCACGATGTGACGTTCGTGGCCACCTCCCGAGCGCCGCTCGAAGCGCTCGACGCCTACAAGCGCCGCATGGGCTGGAGCTTCTCCTGGGTCTCCTCTCAGGGCACCGACTTCAACCTGGACTTCTCCGCGTTCACGGAGGAGGAGCGGCGGGGAGGCCAGGGATTCAATTTCGGGACGCCCAAGCACGCCGACATCGACCTCCGCTCGACGGAGCTCCACGGCCTGAGCGCCTTCGTGCTCGAAGAGGGCGTCGTCTACCACACCTATTCCTGCTACGACCGCGGAACAGATGTGCTGAACGCGACCTGGCAGCTTCTCGATCGGGCGCCCAAGGGCCGAGACGACGCAAACCACCCGGACTGGCCGCGACGCCACGACGAGTACCCGAAGGAGGACACGCGATGATCGCCAGCGTTTCGACTCGACCCGTTCGCGTCGCGGCCCCGTTCTGGGTCGTGCTCGCGCTCCTCGGCGGGCTTGCCTGGCTGGTGGCCGCGAACGAGGCCAGGGACATGGGCGCCGGCCCCGGGACGATGGGCATGACCTTTCCCTTCTTCATCGGGATGTGGGTCTCGATGATGGCCGCGATGATGCTTCCGGCGATCGGGCCCCAGGCCGCGGGCCAATCGCTCACCCGCGGGCCGGCCCGCCTAGCGGGGCGGCTTCCGGGCGTCCTCGGCTTCGGCGCCGGCTTCCTGCTCCCGTGGGCCTTGTACGGCTCGATCGCGTTCCTCGTCCTCTCCGGCGTCGATTCGCTGGTGGAGAGCTCACCCGAGACGGCGCGATGGCTCGGGGTGGGCATCCTCGCCGTCGCCGGGCTCTACCAGTTCACGCAGGCCAAGCGCCGAGCGCTCGACCACTGCCGCATGGCGCTGCACGCGAGCGGCGTCGGCTCGCTCGCCGGCGACCTCAGGGCTGGGATCGTCGACGGAGCCGTCTGCGTGGGGTGCTGCTGGGCGCTGATGGCGACGCTGAT
>DASSCT010000108.1:0-19858 GCA_035697545.1 Gaiellaceae bacterium | reverse complement strand
TCCGTCCGGGTTCACGCCCAACGGCGACGGCATCACCGACACGACACGCATCTCGTACCGGCTCGGCGCGCCCGCCAACGTTCGGATCGATCTCCAGACCCTCGAGGCAGAGCCGATCACGACGCTCTATACCGCGGCCGAGCCGGCAGGAAGCCGATCCTTCGTCTGGGACGCCTTCGACTATCCGGACGGCAGGTATCGGATCGTGGTTACGGCGCGAGGAGCCCGCGGTAGGCAGGTGACCGCGTCGACGGAGGTGATCGTCGCTCGAACGCTCTCGGGTTTCAGCGTGACGCCGACGGTGCTTTCTCCGAACGGGGACGGTCGAAACGACACGGCCACGGTCTCCTTCGCGCTGGCGACGCCGGCCATCGCACAGCTCCAGGTCCTGAAGGGCACGAGGCAGATCGTGCGGCCGCTCCTGGGGCCACTCGCGGCCGGCCCGCAAACGCTGAGCTGGAAGGGAGGCGTCCGTGACGGTGACTACAGCGTTGCGCTCACGGTCACCGATGTGACGGGCCCCGTGACGCAGATCGTGCCGGTACGGATCGATCGGATCCGCCCGAAACTCGCGCCGGTGAGTCGGCGCCCGCTCCGTGTCTCGCTCAGCGAGCCGGCGCGGGTCACGGTCGTCGCCGACGGCCTTTCGACCACCTTCCGGCGCCCGAAGGCCGGGATTTTTCGTGTTCTCGCTCCCGGCTCGAAACGGCTCGTCATCTACGCCGAAGACGATGCCGGCAACGTCAGCTCGAAGCTCCGGCTGCGCTAGTCGGCTCGGCGCGCATGAAGAGGCGCTCCGGCGTGCGCTCCGTGACGCGGAAACCGAGGCGCTGGTAGAGCGCCGCCGCGCGGGGATTCGTCGTCAGGACGCGCAGGGTCACGGGCTTGCCGCGTGCCTGGAGCGAGCGGATGATCGAGCTCCCGATCCCCTGCCCCTGGGCTTCCGGCAGGAGTTCAATCAGCTTCAGGAACACCTCGTCATCCAGCTCCTCGACGACGAGCACGCCGGCATCCCCGCCGTCCACCTGGATCACTCGGTACGGATCGCGAGGGAACCGCTCGTCGAAGATCCTCAGCTGGAGCTCCTCGTCCCAGCCCCAGAGCGCCTCGACCGACTCTCGAATTGCCGCACAATGCACGCGAAAGAGGAAATCCCGATCGTCGTCCGTCGCTTCACGAAGCTCCCAGTCAGGCACGGCGGTTCCAGCGGTCGTAGTGCGCCTCGAGTCGCTCGAGCAGCGCAGCGAGGAGCCGTGCGCGATCGACGCGTGCGCCGGCCTCGGCGAGCAGTGAGGTCGCGGCCGGCTCGGGAAGACCCTCCGGGAGGATGTTCGCATTGATCCCGATCCCGAGCACCACGCGGTCGTCGCGGGCCTCGGCGAGGATTCCCGCCACCTTGCGGCCGTCAATCAGCAGGTCGTTCGGGAACCGAACCTCCGGATCGAGACCTGTCTCAGCAGCGATCGCTTCTGCCGCGGCGGCTCCGGCGACGAGCGAGAGCTCCGGCAGCCGTGCGGGCTCAACCTGGGGCCGGAGATTGATCGACACGAGCACGGAGGTGTGCGCAGGCGCAGACCAGGAGCGGCCGAGGCGGCCCCGTCCGGCGGTCTGCTCCTCGGCGACGGCGACTGCGCCTTCTGGAGCGTCCACGGGAAGCTCACGCTGGGTCGACTCGCACTGCTCGAAGTAGCGGTACGGACGGCCGAATCGGCCGCGCAGGAGCGGCTCGACGATCTCGGGTGCCAGCGACTCGTCAGCCACCCGGGTCACACTAAACTCACCTGATTGCCCTCCCTGACGAAAGACGAGATCGAGGCGATCCTGCCTCACCGTGACCCGTTTCTCCTGCTCGACGAGGTCGTCGATCTGGAGCCGGGAGAGCGAGTGGTCGCGCGCAAGCGTGTTCGGCCCGACGAGTGGTACCTCGCCGGCCACTTTCCAGGCCGCCCGATCATGCCGGGCGTTCTGATCGTCGAGGCGATGGCTCAGGCGGGCGCGGTGGCCGTCCTTTCCGAGGAAGGGAACCGGGGCAAGCTGGCGCTATTTGCAGGGATCGACGGAGTCCGCTTCAAGCGCGTCGTCAAGCCGGGCGACGAGCTCGAGCTGACGTGCGAGCTCGAGCGAGTCCGCGGCCCGGTCGGGCGAGGCAAGGCCACGGCCAGCGTCGACGGCGCCCTTGCCGCGCGGGGAACGCTCACGTTCGCGATCGAGCAATGATCGCCCGCTCCAACGGCGCGCCGGTTTCGATCACGGGTCTCGGCACGTATGCGCCCGACCGCGTGCTGACGAACGACGAGCTGGCCGAGCTCGTGGACACCTCCGACGAGTGGATCATGGAGCGCACCGGCATCAAGGAGCGTCGGATCGCCGCACCGGAGCAGGCGATGACGGATCTCGCCCTGCCCGCTGCGCGAACCGCCCTCGAGCGCGCTGGTGTGAAGCCGGAGGAACTCGACCTGATCATCGTCGCGACGGTGACGCCGGACATGATGTTCCCGACCACGGGCTCGCTTCTCGGCGATCTCCTCCCAGCTCCCGACGCCGCTGCCTATGACCTCCTCGCGGGCTGCACAGGCTTCGTCTACGCGCTGGCGCAGGCCCACGCCATGGTTTCCGCGGGGCTTGCGAAGAAGGCGCTCGTGGTCGGTGGCGACGTGCTTTCGAAGATCCTCGACTGGACCGACCGCTCGACGCTCGTACTCTTCGGCGACGGGGCAGGCGCAGTGGTAATCGAGCACGTCGACGAAGGCGGTTTTCTCGGCTTCGAGCTCGGCGCCGACGGCGGCGGCGGTCAGCATCTCTGGCTCCCGGGCAGCGGCTCGCGAACCTTCGAGAACCCGGACCGGCTCGTGAAGATGAACGGACGCGAAGTCTTCAAGTTCGCGACGCGCGTGATGGTGTCGTCGGCCGACGCGCTGCTCGCTGAAGTCGGACGCACGATCGACGATGTCGACGTGTACGTCCCGCACCAGGCCAACACGCGGATCATCGATTACGCAGCGAGGAAGCTGGGAATCCCGCAAGATCGGGTTGTCGTAAACGTGGATCGGTACGGAAACACCTCGTCGGGCTCGATTCCGCTCGCACTTGCCGATGCGGAGGCGGACGGCCGGCTACAGCCGGGCACGACGGTGTTGATGACGGGCATGGGCGCCGGGCTGACATGGGGCTCGGCGCTGATGGAGTGGACGGCGAACGGAGGGGACACATGATCGCGTTCTGCTTCCCAGGTCAGGGTTCGTTGGAGGAAGGAATGGGCCGCGAGATCGCCGAGGCGGTACCGGAGGCGATGGAGGTCTTTCAGCTCGGAAGCGACGCGTCGGGCCTCGACCTCAAGCGCCTGTGCTTCGAGGCGCCGCTCCACGAGCTCGTGCGCACGGACGTCCAGCAGCCGGCGCTGGTCGCGACGAGCCTGGCCGTTCTCGCCGCTTTGCGCACGCGGGGCATTGCGCCCGACTACGTTGTCGGTCACTCGGTCGGCGAATTTGCCGCCATCGCCGCAGCCAACTCGATCGACACGGGCTCCGCGCTCGCCCTCGTCCGGGAGCGTGGGCTCGCGATGGCCGAGGCGGCGCGGGAGAGCGACGGGACGATGGCGGCGATCCTCGGCCTGGACGACGAGATCGTCGAAGAGCTTTGTTCCGAGATCGAGGGCGTGTGGCCCGCGAACTACAACTGCCCCGGCCAGATCGTTGTCTCTGGTGAGGAGGAGGCGGTCGAGGAGCTGATCAGCCGAGCTTCGTTGCTCGGCGCCAAGCGGACGGTGCGCCTTAAGGTCTCGGGAGCCTTCCACAGCCCACTCGTCGCGAAGGCGGCGGAGCGGTTGAAGCCGGCGGTGGACAAGGTGCGCTTCGCGGATCCTGTGGCGCCGTTCATGTCGACGGTGACGGCCAAGATCGAGCCGGCGCAGCGGATGGCAGGGCTGCTCGTCGAGCAGGTCACGGCGCCGGTGAAGTTCACCCAAGCAGCGCACGGCCTCGTCAAGGAGGGTGTCAAGACCTTCGTCGAGGTCGGGCCGGGCAATGTCCTTTCCGGCCTTGTCAAGCGGATCGACAGGGGCGTGAGGACCGTCTCCGTGAACAACCTCGCCGGGCTGCGGAAGGCCGAAGAGACGATCTGAGGCGTGCCCGACTTCTGCTCTCTCGAAGGCCGGACGGCGCTCGTCACCGGCGGGTCACGCGGCATCGGGCGTGCGATCGCCGCTGAGCTGGCGCAGGCCGGCGCGACGGTCGTGATCGCCTACCGCTCGGGCGCGGAGGACGCTGAGGCTGCCGCGGGCGAGATCGGGTGCCGGGCGCTTCAGGCTGACGTCTCCGATCCGGACCAGGCCAAGCGGTTGGTCGAGGAGGCCGGCGACGTCGACGTTCTCGTCAACAACGCCGGAATCACCCGTGACGGGCTCCTCGCCAGGATGTCCGACGAGGACTGGCGGACGGTGCTCGACACGAACCTCGGCGGCACGTTCAACACCTGCCGCGCCGTCACCCGCGGGATGATGAAGCGCCGTTCGGGCTCGATCGTCAACGTCTCGAGCGTGGTGGGGCTCCACGGCAACCCCGGACAGACGAACTACGCGGCCTCGAAGGCGGGAATCATCGGCTTCACGAAGGCGCTCGCCCGCGAGCTGGGTAGCCGTGGGGTTCGGGCGAACGTCGTCGCGCCGGGGTACATCTCGACGCGCCTGACGAACGAGCTCCCGGAGGAGCTCAAGGGCGCGATGCTCGCGAACACGCCGCTCGGACGTTTCGGGGATCCTGAGGATGTCGCCGGCGCAGTGCGGTTTCTCGCCTCGGACTCGGCATCATTCGTGACCGGCGAAGTCCTGCTGGTCGACGGAGGGTTAGGGATGTAATGGCGAGCATGAACGGACGAAGACGGGTCGTGATCACCGGGATGGGCGCGGTGTCGCCGCTCGGGAACGACGTCGAGACGAGCTGGGAGAACCTCACGGCTGGGCGTTCCGGCGCCGGGCCGATCAAGGGGTTCGACGCGAGCGAGTATCCCGTCCACTTCGCCTGCGAGCTCAAGGACTTCGAGGCCACTGACTGGATCGAGAAGAAGCAGGCACGGCGGATGGACCGCTTCGCGCAGATGATCGTCGTGGCCGCGATCCAGGCGCGAGACGACTCGGGGCTGGACATCGCGGAGGACGCCGACCGGATCGGCGGGTCGATCGCAACGGGCATCGGCGGCCTGAAGGCGTTCCAGGACTGCTTCGAAACGCTGCTCGAGCGGGGCCCCGATCGCGTGAACCCCTTCTCGATCCCGCAGATCATTCCCAACATGGGCGCCGGCTGGGTCTCGATGTACCTCGGCACCCGCGGGCCGCTGTCGTCGCAGTGCACGGCCTGCGCTGCCTCGAACATGGCGATCGGCGAAGCTGCCGACGCGATCCGGCTCGGACGCGCCGACGTGATGCTCGCCGGTGGGACGGAAGCGGGGATCACGCGGGTGGGGATCGCCGGGTTCAGCGCGATGCGCGCGCTCTCACGGCGGAACGACGCGCCTGAAGAGGCGAGTCGCCCGTTCGACGCCGGCCGCGACGGGTTCGTGATGGGCGAGGCGGGCGCCGTCGTCGTGCTCGAAGACCTCGAGCGGGCGAAGGCGCGCGGCGCGAAGATCTACGCGGAGCTGCTCGGCTACGGCCTGTCCTCGGATGCACGCCACGTCACCGAGCCCGACCCGACCGGCGAGAACCCGGCCCGGGCGATGACGATGGCGCTCGCCGACGCCGGGGTCTTGAAAGACGAGATCGACTACATCAACGCCCACGGCACCTCCACTCCGCTCGGCGACGCCAGCGAGACGCGTGTGATCAAGCTCGCGCTGGGCGAGGACAACGCGCGCTCCACGCCGGTGTCCTCGACCAAGGGCGCAACGGGTCATTGCCTAGGTGCCTCCGGCGCGCTCGAGGCAATCTTCACCATGCTGGCTGTCAACCGGAACACGCTGCCGCCGACGATCAACTACGACGAGCCGGATCCCGAGTGCGACCTCGACTACATCCCGAACGAGTCGCGCGAGGCCGACGTCCGGATCGGGGTCTCGAACTCCTTCGGCTTCGGTGGCCACAACGCCTGCATCGTCGTACGCCAGTTCGACGGCTAGCCCGTGCAGCGCTGGGCCACGTTCGACTGTTACGGCACGCTGATCGACTGGAACGGAGGCATCCAGAGCGAGCTCGAGCGGCTTTTTGGCGTTCAGGACGCGCCCCGGCTGCTCGAGCGCTACCACGAGCTCGAGCCCGAGGTCGAGCAGGATGGGTCGCAGCCCTACAAGGTCGTGCTGACGGAGACGCTTGTGCGGCTCGCCGAAGAGGAAGGGCTCGCGATGCCGGAAGGGGAGTCGGATGCGCTCGTCAAAGCGCTTCCGACCTGGGAGCCGTTTCCGGAAGTCCCCGACTCGCTGGCCGAGCTTCGCCAGCGTGGCTGGAACCTCGTGATTCTCTCCAACTCGGACCGCGACCTCATCACCGAGTCGATGAAGCGGATCGGCGTTCCGTTCGACCTCGCGATCGTCGCGGGCGACCTCGGCTCCTACAAGCCTGCGCCCGTTCACTGGGAGCACTTCTACGACGTGACAACGGCGGACAGGGAGCACCACGTGCACGTCGCCGCCAGCCTCTTCCACGACATTGCGCCGGCACGCGACCTGGGGCTCAAGACCGTCTGGATCAACCGGCTCGGCGAGGAGCCGGAGCCAAAACCAGACCGCGAGCTGACCGACCTGAGCGAGCTCCCGGATACGCTCGACGACCTCGTTCCCGCAGAGGCATGACCGTTGAGCTGCGGGCGCCGACGCTCGACGAGCTGGAGGCGCTCGCGGAGCTGATCAACCGCGACGCGAACGAGCTCTACGGCGAGGATGAGGAGAGCGTCGAATCGATGCGAATGTGGCTCACGGGCCCAACGCTCAATCCCGAGACGGATATTCGTGTTGCGGTCGTCGACGGCAGCCTCCGCGGCTACGTCGACGTCGATCCCGACCCGGAGCCGATCTACTGGGCGGATCTGCGCGTTCCCCCGTCGGAGACCGACGCCGTTCGGCTGGCGCTCCATGAGTGGGCTGAACAGCGTGCCCGAGCGCGCGGAGGCGAGCTGGTCAGGTTCCACACGGCGAGCGTGGACGAGCCGACGCAGCAACTGCTCCAGGCGCGCGGCTATCGGCTGATCCGGCACTTCTACCGCATGCGGGTCGACTTCGACGGCGATCTTCCCGAGCCGCAATGGCCACGAGGCATGACGGTTCGGCCCGCGACGCGCGAGGACGTCCAGCTCGCATACGACGTGCAGCAGGAGACTTTCGAAGACAGCTGGGAGCCTTCGCGAATGCCTTTCGAAGATTGGAAGCACGTCATGCTGAGCGAAGCATGGTTCGACCCGACGCTCTGGTTCCTCGTCGAGCACGGGAACGACGCAGCTGCGGTTGCGATTTGCCGCGAGCATGAGGGCGAGAAGGGCCTCGGCTGGATCAGCGTTCTCGGGGTCCGCAACCAGTGGCGTCGCCAGGGCCTCGGGCGCTCGCTGCTCCTCTACTGCTTCCACGAGTTCGGCCGTCGTGGCTTCCACGCTGCCGCGCTCGGTGTCGATGCGGACAGTCTCACCGGCGCGAATCGCCTCTACGAGAGCGCCGGGATGCGCGTCGTCCGGCGCTCCGACGTCTACGAGAAGGAGCTCTGATGTCGCGGCTCCGCGCCAAGTGTCCCGACTGCCTGGCGTACACGGCGGTCGCCCTCGACGGCGACTACGAGTGCCACGCCTGCGGGAGAACCTTTGCGGCGGGGCTCGTGCGCGTCCCCCGAGCTTGGGGGGACGGTGGTGAGGGGATGGTCGAGGCCGCGTCGCTGCCCCTTGACTTCCCGGAAGCCGCCGTGATCGCCGAGGAATCGCTCGAGGAGCAGAACTTCGCCGTTGCCCTCGACCTTCCGAGGCGCCCGGTGGTTCTCGGCGGTTGTTGCTGCTCCCACATCGGAGCCGTCGAGGCGCTCGCTGCGCGGCACGGGCGTATCGCGCTCCTCTGGTTCGACGCCCATGGCGACCTGAACACGCCGGAGACGTCTCCTTCGGGCAACGAATGGGGGATGCCGCTCCGGATGCTGCTCGACTCGGGCGCCGTCGGGGCCCGCGACGTCGCGCTGGTCGGCGCCCGCAACCTCGACCCACCGGAAAAGGACTTCATCGCGTCGGTCGGGCTGGGTCTCGGCCCCGAGGCGCTCGGCGGCGCGCTGGACGGAACGGTGGGGATGTACGTCGCGCTCGACTTCGACGCCTTCGCCGAAGACGAGGTCGCCTCCTGGATGCCCGAGCCCGGCGGGCTCTCCGTTGAGGAGGTGGCCGCGCTCCTGCGCTCCGCAAAAGAGCAGACGCCGGTCCTGGGCGCCGGCTTCAGCGGGCTCCTGCGCCGGGACGAGAACCTCGAGCCGGTCTCGCAGCTCGCGGCTGCCCTCGGGCTCTCCGTGTAGTGCCCCATCCAGCCATACATGCCGGCTTCTCGCCCGCGATCACGCGGCGCTTCTGGCTTGGTGCTCGCGACCGAGAATTCCGGCGGCATCGCCGGACGGGGCACTAGACTCGCCACGTGGCGGAGCGCATCGACGTTTCGATCGAGCACCGCAATCTCCCCGAGCCGGCGACCGACGAGAAGCCGCACCCGAACACCTGCCCGAAGTGCGGCTCGCACTACCGAGACGACGAGCTTCGGGAGAACCTCCGCGTCTGCCCTCAGTGCAACCACCACTTCGCCGTGCGCGCTCGGGAGCGAATCACGCAACTGGCCGACGAGGGGACGTTCCGGGAAGAGTCGGCGGGCCTGCGCTCGGAGGATCCGCTCGAGTTCTTCGACATGCGGCCGTACCCCGAGCGGCTGGCCGAGGCCGAGGTTTCGACCGGGCTCGGCGATGCAATCGTCATCGGCGCGGCGGCGATCGAACGCGTGCCGTGCGAGTTGTCCATCATGGACTTCAGCTTCATGGGCGGCTCGATGGGCAGCGTCGTCGGCGAGAAGTTCTGCCGCGCCTGTGAGAGCGCCGCGGAGCGAAGCGTCCCGCTGGTCAGCGTCACCGCATCGGGCGGCGCGCGCATGCAGGAGGGAATCCTCTCGCTGATGCAGCTCCCGAAGACGGTCTGCGCGGTCGAGGATCTGAAAGACGCCGGCGGCGCGATGATCAGCGTCATGGCCCACCCGACGACCGCCGGCGTGCTGGCGAGCTTCGCCTCGCTTGGCGACGTGATCGTCGCCGAGCCCGGCGCGCTCCTTGCCTTCACCGGTCCACGTGTCGTGCAGCAGACGACTCGAGAGAAGCTGCCAGACGACTTCGGTCTCGCCGAGTCGAACATCCGCTTCGGGCATCTCGACGGAATCGTCGGCCGCCACGACCTGCGCCCGTACCTCGGGCGCGTCCTGCGACTCTTCGACCGGAATCACAATGGCCAATGAGGCCGAGCTCCATCTGCGTAACCGCCTGAGCCGGCTGAGGGGTCTCGGGCTCTTGCGAGGCACCCGCATCAAGGGCGAGCTCTCGCGGCTCCAGCGCCAGCTCGAGAAGATCTCGGAGGCGAGCGACGAGGAGATCTGGCAGCACGTCGAGCTCGCGCGGCACCCGGAGCGGCCGTACACCCTGGACTACGTCGAGCGGATCTTCGACGACTTCGTCGAGCTGCACGGTGACCGGGCGCGGGCGGAGGACCCGGCGATGGTCACCGGGCTGGGCAGGTTCGGCGGCCAGACCGTCGCGCTCTTGGGTCATCAGAAGGGTCGCGACACCCACGAGCGGATCCGCCGGAACTACGGGATGACCTATCCGGAGGGGTATCGCAAGGCCATGCGCATGATGGACCTGGCCGAGCGACATCGCTTCCCGATCATCTCCCTCGTGGACACGCCGGGCGCCTACCCTGGCGTGGCAGCGGAGCAGCACGGCCAGGGCGGCGCGATCGCGCGGAGCCAGGCGCTGATGAGCCGGCTCACGATCCCGATCGTCGCCTGCATTATCGGCGAGGGCGGCTCGGGCGGCGCGATCGCGATCGCGCTTGCGGACCGCGTGCTGATGCAGGAGAACGCGATGTACTCGGTGATCTCGCCGGAGGGGTGTGCCGCGATCCTCTGGCGCGACGGTGCCGAGAAGGTGAAGGCAGCCGCGGCGCTCAAGCCGGACGCCGCCAACTGCCTGAGCCTCGGCGTCATCGACGCCGTCGTTCCCGAGCCCGGGGCGGGAGCTCAGACGAACTGGACCGAAGCCGCGCGGCTGCTCGGCGAGGCGCTCCAGAGCTCGCTCGAAGACCTGCAGCGAATCCCCGGCGAGAAGCTTCGGCGCCGGCGCAGGGACCGGTTTCGGTCGCTGGGCGTGTTTGCGGAAGCGACAGCTCCCGCGGCGGTTCCCAGCGCGCCGGCGCCCGTTCGCAAGTAACCCCGGTTAGGGCACGAGCCTAGTCGGGTAACACCCCGCCTATGAGGCCGATCTGGAGCGGCACGATCTCGTTTGGGCTGGTCAGCGTGCCGGTCCGCATGTTCTCGGCCACTGAGTCCAAGGATCTCAAGTTTCACTTCCTGGACAGGCGGGACATGGCGCCGATCGGCTACGAGAAAGTTCGCAAGGACAACGGAAGGGCGGTGCCGGCGGATCGAGTGATCCGTGGCTACGAGATCAGCAAGGGGCAGTACGTTCCGCTGGAGGACGAGGACCTCGAGCGGCTCGACATCGAGCTGACGCACTCGATCGACATCACGGACTTCGTCGACGGCGAGGAGATCGACCCGCTCTATTTCCAGAAGGGCTACTACCTGCTCCCGCAGGACGGCGCCGAGAAGCCGTACCGCCTGCTCGTGCGAGCGCTCGAGGAGACCGGGAAGGTCGCGATCGCCAAGGTGGTGATCCGGAATAAGCAGCAGCTCGCTGCGGTCCGACCGCATGACGGCGTCCTCGTGCTCGAGACCATGTACTACCCCGACGAAATTCGTGAGCCCGAGAAGGTCAATTCGAAGGGCAAGCTCGAGCCCGCTGAGGTCAAGATGGCGAAGTCGCTGATCAAGAACCTGAGCGGATCGTTCAAGCCGGAGAAATACGACGACGAGTTCCGGAAGGAGCTGCTCAAGCTGCTCAAGGTCAAGGCGAAGGGCAAGGAGCTTCCGGAGCCGCAGAAGGCAGAAGAGGCAGAGGTCGTCGACCTGATGGCCGCGCTTCGCGAGTCGGTCGAGCGCAGCAAGACGACGCAGCGGTCGAGCAAGCGGACGACGAGGAGACGGAAGCCGGCGAAGAAGGCCAGCTAGCCTCTCGGCCTGGTGGCCAAGCTCGCCGAGTACCGCAAGAAGCGCGACCCGAAGAAGACGCCCGAGCCCTTCCGCGGGAAGAAGAAGGGCAAAAAGCCGATCTTCGTGGTGCAGCGCCACGACGCCCGACGCCTGCACTACGACTTCCGCCTCGAGCGTGACGGCGCGCTCGCGAGCTGGGCGGTTCCGAAAGGGATCCCGCTCGACCCCGGGCAGCAGCGTCTCGCTGTCCACGTCGAGGACCACCCGCTCGAGTACGCGAAGTTCGAGGGTGAGATTCCCAAGGGCCAGTACGGTGCCGGCTCCGTCGAGATCTGGGACAACGGCACCTACGAGCTGCTGGAGGAGAAGAAAAATGGCGGGCTCACTGTCCGCCTGCACGGGAAGCGGCTCGATGGGACCTGGGCCCTTGTTCCTGCCAAGCTCGACGGGGATCCCAAGAACTGGCTGATCCTCAAGAAGCGGGACGACGACGGCGCGGCGCCGCGGCCACGGCGGAACTACTCCACCATGCTGGCGACCCCGGCCGAGCACGTCCCGAAGGGTGCCGAGTGGCTGTATGAGGTCAAGTGGGACGGATATCGGGCAATCGCCGACGTGCACAGCGGGGAAGCGACGCTGGCGAGCCGGAGGGGGAACGATCTGACCGCCCGCTTCGAGTCTGTCGCGAGAGAGATTGCACGGGCCGTGAAGACCCCGGACTGCGTGATCGACGGCGAGGTCTGCGCCTTGGACGAGGAGGGGCGGGCCACGTTCTCCGCTATGCAGCAGGGGAAGCCGGGCACGCGGTACATCTACGTCGCCTTTGACCTGCTCGAACAGGAGGGCGAGCCGCTTATCGACCTACCGCTGACCGAGCGGCACAAGCGGCTCGAGAAGCTCCTCGACCGGCGCAACCGGACTGTCCAGCTCTCGGAGGCCTTCGACGACGGTCAGGCGCTCTTCAACGCCGCCAAGGTGCAGCGCTTCGAGGGGATCCTCGCCAAGAAGCGCGACTCTCGGTACTTCCCCGGGAGGCGCACTCGCGACTGGCTGAAGATCAAGACGCATGGTCGCCAGGAGTTCGTGATCGCCGGCTACACGCGGGGCCAGGGCCGGCGGTCCGGGCGCTTCGGGTCGCTGATCCTCGGCTACTACAACGACGGGGAGCTGGTCTACGCGGGAAATGTCGGCACCGGCTTCACCGACGACGAGATCGACCGGCTGCTCGCCAAGCTCCGCCCACTCGAGCGCAAGGACCCGCCGTTCTCGAGCGTTCCGAAGATGCCGAGGGTCCGCAAGGACGCGATCCACTGGGTCGAGCCGAAGCTGGTCGCCGAGATCGAGTTCGTGGAGTGGACGCACGACGGCCGGCTGCGTGCGCCGTCGTACCAGGGGCTTCGCGAGGACAAGACCGCAGACGAGGTTCGGCGGGAGGATCCAGAGCCGGTGACGCCGATTCCAACTGAGATCCGCAAGGGGAAGCGTGTGCTCAAGCTGTCCAACCTGGACAAGCCGTTCTGGCCCGACGAAGGGATCACGAAGGGCGATCTCCTCGCCTACTACCGCGACGTGGCGCCGGTGCTCGTCCCGCAGCTCAAGGATCGCCCCTTCACGATGAAGCGCTATCCCGACGGGGCCTACGGCAAGTTCTTCTTCCAGAAGGATGCGCCGAAGCACATTCCCGACTGGATCCCGACGCGGGAGTTCACCGTCACGACGCGCGACTCGCCGCGCCAGCGCCGGAAGATCCAGGCGCCGCTCGTAAACGATGAGCTGGCGCTCCTCTGGATGGTGAACATGGGCTGCATCGACATGAACACCTGGTATTCCCGGGTCGACAAGCCGAACCGCCCCGACTGGGTGCTCTTCGATCTCGACCCCTCCGACGACGTGGGGTTCAAGGAGACCGTCCAGGTCGCGCTGCTCGTCAAGCAGGTGCTGGACGCTCTCGAGCTGGAGAGCCATGCGAAGACGAGCGGCTCGGATGGGATCCACGTGCTCGTGCCGATCGCCCGCCGGCATACGTACGACCAGGCGCGCGAGTTCTGCGAGATCGTGGCCTCGACGCTCGCTCGAACCCATCGTGGGCTCGTGACGACGGAGTGGACGAGAGCCAAGCGGCGCGGCGTCCTGATCGACTCGAATCAGAACGGGGAGGGCAAGACGATTGCCTCGGTCTACTCGGTGCGACCTCGTCCGGGCGCGCCGGTCTCGACACCGCTGCGCTGGAACGAGGTGAACGAGAAGCTGGATCCCCGCGAGTTCACGATGGACGTCGTCCGCTCACGAATCGAGGAGCACGGCGATCTGTTCGAGCCCGTGCTGCACGGCCGCCAGTCGTTGAGCGATGCCCTGAAGCGCGTCAGGGCGCAATGAACTTGTAGATCCGGCCGACGGTGTCGAAGCCGAGCCGTCCATACCACTCCTTCGGCCAATCCTCCTCGTCGGCGACGAGGTAGACGAGATCCGCGCCTGCGTTCCGTGCCTCGTCGACGGCGCGGAGCACGACCGCCGTTGAGTAGCCCTTGCCGCGGTGCTCCTCGAGCGTGGCGACGTCCTCGACCTGGCCTATGTCTTTGCCGATGTAGAGGTCGGTCCAGGCCACGACCTCGTCATCGACTGCGACGCCGTAGAAGCGGGTGTCTGCGCGTTCGGCCAGCAGGATCTTTCTGTCGAGGATCTGCTCTGCCAGCTCCGGGTTGCCCCAGGGCTCGGCGAGGATCCTTCGGATGCGGCCGGGCCGGAGCGCCGCCTGATCGACCTCGCGCACGAGCGAGAGGTCGGCGGTCTTCTCGGGGTCGCGCAGCTGCGCCATGAAGATGTGACGCATGGTCCGCCAGCCGAGGGCGTCGAATTCGGGTCGTAGGCGCTCGACGAGCTCGTCGTCGAAGGTGACGATCACGCGGTGGCTGCGACCGGCGCCGCCGAGGATCCGATCGGCTTCGGCGATCGCCTCGGTTGCGTCTCGGACTCGGTCGACGAAGAGGAAGTTGGAGTCGTGGGGCAGAGGCACCTCGGGCGTCAGCACGCCGTGGCCGAGCGGGGAAGGGACGGTTTCGGTTCCTGCCATGTCAACCGCGTGCTCGAACGCGTGGATGCGCTCGAGGTCGTCAGTCACCGAGCTTCCTCGGTCGCTCCAGTTGACCGAGCTCGGCGATGTCGCGTGGGAAAAGGAGCGCGACGGTCCAATCGGTTACGACGCGGAGCTTCCTGGACAAGAGCGGGAGCTGGTAGAGGTGGTACGTCCTCGTGACCCACCAGCCGGGGAAGCCCTTGAGCGGGATCCCGAAACCGACGCGATGCCCTTGTAGCGTCCGAGCGTCGCTACCTCGCCGAGCATCCGGTAGCGGTGGGGCTGCGGGTCTCCGCGGATGTTCTTGGCGAGACGCTTGGCCTGGCGGAGCGCGTGCTGGCTGGTCGGCGGGTCGGTCTGCCCGGGGGTCGCGGCGTTCGGGACCGCGGCACAGTCGCCGAGCGCCCAGACCCGCTCCATTCCCTCGACGCGCATTGTGCCGTCGACCCGCACGCGCCCTCGTTCGTCCACGGGTAGCCCCAGCTCGGGCAGCAGCGGGTTGGCTCTGACGCCAGTCGTCCAGACGACCGTGCTCGTGAGGAGCCGCGAGCCGTCGGAGAGGCGGACGGCGTGCGGCTCGACCCCTTCCAGCGTTGTGTTCACGCGGATGTCGACGCCGCGTCTCAGGAGCAGCTCCGCCGCGTAGTCGCCGAGCCGCGTCGGAGTCTCCGGGAGGATCTTCGGCGCGGCGTCGACCAGCACCCAGTGCTGCGGCACCCTGCGCAGCATCGGGTAGTAGCGCATGGCGTCGCGGACGAGATCGGACAGTTCGGCTAGTGCCTCCACGCCGGCATATCCGGCGCCGACGAAGACGAAGGTCAGCTCCCGCTGGCGATGCGCGTCGGTCGAGGCGGCCGCCGCGACCTCGAGCCGCGTGAGCACGTGGTTTCGCAGGTGGATCGCCTCCGGCAGCGACTTGAAGCCGAGTGCGTGCTCCGCGAGGCCGGGGATGGGGAGTGTGCGGACGACCGAGCCGAGCGAGACAACGAGATCGGCGTAGTGAATCCAGAAGACGCGCTCCTCGGTCTCGACCTGTACGCGCATGGCCGCCGGGTCGTGCGCGAGGACCCGGCCGAGGACGAGGTCGGCGTAGGGGCACATCACTCGCAGCGGGACGACGACGTGTCTCGGCTCGAGCGTGCCGGAGGCTGCCTCGGGCAGCATTGGCGTGAAGAGCATGAAGTTCTCGCGGCTGACGATCGTCGCTCCGCGGCGGCCGAGCTTGCGCGCGACGTAGGAGCCGGCGAAGCCGCCGCCGGCGATCAGCGTCCCGCCCCGTGCCTCCAGATCGACCATGTCTCGTAGCATCGCGGACGTGGCCGTTCAGGTCTCGGTGATCGGGAGCGGCGCGGAGCATGAGCGCTCTGCGGAGGAGGTCGGCCGCCTGCTCGCGGAGCGGGGGTGCACAGTGGTCACAGGTGGAGGCGGCGAGGTGATGGCCGCGGCGGCCCGGGGTGCCAAGCAGGCCGGAGGGACGACGATCGGGATCCTCCCGGGTGAGGGACGGAAGGACGCGTCCGAATGGATCGATCACGTGGTCGTCACCGGGATCGGCCATGCGCGAAATCTCGCCGTCGCGGCATCGGGTCAGGCAGTGATCGCGGTGGGGGGAAGCTGGGGGACGCTGTCGGAGATCGCCTTCGCGCGAAGACTCGGCCGTCCGGTCGTGATCCTCGAGCCGGGCTGGAAGCTCGAAGGCGACGGCATCGAGCAAGCCACCTCGCCCACCGAGGCCGTCGAGCGGGCGGTCGCGCACTTCGAGCCGGGGTCAGACCCCGTCACGAACGTGTGACGATTTCTCCACATTCGGACATGGCCGGCGACGCTGCTCGAGCGCTCGACTCAGCGAAACGCGCCCGCCGGCGTGCGCCTTTGACACACAAGTGTTCCTGCCTCGTGACGGGGTCTGACCCCGCCCGAAGGGTCACGCCATTTCGGAGAGGCGCCTCTCCAAGTAGGCCCGCTCGACCGGGTTCGGGGTCAGCGCCAACGCCTGGCGATACGCGCCCGCCGCCTCGTCGCGACGCCCGAGCCGCCGCAGGAGATCGGCGCGCGCCGCGTGCAGGAGGTGGTAGTCGTCGAGCCCCTGGATCTGGGCGATCAGATCGAGACCCTCGTCGATCCCATCCGCCATCGCCACCGCCACGGCGCGGTTCAGCTCGACGATCGGCGACGGCGCCACCAGCGCGAGCTGCTGGTAGAGGGCCGCGACCGCCGACCAGTCGGTCGTCTCCTCGGAATGGACGGCCGCGATCGCCGCCTGCAGCTGATACGGCCCCGGCGAACCGAACGCCACCGAACGCTCCAGCACCCGTCGTCCCTCGTCGATGCGATCCCGGTTCCAGAGCGACCGATCCTGATCCTCAAGCAGGATCAGCTCACCTTCGGGACTCGTCCGCGCTTCCCGCCGCGAGTCGTGGAAGAGCATCAGCGCGAGCAGGCCGAGCACCTCCGGCTCGTCCGGCATCAGGACGGCGAGCATCTTTCCCAGCCGGATCGCCTCGTCGCAGAGCTCGCGCCGCACGAGCTGATCGCCGGCAGTCGACGAGTAGCCCTCGTTGAAGATGAGATACAGGACCGCCAGAACTGCTTGAAGGCGATCCGTCAGCTGCTCGTCGGGCGGGATCTGGAACGGAATCCCGGCCTGACGGATCTTGCGCTTCGCCCGCACGAGACGCTGGGCCATCGTCGTCTCCGCGGCGAGGAACGCCCGCGCAATCTCGTTTGTCGCCAGCCCACCGACTTCGCGAAGCGTCAGCGCCACCTGCGCGTCGGTCGCCAGCGCCGGATGGCAGCACGTGAAGACGAGCGCGAGCCGCTCGTCGGGGATACCACTCACCTCGTCCTCTTCCTCGGGCAGCTGCGCGAGCCGCTGGAGCAGCTCGGTCTTCCGCGCCAGCGTCCGGTCGCGGCGGATCCTGTCGATCGCGCGGTTCCGGGCCGTCGTGACGATCCACGCACCCGGATTCCGCGGCTCACCCTCCCGCGGCCATCGCTCGAGCGCTGCGGTGAAGGCGTCCTGCACCGCGTCCTCGGCGAGCTCGAAGTCGCCGAGGACGCGGATGAGGATCGCGACCGCACGCCCCCATTCCTCGCGGAAGACGGCGCCGACGTCGGTCAGGAGCGCTCCACGACTGGACGCACCTCGATCGAGCCGTACTCGGAGGCTGGAATCTTCGCTGCGTACTCGATCGCGGTGTCGAGATCAGGCAGCTTCACGTCGAAGAACCCACCGATCTGCTCCTTCGTCTCTGCAAACGGACCGTCGGTAACGAGCACTTGACCGTCGCGAACTCGCACCGTCTTGGCCGTGCGGATGTCGTCGAGCTCCTTCCCACTCATGTCCGGGTCGGCCTTGCCGAGCTCCTCCATGAACGAATACCACTTCGGCAGCGACTCCTCGGTGGCCTTCGCGGCCTCCTCTTCCGACATCTCGAACCACCGCTCCTGGTCGCTGTAGATCAAGAACGCGTACCGCATCTCAACTCTCCTCTCGCACGTAGACGGGACGGACTTCGATCGCGCCGTGCTCAGCCGCGGGGATCTGAGCCGCGAGCTGGCAGGCCTCGTCGATCGAGTCGCACTCGAGGATGAAGAACCCGCCGAGCGCCTCCTTGACTTCCGCGTACGGACCGTCGGTGACCAGCCGGTCGCCGTTCTGCATGCGTACGGTCGTGGCGGTGCCTGTGCTCTCGAGCTCTGCGCCGCCGGCGACCTTCTCGTTCTCCGAGAACTCCATGTAGCGCTGTTGGATCGCCTGGCGTTCGTCGTCGCCCAGCTCCTCCCAGCCGTTCTCGTCTGCGTGGATCAGTGCCAGGTATTGCATGCGTCGTTCTCCTTTCTCCTAGGTGAGCCGAAGCCGGATCACGAGTAGCTCGTTCGCGAGCCTCGGGTCGAGCTTCGCCGTCTCACGCACCACCAGGTTCCTCTGCGTCCTTCGCGGCTTCACGGCTCCTCCTTTCCGTCGCTCTACGAAGACGACGAGCGGCGGCGGCCGGAATCGACAGCGAGCATGCGCTGGAGGAGCACGAGCGCGCCGGCCTTGTCCAGCGGCTCGTTCAGGTTTCCGCACTTCGGCGACTGGACGCACGACGGACAGCCGTGGTTGCACGGGCAGCCCTCGAGCATGCGCGCCGTATCCGCGGCCCAGCCTTCGAAGGAGGCGAATCCGCGCTCCGTGATCCCAACGCCGCCGGCGTGGCCGTCGTAGACGAAGATCGTCGGCGCGCCGGTCTGGAAATGCAGGTTCGTCGAGAGGCCGCCGATGTCCCAGCGGTCGCACATCGCCCAGAGCGGGAGGAGCGCGATCAGCGAGTGCTCGGCCGCGTGCAGCGATCCGAGGAGGCGCGGCATCTCCTCCAGCCCGGCGAGCATTGCGGCCTCGGGTGAGAACCAGATCGCTTCCGTCTCGAACTCCGTCTGCGGAAGCTCGAGCGGGACAGTCTCGATCGTCTCGCCGTTCTGGATCCGCTTGCGCTGGAAGGCAACCACCTGCTCGGTCACGGTCACCTGCCCGAAGGCGAGCTCGACTCCGAGGCGGCGCTCGGCCCGCCCGGTGTCGAGGATCGCTGTCATCGTGTCCTTCTTCGCCTGCGTGTACTCGTCGCCGGCGAACGGCTGGACGAGCGCTGTCCGAGCCTCGTGATCGAGCTCGAGCACGCGGTAGGACTCCCCGAGGTGAAGGTAGACCGCCCCCTCGTGGACGGTCGAGTAGGCGCGTTCCCGCTCGATCAGGCCGAGCAACGATCCGGTGTCTGCGTCAACGACCGTGAACGTGTCGGGCGTCGCGGACCTGAGGCCGAAGCGGCCGGCCGGGTAGTCGCGCCCGGCCCAGACGTACCCACGCTGGGTGTGACGCAGTTCCGGGAGTAGGGCGGCTCGCTCGAGCGCTTCGGGGCCGAGCGTCTCTGCATCCGCGTCGTCCAGCGGCCCTTCGAAGGCGGCGGCACGGACGTGGCCGTCGAGCACCCGCGGGTTCGAATGGTCGAGGATCGCGGCCTCCACGCGGCGCTCGAGCAGCGCCCCCGGCTCGCGCATGAAGAACTGGTCGAGCGCGTCCTCGCTGGCGACGAGCACGGCCAACCCGTGACCTCGTCGACCGGCACGCCCCCACTGCTGGCGGAGGCTCGCCACGGTTCCCGGGAAGCCGACGCAGATGACGCAGTCCAGCAGGCCGACGTCGATCCCCAGCTCGAGGGCGTTCGTGGCGCTGACGCCGAGGAGCTCGCCCTCGGCGAGCCGGCGCTCGATCTCCCGGCGCTGGGCGGGGGTGTAGCCGGCCCGGTAGGGCGAAAGGCGCGTCGAGTCGCCGAGCCGCTGAGCGGTGAATCGGTGGACGAGCTCGGCAGCCTTGCGACTCTTGGCGAAGCAGAGCGTCCGGACCCCGCGCTCGACAAGTGAGGCCATTAGCCGTGATGCCTCGCCCAGCGCGCTGGCGCGGAGCCCGAGCTCCTCGTCGGTGAGCGGCGGGTTCCAGAGCGCGATCGTTCGCTCCGCCTTCGGGGCGGCGTCCTGGTCGATCACGCTCGCCTCGACGCC
>DASSCT010000107.1:0-2991 GCA_035697545.1 Gaiellaceae bacterium | reverse complement strand
GCGGCGGCCGAATGAATCGGCCGCCGCGCCGAAACAGCCGATGCCGAAGGCGGGAGTCGAACCCGCACGTCCCGAGGGACACCGGATTTTGAGTCCGGCGCGTCTGCCAGTTCCGCCACTTCGGCCCGCATGAATAGGGTAGCCGCGTGCACACCAGAATCGGGATCCTCACAGGCGGCGGCGACTGCCCCGGACTGAACGCCGTCATTCGCGCCGTCACGCGGCGCGTACTCGACCGGAATGCCGAGGTCCTCGGAATACGCGAGGGCTGGCGAGGGCTCGTCGAGGGTCTGTTCCAGCCGCTCGGCTATCGCGAGATCTCCGGCATTCTCCCCCGCGGCGGGACGATCCTCGGCACCTCGCGGACGAACCCGTACCGCAGCGAAGGCGGAGTCGAGCGGGTGCTCTCCACGTTCTCCGAGCAGGGGCTCGACGCTCTCGTCGCGATCGGCGGCGAAGACACGCTCGGCGTCGCGGAGAAGCTGCACGCAGAGCACGGGTTCCCGGTCGTCGGGGTGCCGAAGACGATCGACAACGACCTCTCCGCGACGGACTACACCTTCGGCTTCGACACCGCCGTCTGGATCGCGACGGAGGCGATCGATCGCCTGCACACGACGGCCGAGTCGCACAACCGCGTGATGGTCGTGGAGGTCATGGGCCGGCACACGGGCTGGATCGCCGTCATGAGCGGAATCGCCGGAGGCGCCGACATGATCCTCATCCCCGAGCAGCCCATGACGGTCGAGCAGGCCTGTGCCGATCTCATGCACCGTCACGAACGCGGCAAGGACTTCTCGATCGTGGTTGTCAGCGAGGGCTACGAGCTGACCTACGAGTCGGGCGAGCGGCGCGCAGTTTCGCAGCAGGCCGAGCTCGACCAGTTCGGCCATGTCCGCTTGGGCGGAGTCGGAGACTCGCTCGCACGGGACATCGAGGAGCGCACCGGCTACGAGACCCGGGTGACGGTGCTCGGACATGTACAGCGCGGCGGCAGCCCCACGCCGCGGGACCGCGTCCTGGCCACGCGCTTCGGGCTCCACGCCGCGGACCTCGTCGAGAACGAGCAGTTCGGGCGAATGGCCGCGCTGCACGGGGACGAGATCGTCGACGTCGCTCTCGAGGAGGCAACGCGGGAACTCAAGAAGGTCCCTGAGCGCTGGTACCGAGTCGCGCGGGCCTTTTTTGGCTAACGCCTCGCTGAAAGTCTCACGACTTTCAGCGACTGATATGAAGCCGGGCAGCGCTTCGCGCCGCGCGGCCAAGGAGCACTTGCCGCTTCCTTCTCCAGCGACCGCAGCGGCGGAACGGGCAAAGCCCGTTCCGCGGCGACAAGAGCCGCTGCTACAGCAGCTCGACTAGCGGGAACGACCTGCGAGCTCTGGGCGGGACCAAAAAGTTCTGGCGGTGGGTGGTGCGCAGCACGGAGTTCAGGCCCTGGCCCCTCGAGCGCTGCTGGATCGGCAGCCTCGTACCGTCCGGGAAGACGCCGTCCATGGCGAGGCGGTTGCGACGAAAGTCGTCGCTGGAAGGATTGAACGTGAGGAAGTGGACGCCGGCGTCCGGTTGCTCGTGGAAGCGGTCCCGCTTGGGGTCGGCGGTCCAGAAGAACGGGTTGTCGAGGGTGTTGAAGTCGGCGCGCAGCGGAATCGCGCTTCCCTTCCGGTAGAGCCGCCCGTCGGCGCCGCGCACGTCCATCTGCAGCCGCGAGGTGGGCTGGATCGAAGCGCCGTGGCCGATTGCACCGAAGCGCCTGAAGTCCGTCCTCACGTCGCGCTCGCCTGCGGCGTCCTTCGGGGGCTGCGGCAGCGTCTGTGCCCCCTCCTTCGCCTCGAGCTGCGGCCGGAACGTCGTGTCGACGCGCTCGCGGTAGTCGAAGTCGAGATACCAGGCCTCGAGGTTCTCGAAGATGTGGGAGAGGTGCAGATTGGTGCCATTGCGGAAGTACCCGTCGCGCACGTCGACGAGGCCGAGCGTCTCGAAGTTCGCGCTCGCCGACTGGCCCTGCGTGTGCGTCTGCGTGGACGTGAACCCGAGGAAGAGCTGCGCGGTGTCGGGAATCAGGTCGGCGCCCGGCACGCCTGCAGCCGTCGCCATCGCCTTCGGCAGGCTCGTCCCTCCGCCGAAGCCGCCGCCCTGGAACCCCTTGCGGATGCTCGTGAGCTCGAAGAGGTCGCCGGCCTCGTCGAAGAGCGCCTCCGCGCCGTCGGCGACGTGCTGACGATCGTCGCTGCGGATGAGGAACGCGACATCGTTGTCCTCGAGGATCGTGTCCGCAGGGTCGCTCGGGAAGCGAACGGCGTCGAGCAGCGCCGGCACCGGAGCTTCGCCGGTCCGCGAAGCACGCCGGTCGATCGGGAGGTGCCGCACCGCGAGCGCAGGGACGTAGCGGCGAAAGTACGGGACGCCCCAGGCGACCGTCACGGCGAGGCCGGCCGGCGTGACCTCGTAGCGGCTCTCGAGGCCGCGAAGCGCCCGCTCCAGCGTCTCTTGCGCCTCCTGCAGGTCCGCGCGGCGCGCTTCAACCCGGAGCTTCGCCGTCACGACCTGATGGTGGAGCGGCGGCTCGATCACGTCGACGCCCTCGTGCTCGATCGTCTTCATCCCCGCCAACAGATGCTGCTCGGCCGGCAGCGCCCCAGCCGGAGCGCGCTCCGGCGACTCCGTGAGCTGGTCGACGAGCTCGTAGATGCCGGCGGCTCCCAGAGCGCCGGCGGCGGCCCCGCCGAGCAGTTGCCTGCGTGTCAGCCGCACGGAGGTGCTTACGCGGTCGGCCGGATCAGCTCGAGCCCTCCGACGAGGCGGTCCAGATTGCTGATCACCTTGCGGAACGTGAGCGGCGGCGCGACATGCTCGCTGACGGTGTAGAGGGTGCCGTTGCGGCGCCAGAGATAGGTGACGTGCCACTGGTCGGCGTCCCGTGAGACCGTGTAGACGGTCACCTTCCTGCCTCCGAGCTGACGGGTCCCGCGTGGGTCGCTGAAGCACGGC
>DASSCT010000106.1:0-7612 GCA_035697545.1 Gaiellaceae bacterium | reverse complement strand
CCGGTGATCGCCTTGGACCGAAGCTTTCGCGGATTGTCGGAGCTGAAGCGCAACAGGCTGCCGCCGGTGTCGGTCGCATAGAAGATGCGGCCGTTGCATCGTTTGCAATCGTCGTTGCCGCGCTTGCCGCCGTCGGCGAGCGCGGCGAGCGGCATCGCCAGCGCAAGGAGCGCGAGGAGCAGGACGCCGCGTCGGAAGAAGCGAGAGAGGTGCATTTGAAGCCTCCGAAGTCGAGAAACGTGTCGAGGCGGCTTCGCACCAGGTTGGTCAAGGGTTCAATTCCCCCTCGCTCGAGAGGGAGGACGATCCGCCGCCGGAGCGGGGCTTTGCCCCGCGGGAGGCCCCACACGCGAGGAAACCGTGGGCGCGGCGAGCAAGAGCCGGCCCCTCTAGCGCTGGCATTTCGAGCCCGCCGGCAAGGAGGGGGCTCACGGGGGAACCAGGGGTTCCCCCGTGCAACCGGCGGTAACCTTCGGCCATGTCGACCTACCAGATCCGCGGCGACGTTCCGCGCAAGCGCCACATCCAGTTCCGCGACGACGGCACGCTCCTGACCGAGGAGGTCATGGGCCTCGAAGGGTTCGTCGGGAATGAGTCGATCCTCTACCACCTGACCTCTCCCTGCCGCGTCAAGGAGCTCGGCCACTTCGAGCCGATCGAGCGCGAGGAGTGGGTGCCTGACGCGCACGCCCACCGGCACTTCAAGACGATCGGGATCCCGTCGGAGGGCGACGAGGTCTCGGGCCGCAGGCTCCTGATGTGGAACAACGACGTCGAGATCTCGCTCGTAAGGCCGGCGGAGTCCATGGAGTACTTCTTCCGGAACGGCGAAGGCGACGAGGTCTACTTCGTCCACGAGGGCTCAGGGACGCTGCATACGACCTTCGGCGACGTGCCCTACAAGGAGGGCGACTACATCGTCATCCCGCGCGGGACGACCTACCAGTTCGAGCCGTCAGGCCCTCAGCGCTACCTGCTCTTCGAGACGCCCGGCCTGATCGAGATCCCGAAGCGCTACCGGAATGAGTACGGGCAGCTGATGGAGCACGCGCCCTTCTACCACCGGGACATCCATCCGCCCACGGAGCTCCAGACCTATCGGGAGCGCGGCGAGTTCCAGCTGAAGATTCGCGTGCGCGACGGCTACCAGGACTACGTCATCGACTATCACCCGTTCGACGTCGTGGGGTGGGACGGCTACCTCTACCCCTGGACGTTCAACATCAACGACTTCGAGCCGATTACCGGGCGGATCCACATGCCGCCGCCGTCGCACCAGACGTTCGCCGGCCCGAACTTCGTCATCTGCTCGTTCTGCCCGCGGAAGCTCGACTTCGACCCGATGGCGATTCCGATCCCGTATCACCACTCGAATCTCCAGAGCGAGGAGATGATCTATTACGTCTCCGGCAACTTCGGCTCGCGGAAGGGGATCGAGGTCGGCTCCGTGACGCTGCACCCGTCGGGGATCCCGCACGGCCCGCATCCGGGGCTGGCGGAGAAGTCGATCGGGATGACCGAGACGCACGAGCTCGCGGTCATGTGCGACACCTTCCATCCGCTGAAGCTGACGGCGTTCGCCCGGGACTTGGACGACGGCCAGTACGCGTACTCGTGGTACACCGAGGACGACGCGCCGGCCAGCTACGACGCTGACCCGGCGGGCGCCACCTCACACTTCTAGCGCCGCTGGGTCCGTCGGGCCGCCGTGCGTGAGCAGGAGGCGGTCGGGGTTGCGTGCCAGCAGCTCCCGGACTGCCTCCTCCGCCGGAGCGAAAGTCTCGTTCTTGCGAACCCAGGTCGGCGGGCACAGCGCCGCGCCGGCGCCGTGGCCGAGAATCGTGTCGCCGACGACAACCGAATTGTGCGCGGGTAGCCAGAATGCAGCCTCCTCGATTCGGCGCATCGGAATCGCCTCCACGCCGCCTGGGAGCTCGTCACCGATGTTGAAGGTGTCGGTGACGCTGGTTCGCTCGCCAACCCATTGCGCCGCCGGCTCGTGCGCCCAGACGGACGCACCGTCGTAGCGGTCGAGAATCTGCTGCGAGCTGCGAACGTGCCAGAGGATCGTGATCAGGATCGCGGGCGGTCCGTGCTGCTCGACCAGGCGATCGAGGGCCTCCCAGTCGTCGACGAGCGGGTCGAAGAGGACGAGCCCATCGTCGAGGGCGAGGGCGTACGACGAGACCACCTGCTCCCAACCCTGGCCGCCCTCGAGATCCTCGGGCGCCCAGTCGGGATGAGGCGCCCTCCACCACCAAAGGCCCGGCCCGATCTGCTCCACGTCAGACGTCGAGCGCGTTCGGGTCGGTCGGGCCGCCGTGGGTGAGCAGCAGGCGGGTGGCCGGGAACTTCAGCACGCGCTGGACCGAGCGCCGGACGTCGTCGTACGACTCCGATTTCCGCAGCCAACTCGCGGGCAAGAGGCGAGCCCGGCCGTCGTGGCCCAGGATCGTGTCGCCGATGACCGTCGAGGCATGGCTCGGAAGCCAGTACGCAGCCTCGTCCATGTGGTGCATGGGCAGCGCCTCGACGCCGCCGGGGAGCTCGTCGCCCTGGACGAACGTGTTCGTATACGGCGCGCGGTTGCCGATCCGCCTTGCCGCCGGCTTGTGGGCCCAGAGGGTCGAGCCCTCGTAGCGGTCGAGGATCTGCTGGGAGCTACGCACGTGCCAGTGGATCGTGATGAGGACCGCCGGAGGCCCGTGGTGATCGACGTCCCTGTCCATCGCCGTCCAGAAGGTGTCTTCCTCGCCTTCGGGGATCAGCGGATCGAAAACGACGAAGGCGTCGTCCGCGACGAGCGCGTACGACGAGACGATCTGTCCCCAACCCTTGCCGTCTTTGTCGGCGGCGGGCGTCCATTCCGGGTGGGGAGCCGACCACCACCAGAGCCGCGGAGCGATCTCCTGGACATCCACGGCTAGACCGTACCCATACGTACGGTTCGCGCATGGCCCTCCTGGCGATGCCGCAGCCGTTCGATTTCGAGCTGACGACGGAGCGCTTCCGCGTGTTCGGGCCCGATCTTGCCTCGCTCTGGCACGAGGGCGGCCTGCACCGAGTCCTCCATGGGCGCGAGGTGCGGATCGAGGCCGCGCCCGGCGGGGTTGACGTCGAACCGTTGGACGATGAGATCCGGCCGGTCGTCCTGACGCTGCTCGGCGCCGAGTTCGATCTGGAGGCATTTCGACCCGAGGACCCCATCCTCGCCGCCCTCGCGACGCGCCTTCGCGGCTTTCGTCCGCCGCTCGCGCCCGATCCGTTCGAGATGCTCGTCGGCGCGATCTCGGCCCAGCAGATCTCGCTGCGAGCCGCGCTCGCGGTGCGAAACCGCTTCGTGGAGCGGTTCGGCGTCCGCGGCGACCTGGCCTACGCGTTCCCGACTCCCGAGTGCATCGCCGCCGTGACGCCGGAGGAGCTGAGAGCGCTCGGTTTCTCGCTGCGGAAGGCCGACTACATCCTTGCCCTCGCACGTTCGGGGCTCGACTACGGCGCGCTGGCGGAGCTGTCGGACGAGGAGGTCAAGGCCAGCCTCCAGGAGCTGCCCGGCATCGGCGAGTGGACGGCGGACTGGTTCCTCGCCCGCCATTTCGGACGGCCTCGGGCGTGGCCGGCCGGCGACCTCGCGCTCCGCAAGGTGGTCTCCTCCTTTTATGGTGACGGTCGCTCTCTGACCACTGAGGAGGTGCGCGAGATCGGCGGACGCTTCGACCCATTCCAGAACCTGAGCGCGCATTACCTGCTGACCGGTTCGCGGCTACCCGCATGAACGTTCGGCGGGAGGGCGACTCCTTCTCTGCGGAGGAAAGCGGCGAGGTCGTCGGCTCGGCACGCCAGACCCCCGACGGCGGCGTCGTGCTCGAGCTCAGCGAGCCGCGTGAAGGTGTCGCACTGGCGCTCCTTCGCGCCGTGGCGGCGGCGCGGGCAGAGGAGGTCGACGCGGAGGAGGCGCCCACATCCTTCGGCTCGGTGCACCTGCAGACCGACGACCAGGGCGCAGTCGTCCAGGCGGTGACGAAGCTCGTCCCGCGGGTTTTTCGCTCCCGGACGACGATTGTCTCGCCGCCGCGGAACGGCTGGATCGCGGTCTACGACGAGGTGGCCGACCGCGACCCGCGCCAGCTCGAGCGGCTGGGCCAGGAGCTCTCCAACGCGTCGGGGCTCGTCGTCTTCACGATCGGCGTCGAAGGGGGCAAGGCGGTTCACTACATCGCCCTCGAGCGCGGGCGGATCCTCGACGAGTACGTCTCGGTGCCGGACTTCCGCGGGCCACTGCCCCCCGGCGACGCCGTCGCGCTTCGTGCCAACCCGACGGTGGTCGCTCGGCTCACAGGCGCGAGCGCCGCGAGCGTCAGGGCGGTGGCGAGGACGGCCGCGTCACCCGACGAGCTGCCGCCGCCAGAGGACCTCCTGCGGGAGCTCTCGGAGGTGCTCGGCCTGGAGGGCACGAGAATCCGGTTCGAAGACGCCCGTTACGTGCCCGACGCCGTGGTCGTCGATCACGAATGAAGATCCTCTTGCTCCACGCCATGCCGCTCGACGAGCGGATGTGGGAGCCTCAGCTGGAGGCACTCGCCGGCGAGGACGTCGAGGCGCCGAACCTCTACGACCTCGGCGGAAGCTCGGTGGACGAGTGGGCCGAGAGGCTCCTCGAGAGCACCGACGACGACGAGCTCGCCGTCATCGGGGCATCGATGGGCGGCTACGTCGCCCTCGCGATGGCCCGTAAGGCACCCGAGCGAGTCCGTGGGTTGCTCCTGGTGGGCTCGCGCGTGGGCGCCGACACGTCCGAGCGACGAGCCGTGCGTGACGAGCAGATCCGCACGCTCCAGGAAGAAGGGATCGATGCGTGGGCGCCCAGCGCACCGGCGCCACCGCCTCCGGAGCGGACCGTCGACGAGCTCGTCCGCTCCGTGCAAGCTCTTCGCGACCGGCGCGACTCCACCGAGCTCGCTCGCAGCTTTCAGGGACCGCTGTGGGTCGCCGTCGGGGACGCCGACCCGTTCCTGCCCGTGGACGAGGCCCGGGAGATCGTCGAGGGAGCGCCCAACGGCCGGCTGGAGATCTTCGCGGACACGGGCCACTTCCCGAGCCGCGACGGGCCAGACCGGTTCAACGAGCTCCTGCGGGAGTTTCTGCAAGCAGCTGCTTGAGCTGCTGGGCGTTCGTCGCGGCCTGCGAGACCCAGCCACCGTCGCCCCCGGGGCTGCGATTGTTGTTGTTGAAGAGGGCGTACGCGTTCTCCCCCTGCGCCGAGAGCTCCTTCAGCGGCTCCACCCACTCCCGCAGCTCGTCCTCGGAGTACAGGTAGTCGAACCGCTCGGCGGCGCTCCGGCCTCGCACGTTCCAGGTGTCCGCATTGCGCCCGTGGAAGCGCACGTACAGCGTCGGCGAGGTCAGCGCGAACAGGGTGCGAGGGACGTTCTTCGCGTCCACCTTGGGCGCGTCGACGACGACGAGCGACAGCTCGTGCTCCTCCATGAAGGACAGGACCTCTGAGCGAACGTCTTCCTCATACCAGCTCGCGTGCCGGAACTCGACCAGCATCTCGTCCTCGCCCATCTGCTCTCGCGCCCAGGCCAGGTAATCGAGCGAATAGTCCTTGTAGACGACGTAGGACGGGAACTGGAACAGCGTCCCGCCGAGCTTGCCGGCGCTCCGCAAGGGGTCGAGCGCCTCGCGGAACCGCCGGAAGACCTCCGCCCGGAACTCCCTCGGCGGACGGTCGATCCGGCCCCGATCGTCGACCGGAGCCTCGTCGCGCAGGTCGGTCGGAAGCTGTTCCTTCTTCACTGGATGCCGCGTCATCACTCCGAAGGCCTTGACGTGCATGACGAAGTCTTCGGGCGTCTGCTCGGCCCAGCGCTCGGCCATCGAGTCCACGGGCAGCCGGTAGTAGGTCGAGTCGAGCTCGACGGTGTCGAAGTGCTGGGCGTAGTACGAGAGCCGCTCGCGGGCCGGCAACCCGGGCGGGTAGAAGTACTTGGAGAGCGCCTCGTCGGCCCACGAGCAGGTGCCGACTCTGATCCGCGCAGCCATGGCCTCAACCTTAGAGGTGCAGCTAGCGAGCCAGCTTCGTTGTCGTGATCGACAGTGAGTACGACGCGGTGGACACCTGGTCACGCGGCTTGTAGACGCAGGCGAAGAGGTACTTCCCGGTGCTGTCCCGATTTCGCACCGGGAACGTCTCGGGTGCCGTCCCGCGTCCGTAGCTTCCGCCGATCAGCGGTCCGTGGAGCGCCCGGCTGCGGCTCTGGTAGTAGCAGCTGCGGGCATTCGGGCGGAAGACCTCGATGTCGACGTCGGACGTGGGGACGACGCGCAGCCGGAGCTGCCGTCGGGCTGGGACGTAGACGCGGTAGACGTCGACGGGATCCTCCGTCCGGTCGAGCCGCGCATGGAGCGTCGCCTTTGCTCGCCCGGGCCGGGTCAGAGCCGGCGCCGCACGCTTGAGCAATCCTGCGGCCGTCACCTGGTTCGTGTCGTCGTTGGGCTCCAGCGGGTCCAGCGCGGGCAGCGGTCGCCTGAGCGCCGAGGGGAGGTCGAGGATCCCGAAGCCGGTGTCGGCGTCCCAACCCGCCGGAGCGACGTCGCGAGCCGAGGACCGGAGTAGGTCTGCGAGTTGCCTCGCCTGGGCGCCTCTTCGCGTGGCGACCCAGGCCGCCGTGGCGCTCACGAGCGAGGTAGAGAAGCTCGTCCCCTCCACCGTCTCGTAGCCGCTCGGGTTCACGAACCGCGGCGCCGCGACCACCATCGACTCTCCAGGAGCGGCGAGGTCGATGCCCATCCCCTCGTTGGAGAAGAGGCTCACCTCGCCGTCAGGGTCGGTCGAGCCGATCGTCAGCACGTGGGGCCAGATCGCAGGGACTCCCGGCGGGCTGAAGTGCAGTCGCATATTCCCGGCGGCCGCCACGGGCAGGGTTCCCGTCGCGACGGCCCGGATGATCTGGTCGTGCAGCGCGGGGCAGCTCGGCGGGCTGAAGCCCCAGCTCATGTTGAGGATGGTCGGTCCAGCCGAGATCGCCGCCTCCACGGCGGCGAGGACGTCGGCGCAATCTCCGGCGCCGGTGTCGGTCGACCGGAGCGCGACCAGCGGGTAGAGGCCGGCGATGCCGACGCCGTTCACCGGCGCCGCGGCGATCGAGCTGACCATCGTCCCGTGGAAATCGTCGCCGGTCACGACCGCGTTCTGGTTCAGGAACGTGACTGGACGGGCGGCGAACTCGGGGTGGCTCCGATCGATTCCGTCGTCGACGATCGTCAGGGGGAAGCCCGTAGCCGGCGCCGCCACTCGGTTCGCGCCGATCTGCGGCATCCACCAGGGAGCCGGATCGAGCGGGTCACCCTGAGCGGCGTAGAGACCGGAGGGACGCATTCGGCCGTTTCCGTGGGCGTACCGAAGCGCGCCGATCGAACGGAGGCGGCGAAGGACACCTGCAGACCGATCTGCCGGAACCAGCCAGGTGCCTTCCCCTAGTCGGCGTGAACCTCGGAGGATGCCCGCGGCTCGTCTGTCGCCCGTGACGGTGACGATCAACTCCAGGCCCTGGTCAGCGAGCGCAAGCGCCTCGGCCGAAGAGGAACCGTCGGGCGGGGGCAGGTACGGCGA
>DASSCT010000105.1:0-16716 GCA_035697545.1 Gaiellaceae bacterium | reverse complement strand
TAGGGCCGCATCGCCTCGATCCTGGCCTGCGCCCGGCGCAAGCGGGCGGCGGCGACGAGCTCGAACGCCTTGGTGATCTTGCGCGTGTTCTGGACCGAGCGGATCCGGCGCTTGATGTCCTGAACGGCAGCCATGGACTAGACCGGGGACTCCTCCGTCACGACGAAGGTCTTCGCGAACTTCTCGACCTCCGCCTTCAGTCGCTCCTCGAGCTCATCGGGAAGGTCGCCCGACTCCCGAATCTCCTTGTAGATCGTCCCCTCCGTGCGCAGGTACTCCCGCAGCTCCTCCTGGAAGCGCGGCACCTGGGGAGCGGGGATCTCGTCGATATGGCCGTGGACGCCGACCCAGATCGCAACGACCTGCTCTTCCATCGGCCACGGCTGGTACTGCGGCTGGTTGAGCGTCGCCACCATGCGCTCGCCGCGGGCGAGGGTGCGCTGGGTGGCGGGGTCGAGCTCGGAACCGAACTGCGCGAAGGCTTCGAGCTCGCGGTACTGCGAGAGCTCGAGCCGCAGGCGGCCGGCGACCTTCTTCATCGCCTTCGTCTGTGCGCTCGCGCCGACGCGCGAGACGGAGATGCCGACGTTGACCGCCGGCCGGACGCCCGAGAAGAAGAGGTCCGACTCGAGGAAGATCTGGCCGTCGGTTATCGAGATCACGTTCGTCGGGATGTACGCCGAGATGTCGCCGGCCTGGGTCTCGATCACAGGCAGCGCGGTCAGCGAGCCGCCCCCGAGCTCGTCCGAGAGCTTGCAGGCCCGCTCGAGCAGCCGCGAGTGCAGGTAGAAGACGTCGCCGGGGAACGCCTCGCGCCCGGGCGGGCGACGGAGGAGCAGCGACAGCTGTCGGTACGCGTCCGCGTGCTTCGAGAGGTCGTCGTACATGCAGAGCGCGTGCCCGCCGTTGAACATGATGTGCTCGCCCATGGCCGCGCCCGCGAACGGCGCCATCCACTTGATCGGCGCCGCCTCGTTGGCGGCGGCGTTGACGATGATCGTGTAGTCCATGGCCCCGCGGTCACGCAGGAGCTCGTAGACCTGCGCCACGGTCGAGGCCTTCTGGCCGACCGCGACGTAGATGCAGATCACGTCGGTGTCCTTCTGGTTCAGGATCGTGTCGATCAGGATCGCCGTCTTTCCGGTCGAACGGTCGCCGATGATGAGCTCGCGCTGGCCGCGGCCGACGTTCGTCATCGCGTCAATCGCCTTGATGCCGGTCATGAGCGGCTCCTTGACCGGCTGCCGCTCGACCACGCCGGGGGCCTTGAACTCGAGAGGCCGCTGCGCTTCGGCTTCGATCGGGGGCCCACCGTCGAGCGGGTTGCCGAGGGGATCCACGATGCGCCCGATCAGCGCGTCGCCGACAGGGACACTCGCGACGAGGCCGGTGCGCTTGACGGGCTGGCCCTCCTTGATGTGCTCCCACTCGCCGAAGAGGGCGGCGCCGACGTTGTCCTCCTCGAGGTTGAACGCGATCCCGGTCACCCCGTGTTCGAACTCGAGCATCTCCGTCGAGACGGCATTCTCGAGCCCGTAGACCCGGGCGATCCCGTCGCCGACCTGGAGCACGCCGCCGACCTCCGCGAGGTCGGTCTCGACGTCGTACTGCTCGATCCGCTCCTTGAGGATCGAGGTGATCTCTTCTGGCCTGAGCTTCACGTGGGTCTAACTCCTTCCACTGCCTGTCAGCTGTCGTCGTAGTCGATCGAGGCGGCCGCGCACGCTGGCGTCGGCGCGGTACGAGCCGGCCTGGAGCACGAAACCGCCGAGCAACGCCGGCTCGACTCGGCGGGAGGCGCGAAGCCTCCGCCCGGAGACCTGCTCGATCTGTCGGAGAATCTTCAATGTCTCGTCCTCCGAGAGCTCGACCGCGGTCGTCAGCTCGACGTCGAGGATGCCTTCCTCGGCGGCGACGAGCGCATCGAACTCCGCGAGCATCTCGTCGAGCTCGTGGATCCGGCCCTTCTCGACCACGAGGAGGAGGAAGTTCCGGACGAGCTCATCTGCGTCGGCGAGGATCGCGCGCAGCGCGTCCGTCTTCTCGAGCGAGTCGACCTCCGGATTCTCGAGGAGCGCGCGCAACTCGTGGACCTGCTCGACCGCTTCGGCGAAGGCGTGGAGGTCGTCGGTGACCGGTCGAAGCCGGTCCTGCTCCTTCGCGGCTTCGAAGAGCGCGTTCGCATAGATGCGCTGCGCGACCGGCATTAGTTCTGGCCGTCGCCTCGTTCAAGCACCGAGAAATCGAGCTCGCCGACCGCTTCCTCGATCAGCCGCCGGTGATCCTCGCCCGTCAGCACCTTGCCCGTCACCTTCCCAGTCGCCACGAGTGCAAGGTCGGCGACCTCCGCTCGGATCTGCTCGAGCGCGCGGCGGGTCTCGGCCTGGATCTGCTTGGTCGTGTCCTCCAGGCGGCGCTGCCGGTCCGACTCCAGCTCGTCGCGAAGGCGCTCTCGCTGGGCATCTGCAATCCGCCGGGCCTCCACAAGGATGTCCTCGGCCTCGCCGCGCGCCTGCTGCATCATCGCGCGGTGCTCCTCGAGCAGGCTGCGGGCCTCGGCCCGGGCGTTGTCCGCCTCCTCGAGCGCCTGCCGAATCCGCTGCCGCCGCTCGTCGATGATCCGCTGCACGGGCCCGAACGCGTACTTCCTGAGCACGAAGAACGTGATTGCGAAGCAGACGAGCGTCCAGACCATGAGGCCCCAGCGGACCTCGATCAGCGGGTTGGCGGCGAGAACGGCGAGCATCGCGGGCATCGTTAATGCCCCTTCCAGTAATGCCGCCGGAATTCTGGGTCGCGAGCCGAAGGCGCCGACTCGTCGGCGCCGACCAGCAAAGGTCGTGCCGGCTTTGCCGGCGCGACCGTCTCAAGCCAGAGTTCGCACTCCGACGAGCCAAGGTCTGAAGACCTTGGTGAGGAGGAGGGTGGGCTCTGGCGCCGCGTGATCGCGGCCCAGAAGCCGGCATGTATTGCTGGAAGGGGCATCAGACCAGGACGTAGGCGAGGAGGCTGCCGAGCAGGCCGTAGAAGACGACGGCCTCGGTCAACGCGAACCCGAGCCACTGGATGCCTGTGAGCTCACCGCGGAGCTCGGGCTGCCGGGCGACCGACTGGATCATCGCGCTGAAGATGCTCCCGATGCCGATACCGGCGCCGAGGGAGCCCAGACCGACTCCGAGCGCGAGCGCAACGGCCTTTCCGGCGTCGGCACCGTCCTCGGCGGCGGCGAAGATCGTTGCAACGACGTTCATGGCGGTGTGCCTCCTTAGTGTTGCGGCTCGATGGCCGAGCCGATGTAGATGGCGGACAGGGCGGCGAAAATGTACGCCTGGATCGAGACGACGATGACGACCTCGAAGAGGTAGAAGAGCGTCCCCACCAGCACGGAGATCGGCGCGAGGGCGATGTTGCCGATCACGAAGATCAGGCCGATGAAGGTGAGGATCAGGATGTGGCCGGCGAGCATGTTGGCGAAGAGTCGGACGGAGAGCGAGATCAGTCGCATGAACTGCCCGAGCACCTCGAGCACCGCGATGAAGGGCACCATCGCCTTCGGCACGTCGGGAACCCAGCTCTTGAAGTAGTTGACGACCCCGTTTGCCCGGATTCCCTCGATGTGCGTGAAGACGAACGTCATCAGCGCCAACGCGAGCGTGACGGAGATCGACGACGTGGCGGCGTAGATCCCGAGCGTCGGCACCTCGACACCAAAGATCGTCACCGTCTCGTCCGAGAGCGGCAGGGGGATGAAGCCAAGGATGTTCAACGTCCAGATGAAGAGGAAGAGCGAGGCCACATATGGGAACCACCGCCCGATCGCCTTGGCGGGCAGGCCCTGTTCGGCGATCTGCGTCTGGGCGATGTCGTAAACCAGTTCGCCGACGGTCTGGCGCCGGTCGGGCTCGACTCCGAGGCGCCAGCGCATGAGTCCGAGCCCGAGGAGGATCGTCAGCAAGGTGCCCAGGAAGAGGTACGCGACTGCCTTCGTGACCGAGAGGTCGAGCGGGCCGAGGTGGATCGGAATCCAGGCGTGCTGCTCGAACTCGACCGCCGGATCGAAGTCTCCCTTGGCGGCGAACGCCTGACTCGGAAAAAGCAGGAGGAGCGTGGCCAGGCCGAAGAAGAGCCGCTTCATCGGGCCGGCTCGCTCGAGAAGTAGGTGGTCAGCGAGAGGGCGAGCTCGAGTGTGTACGCGATGGCGTAGAGGACGCCGGCCGCCACGCCGACCTCGGCGTTCGACGCAGCGACGACGATCACGATCACCATCACGGCGACCGACCGAAACATCATTCCGACTCCCCTCACGCCGGCAGCGGCGAGATTATCCGTGCCGAGGCTCAAGCGTGAGAGCAGGAGCGCGATGGCCTCGGCGCCGACCCACAGGACGGCGGCAAGCACCCAGCCCCGCAACGGAAGCTCGGCGGCGAGGAAGACGGGCAGCGCAAGCGCGATGACGGCGGCGCCCGCGATTCTCGGCAGCCGGGCGGCGGGCATCGGCCGCGGGGTCGCCCAGACCTCTCTCATGAAAAGACCCCTCGGTAACGGCGATAGACGGCGAAGATCCCGGCGGGGATCCCGACCAGGGCGCCGACGAGGGCGCCGACCGGCCAGGAACCCACGGCCCAGCCGAGAAGCGCGCCGATTCCGACACTTCCGGCGGTCGTTCCGACCAGTACTGCCCCCGCTCCTGCCGGGTCGAGGGACTGGCGAGAACCGGGCTCCATCCAGCGCGAGCATACCAGACTTTGTAACAGCGGAAACCCGCATGGTTTGGCGAAAAGTGCCCGAGCTTGTAGCCCCTAGAGCCCAGGCCGCCGCGCCGATCCGCACGGGGTCAGACCCCGTCACGAGTTACGCACACATTCCGACGCGAAAGCGTGACGAAGCTTCCACAGTTGACGGAGCCATGCGGAGGGACACGGCCCGTTTGTGGACGAATCGTCACACGTTCGTAGCGGGGTCTGACCCCGTTCGCTAGGCGCTGCGGCGCTCGGCGCGTTCGCGCCTCGCCTGCTCTTCACGCCGGCGGATGCGCGGGTTCGCGAGCTTCACGATCTCGAGCAGGTAGGCGATATAGATCGACGCCACCAGAGCGGCCAGCCCGATCGCCGCGGCGATGAGGGTGTTCGAGACGTCCCAGTCACCTCGCGGCCGAGGCGGCAGGAACCGCGTCGCCAGCGCGGCGGCAGCCAGGAGCCCGCACCAGAGGTACATGTAGACGACGGCACGCGGCTGCGAGAAGCCGATGTTCATGAACCGGTGATGGAGGTGCTTCCGGTCGGCCTCGTAGAGCGGCTGCCGGTACTTCATCCGCTTGGCGACGACGAACGAGGTGTCGATGATCGGGATCGCCAGCACGAGGAGCGGCAGCACGAGTGTCGCCAAGGCCGCGGTCTTCACGAGCCCCTGCACGGAAACCGTCGCGAGCAGGAACCCGAGCAGGAGCGCACCCGAGTCGCCCATGAAGATCCGCGCCGGATAGAAGTTGTGGTGGAGGAAGCCGAAGCAGGCGCCGGCGACAATCGCCGAGAGCAACGCGGCGTCGGGCTCGCCAAGTGAAAGGCCGATGAGGGCGAACGTCGATCCGGCGATCGCGCAGATGCCCGCCGCCAGCCCGTCCATCCCGTCGAGGAAGTTGACCATGTTCATGATTGCGACGATCCAGAGCAGCGTCGCCGGGCCTCCCACCCACTCCGGCAGCTCCTGGCTCCCGAAGCCCGGGAACGTGAACCGGTCGACGGTGACGCCGAAGCCAATAGCGACGCACCCCGCGGCGAGCTGACCGGCGAGCTTCCCCCACCAAGGCAGCCCGCGGAAATCGTCGATCGCGCCGACCGTGGTCGCGACGGCCGCTCCGAGCAGGATGCCCCGGTACGGGCCGTCGAGCGGAAGAAATGCCAAGGCCGGAACGAAGATCCCGAGCAGCAACGCGATCCCGCCCAGCCTCGGGACAGGCCGCACGTGGACACGGCGCGTCTCGCCCGGCTCGTCGACGACGCCCAGGATCCGCGCGAAGCGCCCGACGCCCGGCGTCAGCAGCAGCACGACGGCAAGCGCGAGCAGAAAGCCCCACAGAACCTCTGGGTTGTCGCGAAGGGTGTCTACCACTGCCGGGGCAGGCTACTTCGTCCCGTACAGGCGATCGCCTGCGTCGCCTAGGCCGGGGACGATGAAGCCGCGCTCGTCGAGGCCGCGGTCGATCGAGGCGGTCACGATCCGGACATCGGGATGCTCGGAGTGGACGCGCTCGATCCCCTGCGGGGCCGAAACGAGACAGACCAGCGTGACCGAGCGCGCGCCCGCCTCCTTGACCTTGTCGATTGCCGCCACGCTCGAGTTGCCGGTGGCGAGCATCGGATCGAGCACGATCGCGTCGCGCTCGGTGAGGTCGGCGGGAAGCTTCAGGTAGTACTCGACCGGTTCGAGCGTCTCCTCGTCGCGATAGAGGCCGATGAACCCCACCCGAGCGCCGGAGACGAGGGACAACACGCCGTCGAGCATCCCCATTCCCGCACGCAGCACCGGGCAGACGGCCACCTTCTTGCCCTGGATCCGCCGCACGATCGTAGGCTCGAGCGGCGTCTCGATCTCCACCTCCTCCGTCGGGAAATCCTTCGTCGCCTCGTAGGTGAGGAGCAACGTGACCTCGTTCGCGATCTTGCGGAAATGCACCGTCGGCGTGTCCTTGTCGCGGAGGTAGGAGAGCTTGTGCTGCACGAGCGGGTGCAAAACCTCGATCACGACGCCGGTCTCGACCGCAGCGCTCATGCGACGTACGTGGTGAAGCCGCGAAAGCCCGGGTAGAGCGGGCGCTTCGCGCAGAGCTCGGCCGTCCGCGCGTTCAGGGCGACGAGGTCGGGTTCGGCGGCGAGCGCGCCCACGATGACCCGGCCGACCTCCCTGAAGTCCTCCTCGTCGAAGCCGCGCATCGTCGCGGCCGGGGTCCCGATCCGCACGCCCGAGGCGACCGTCGGCGGCCGCTCGTCGAACGGGACGGTGTTTCGATTGACGGTCAGGCCGACCTCGGCCAGCCGCTCCTCGGCGTCCTTTCCGGTCCAGTTCGTACGGCGCAGGTCGAGCTGGAGCAAATGGGTGTCCGTCCCCCCGGTCAAGACGTCGAGCCCGCCCTCGATCAGCGTCTCGGACAGAGCGTCGGCGTTCGCCCGGATCTGGCCCTGATAGTCGCGGAACGCCTCGGTGCCGGCGATCCGGAAGCACGTCGCCTTGGCCGCGATCGTGTGCTCGAGCGGACCGCCCTGGATCCCGGGGAAGACCGCGCGGTCGACGGCCTGCGCCTGCTCTTCCCGGCACAGGATGAAGCCCGCGCGGGGGCCCGCCAGCGTCTTGTGCGTCGTCGAGGTGACGAAGTCGCAGTGCGGGACCGGGTTCGGATGCAGTCCCGCGGCGACGAGCCCGGCGAAGTGCGCCATGTCGCAGAGGAGCAGCGCACCGACCTCGTCCGCGATCTCGCGGAAGCGGTCGGCCTCGACCGTCCGCGGATAGGCGGAGCCGCCGCAGACGATCAGCTTCGGCCGGTGCTCCTTGGCAAGCGCGAGCACCTCGTCGTAGTCGACCATGTCCGTCTCGCGGCTGACCCCGTAGTGGACGATCGTGTACAGGCGGCCCGAAAAGTTGACCTTAAGCCCGTGTGTCAGGTGACCACCGTGCGAGAGCTCCAGCGAGAGAATCGTCTCGCCTGGGCTGAGGGCAGCCATGTACACGGCCATGTTCGTCTGGGCGCCGGCGTGGGGCTGGACGTTCGCATGCTCGGCGCCGAAGAGCTCCTTCGCCCGGTCGATCGCGGTCTGCTCGATCTCGTCCACGACCTCGCAGCCGCCGTAGTAGCGCTTGCCCGGGTAGCCCTCGGCGTACTTGTTCGTCGGAGTGCTCCCGACCGCCTCGAAGATGCTCGGCCAGGTGAAGTTCTCCGAGGCGATCAGCTCGATTTGCCCGCGCTGCCGCTCAAGCTCGCGCTCGAGCAGCGCGGCAATCTCAGGATCGATCTCGGCGAGGCCCGCTGTGCGGAGCCGCTCGAGGGTCTCCTGTACGACGGCCATGGAGGCATCGTAACCCTCCAGCCCGGCCGTTCAGATCTCGCGAAGACGCTCGAGCGCTTCTGTGGCGGGTACCGCGCCCTCTCGCACAACGACCGGCTCCGGCCCGGTGAGGTCGAGGACGGTCGATGGTGTGCCCGGAAGCTCACCCGCGTCCAGCACCGCCGAGCATCCGGCGCGAAGCTCGTCCGGCACGTCGTCGACTCGGCGCGGATCGGGCCCACCCGGCAGGTTGGCGCTCGTCGCAGCCACCGCTCCGACGCGCCCGAGCACGGTCGCGGTCTCCTCCGGCGGAATCGGGACACGCACGCCGATCGTCGTCGGGCGGCGGCCCGTCAGCCAGCGGAACCGCCGCGCCGGGTTCGGGAGGATCAGCGTGTACGGGCCGGGCAGCAACGCACGCGCGATCACGCCCGCCCGGCCGCGCAGCTCCGGGACGGCGTCCAGGAGCACGTCCACGTCGGCGGCGACGAGCGCGGTCGGCTGCAGCTCCTCCCGTCCCTTGAGCCTGTAGAGCCTCCGGACCGGCGCCTCGCGGTACGCATCGGCGCAGAGCCCGTAGACGGTGTCCGTCGGAAGGACGACCGGCCGGCCCTCCTTGATCGCCGCGACGACCTGGTTGGTCAAGGAACCCTTCCCTCGACGACCCGCTCGCGGCCGGCGAGGTCGGGCGTCGTGCGGATCTCTCCGTAGCCCAGCGCTTCGAGCGCCGCAGTGACCTCCGGCGCCTGGCCGTCGCCCACTTCCAGCACGACGATTCCAGCGGGCGAAAGCACCGCCCGGGCGGCCTCGGCCACCTCGGCCTGCCGGCCGGAGCCGACGAGGGCTCCGCGCGGCTCGTGCAGGACCTCCGGCGCGAGCCGTTCCACGTCCTCGGGGGCGACATACGGCGGGTTCGAGACGACGAGGTCGAACGGACCACGCGCGCCCGCGAGGAGATCCCCCTGCCGGAGCTCCACGCGCCCGTTCAGCGCCAGCCGAGCCTTGTTCGCCTCGGCGACGGCGAGCGCATCTGCCGACGAATCAGTCGCGACGACTCGTGCGCCGCTCCGCTCATCCGCAATCGCCAGCGCGATCGCCCCCGAACCGACGCCGATGTCGAGCACCCGAGGCTGCTCGATCGGGCGCAGGAGCTCGAGGCAGCGCTCGACGACGATCTCGGTCTCAGGGCGCGGAATCAATACGCGCGGATCGACGGCCAGGGTCAGCCGCCTGAACCCCCACTCGCCGAGCACGTACGCGAGCGGCTCCCGCGTGCCCCGCCGCTCGACCAGGCCGCGAAAGCGTCGAAGCTCCCCCTCCTCGAGCGGCCTCTCCGTGACGTACAGGCCGGTCCTGGTCGTTCCCAGCACGTCCGCGAGCAACCACTCGGCGTCGACGCGAGGAGACGGGCAGCCGGCCCGCTCGAGCCCGGCCGCCGCCTCGCGAAGTGCGTCCGCGACCTTCACGCTCACACGGCGGCGGCCTCGAGCGCGCGGCGGCGCTCCTCGGCCGAGAGGGCGCCGGTCAGCTCGTCGAGGTCGCCGTCCAGCACGGAGTCGAGGCGATGGAGCGTGACCTTCACCCGGTGGTCGGTGACCCGGTTCTCGGGGAAGTTGTAGGTGCGGATCTTCTCGGCGCGTTCCCCGGAGCCGATCTGCGAACGGCGCGCGCTCTCGAGCTCGGCGCGCTGCTTCGCACGCTCCAGCTCGAAGAGCCGCGCACGTAGCACCCGCAAAGCCTTCGCGCGGTTCTGGATCTGGGACTTCTCGTCCTGCATCGCGACGACGAGCCCAGTCGGAAGGTGGGTGATCCGCACCGCCGAGTCGGTCGTGTTCACGCTCTGGCCGCCCGGCCCCGTCGAGCGGTAGACGTCGACCTTCAGGTCGCCCGGGTCGAGCTCGACCTCGACCTCCTCGGCCTCGGGCATGACCGCGGCCGTCGCGGTCGAGGTGTGGATCCGGCCTTGCGACTCCGTGACCGGCACGCGCTGGACGCGGTGCGTGCCTCCTTCCCACTTGAAGACGGAGTAGGCGCCTTCACCCTTGACCGCGAAGACGATCTCCTTGAACCCGCCGCCCTCGCTCGGGCTCGCGGACAGCTGCTCCGTAGCGAAGCCGCGCCGCTCGGCGTAACGCGTCAGCATCCGGTAGAGGTCGCCGGCCCAGAGGGCCGCCTCGTCGCCGCCGACGCCCTGCCGGATCTCCACGAGGACGTCCTTGCGGTCGGCGGGGTCCGCCTCGACAAGCGCCAATTTCAGCTCTTCTTCGAGCCGGGCGACCTCCTCGGGGTCAGGGGCGAGCGCCGCCAGCTCGGGGTCGTCGCGGGTGGCCTGGAGATCCTCCTGCGCCCGCCGCCACTCCTGCGCGAGCCGGTACGGGCCCTCCAGCTCCTTCAGGCGACGGCCGGCGTCCGCAGCCTGCCGGTGGTCGTTGTAGACGGCAGGGTCGGACATGCGCTCCTGCGCATCCGTGTAGGAGCGCTCCAGCTCCTTGACCAACTGCTCGATTCCCGCCATAAGTCCAAGGTTAGAACAGGTGCACGAGTTACCCGATGCGGCGGGCGCATGGCGAATGAGAGTTCGGATGGCCACTCGGCGGCGGCGCAAGCTTTCAATCTCGTTCTCGCCTACACCCTCCATCTCGTCGTCGGGTTGCCCTTGGTGCTCGGCTTCGCCGTCGCCGCCGGCAGCGGCGCGAACGCCGCGGTCGGTTGGGTGTGGGGGCTCTGTGCGCTCGCGCTCTGGGTCAGAGGCGCCGTTCGGGCCGCACGGCGGCGTGCGGACCTCGGCGCGGCCTGGGGCTCGATCTTCGCCGGCTGGCTTCTCGGCGCCCTGGGGCCGATCGGCGCAGCGGTCGCCGCATACTCGTGGTTCGAATCGAGCGATGAGCAGCCTGCGGAGGAGCCCGTGAACCCGGAGCTCGAGCGCCGACTCGATCTCGCCTCCCGCCGGCTCGACGAGCTGACTCGCGAGCTTGCGGAGATCCGCCGCCTCGCGGAGGGCGGCGCCGTGACTCCGCCGTCAGCCGCCCCTGCTGCGCCCGCTCCGGAACCCGTGCCTGCTGCGCCTCCTCCGGAGCCCAAGCCGCTGCCCGCCTTCCCCGCCCCCCTTCGGGCGGAGGAGCGGAAGCCTCGGCCCTGGGATCGCGAGCTCGACTTCGGCGAGCTGATGGGAGCCAAGGGGCTTGCCTGGGCGGGCGGAATCGTGACGGTGCTCGGAGTCGTCTTCTTCTTCGTCCTCGCCGTGAATCGAGGCTGGATTGGACCGGCGGAGCGAGTCGGACTGGGAGCGCTTGCGTCGCTGCTCGTCTTCAGCGGCGGGCTCTGGTTGCACCGGCGGTTCGGCCCGGTTTACTCGGCCTACGGCGCCGTCGGTGCCGGAATTGCCGGCGCCTACGCGACGCTCGTCGCTGCCGCGGCGCTCTACGACCTCGTCTCCGACCTCGGCGCGCTGGCGATCGCGGCGGGGATTGCAGCCGTCGGCCTCGTGACATCGCTCGTCTGGGGCTCCGAGCTGGTGGCGGGGATCGGGCTGATCGGCGCCACGCTCGTCCCCATGATGGTGCTCTTCGAGAGGGACCTGTCTCCGATCGGCACGGCCTTCGCCGGCATCGTCTTCGCCGCCTCTGCGGCGGTCGCGCTGAGACGCAACTGGCCACGGCTTCTTGCGGCGGCCTTCGTCGCCAGCCTTCCGCAGATCGCGATCCTCGTCGCGGATGGCGAGCCGACGGATTGGGATCGCGTCGCGCTCGCCGGCCTCTTTTCGGCGCTGTACGTCGCCGCGGCGATCGGCCTGCACTGGAGCCGTGAAGAGGAGGGCCTGCCCACCCTGTCGGCGACGCTCGTGATCGTCTCCGGCGTCCTCTCCGGCGGAACCGGGGCGGCCCTCTTCTTCGGCGACGAACGCGGCTGGGCAATCATCGTCGCCGCACTGGCCTTTGGCGTCCTCGCGGCGGCGCTGTTCCCGCGACCGGCAGATCGCGATCTCAGTGCACTCCTCGGGGCAGTCGCCCTCGCCCTCGCCGCTGTCGGGCTCGCGTTGATCCTCACGGGACCGTCGCTGGCGATTGCGTGGGCGGCCGAGGCCGCCGTGCTGGCCTGGCTCGCCCAGAGGATCGACGAGCCTCGCTACGGGATCGCCGCCCTCGTCTACCTCGGCGCCGCTGCCGTCGATGCGGTGATCGAAGCGCCGCCCGCTGACCTCTACGAGGCGGTCTCGGATCCAGCCAGTGGCGCGCTTGCGCCCATGGCGGTCGGGTTTGGCGCCGCCGTTGTCGCCTTCTATTCGCGCGAGTGGCGGCGCGGCCGCCGTCCAACGGCCGGGTTCTTCGCGTATCTCGAACCAGCGCTCGCCGCTTTCCGCGATGCGCACGAGCCTGTGCGCTGGATCACTGCCTGGCTCGCCGGCATCGCAGCGCTCTACGCCGCGTCACTCGGCGTGCTGGGCTTCGCACAGGCCGTTGACGGTTCACCTGTCCAGCTGGCGTTCGAGCGCGGCCATGTCCTCGTCCTCGCCCTCTGGGGCGTCGTCGCCGTTGGCCTCGTCGTCTGGGGGCGCCGCCGCGATTCGCGCCGGCTCACGGCCGGCGGTCTCCTGCTCGCCGCAGCAACGCTCCTCCAGACTGCGACCTTCGACCTCGCCGTCCTCGACGGCGACAGGCTGGGCGTTGCGCTGCTCGTTGCCGCCGCGACGGGCCTCGCCACAGCCTTCGCGGACGAATTCCCGCTGCCGGCCGCCGGGCCCAAGCTTTCGATCCCCGGAGCGGTCTTTGCCGTCGCGAGCGTCTGTCTGGCCGTGGGCGGGCTGCTTGCGTTGGTCGAGGATCACGAGGGCGCGGTGTTGCTGGGCGTGGCGCTCTTCTATCTCGCGCTCGCCGCGCTCGTCTTCCGCGCCGATCGAGACTTCAGCGCGGCCCTCTGGGCGCCGGCCCTCGTCGTAGGGATCTTCGCCGCCGCGGAGCTGACCAGTGGGACGTGGCTTGTCCTCGCGTGGAGCGCCGTCGCGGCAGCCGTGGCGGTCGTGAGCTACGCCGTGGACGAACAGCGCCTCGCCATCGGTTCCGCCGGCTACCTCGCGCTCGCTCTTGGCTATGCGCTCGGCGTTCAGGCGCCGCCGGACGAGTTCTTCAGCGCGAATTCGGATCCCGCGGCCGGCGTTCCCAGCATCCTGTTCGCGGTCGCGGGCGGCGTCGTCTTTGCGCTCTACGCCCTCCGCTCGGGGCGGTGGAAGCGGTTCCGAACCTTCGCGTTCGCCGCGGCGGCCGTGCTCAGCATGTACGCGATCTCGCTGACGATCCTCGGCGTCTTCGAGTGGCTCGGCACGGCGAGCGTCGAGACCAACTTCCAGCGAGGACACTCGGCCGCGAGCGCGTTCTGGGGCGTCGTCGGCCTCATCGCCCTCTACGTCGGCCTGACACGCGAGCTGCGGGCTCTTCGGCTCGCCGGCTTCGCGCTCTTCGGCCTGGCGCTGGCGAAGATCTTCCTCTACGACCTCGCGAAGCTGAGCTCCGTGACGAGGGCGCTCTCGTTCCTCGCGGTCGGCGCCATCCTCCTCCTCGCCGGGTTCTTCTACCAGCGCCTGACGGCGCCGACGAAGCCGGCGACCTAGGCCATTACTTCGACTTTGCGTTCCGCGGGATCGAGGCGGCCCTCGCGTTGGAGGACGTCCTTCAGCGCTCGGATCGAGACCTCGAGCTGGTCGAGTGTCGGTTCGCGCGTCGTCAGCCGCTGAAGCCAGAGGCCGGGGGCGAGAAGCGTCATCAGGATCCGATTGCCGGTGTGTCTCCCGGCGAAGCGGATGAGCTCGTAGGCGATTCCGGCGATCACCGGGAGGAGCAGGATCCGCGACGCGATCAGCCAGTACCAGACCGGTTGACCGAAGAACGCGAAGACGAAGATCGCGATCACCATGACCCAGAGCAGGAACGCCGTCCCGCAGCGGGGGTGGATGAGGCTGTGCCGCTGGACGCGCTCGGGCTCGAGCTCGTCGCCGGCCTCGTAGGCGTTGATCGCCTTGTGCTCGGCAGCGTGGTACTGGAAGACGCGCCTGAGATCGGGCAGAAGCGAGATCAAGACGAGGTACGCGATGAAGAGCCCGACTCGGATGAACCCCTCGACGACGACGAATAGGCCGGTGGTCTCAATGGGGAGCCAGCTGGTGAGCAATGCCGGCGTGACCTTGAAGAGCAGGAGCGCGAACCCGATCGCGATGACGAAGGCGAAGATCAGGGCGCCGCGACCGATCTCGGTCGAGACCTCCTCGTCGTCGCCCTCCTCCTGGGCCGCGTAGTTCGCTGAGATCGCAAGCGCGCGGAATCCGATCGCGAGCGACTCGCCGAGCGCGATGATCCCGCGGATGATCGGCAACCGGAAGACCCGGTGCCTGGCCATGACCGAGTTGATCTCGTTGTTGACCTGGGCGATCTCGCCGTCGGGCTTGCGAACCGCGAGCGACCAGTTCGAGGGGCCGCGCATCATCACGCCCTCGAGGACGGCTTGACCCCCGATCGGAGCGCTCATGCTCTTAACCTACGACTAGCCTCGAAGTGCGACTAGCCCCGGCGGGCGCCGCCGGCACGCTCGAGGCGGCGCTGGAAGCGCTCCACGCGGCCGCCCGTGTCCATCAGCTTCTGCTTGCCCGTGTAGAACGGGTGGCAGTTCGAGCAGACCTCGACATGGAGCTCGGGCTTCGTCGAGCGCGTCACGAACTCGTTGCCACAGGAGCAGCGAACGGTTGCGGTCACATATTCGGGATGGATGCCGGGCTTCACAGCTGGGCCAGGATAGCAGCAGCGGTCTCCCCGGAAACGTTGCCTCCGGAGACGACGGCCACAACCGTCTCGCCCTCGCCCAGAGCCACTTTGCCCCCCAGCAATGCGGCCACAGCGGCGGCTCCGGCAGGCTCGCAGGCGAGCTTCGCGCGCTCGTAGACGAAGCGCATTCCCGCCTCGATCTCGGCCTCTTCCACGAGCACGATCGCGATTCCGCGGGCGGCGGCGATGTGCACCGGCAGGTCGCCGGCGAAGGGCGCGTTCAGGCCGTCCGCGATCGAGCGCGGCTCGACCGGAACCGAGTGCCCGGCTTCGAGCGCCGCGGAGAGCGCATTCGAGCCCTGCGGCTCGACGCCGACGATGCGCGCGTTCGGCAGCGCCGTCGCGATCCCCGAGATGAGCCCGCCGCCGCCGACGGGGACGACGACCACGTCGACGTCAGGCACGTCCTCGCCGATCTCGAGCCCGACAGTTCCTTGGCCTGCGATGACGAGCGGGTCGTCGAACGGATGGACGAAGGTTCGGCCGGTCTGCTCGCGGAGCTCCTCCAGCCGCTCAAAGACCGTCTCCGGCCCGCTGGCCACGAGGTCCACCTCGGCGCCGTAGCCGCGAGTTGCTTCGATCTTCGCCGGGCTGGCGGTCTTCCACATGACGAGCAGCGCGTCGAGCCCTTCCAGCCGGGCGCAGTAGGCGAGCGCCTGGGCGTGGTTTCCGGCGGAGACGCCGATCACGCCACTGGCCCGCTCGTCTTCGTTCAGCGACCGGAGCTTGTTCAGGACGCCGCGGGGCTTGAACGAGCCGGTGCGCTGGAAGAGCTCGGCTTTCAGGAAGACCCGCGGCCCGAGCGTCGCGGAGCTGAAGAGAGGCGTGCGGTGGAGATCAGTGCCGATCGTCTCGCGCGCGGCGCGGACGTCGTCCAGCGAGACGGTCTCAGGCACCGGGCGTGGAGGAGATCTGGTCGATGCGCACGGAAGACCGAGCGTAAACAGGCGGGGTCTGACTCCGGTCGGCAACCGACGCGGTCGACCTCAGGTCAGCGTGTACTCGGGCCCGGAGCCGCCCTCGGGAGGCGTCAGCCGTCCGCCTTTCGCCGTGATCGCGCCGCACTGGACGCAGTTGGACGGCGTGACCTCGACGGTGCTCTCGCCGCCGTCCTCGGCGACCTCGTAGACCTGCGCAGGACACATGCGCTCCCAGAGCCGTCCGATCTCCTCGGGGACGTCCGTTCGCACCCGAATATGGTTGGGGGCGTCGTCGCGGGTCTTGTTCCCGGAGAGATAGACGGACGAAAGCTTGTCGAAGGTCAGCTGGCCGTCGGGCGCCGGATAGCGAGCCGAGCGCTTCGTCCGCATCAGATCCTGTGCCACATCCCGCTCGGTGTGCATGTTCGTCGGCGGGAACTTCCCGAAGCTGACGGTCATGGCGCCTGCCATCGCGCCGCCCATCAGGAAGCCGTGCGCGAAGGCCTGCCGCATGTTCCGGACCTGCTCGAGATCCTTGTGGATGAACGAGCTCCGCACCGACTCGTCGTAGGAGGCGAGCGCGCCGGGCGTCCAGGGCGTCCGCCCCGGTTGCAGCGCCGCGAACGCAGCCTCGGCGGCGAGCCGGCCGGACTCGATCGCGTAGTGGATGCCTTTCAGTGCCGGCACGTTGACGAATCCGGCCCCATCGCCCGTCACCAGCAGTCCGGGTGCGTGAAGGCGCCGCGGCAGAGCCACGAAACCGCCCTCGGGGATCGTCTTCGCGCCCCACCCGATGCGCTCACCGCCGTTGAGCAGGCGCCTGACGAACCTGTGCGTCTTGAGCTCCTGGAGCAGGTCGTGCACGGAGAGCTCGACGTCGCGGTAGTCGAGCCCGACCACCATCCCGATCGTGAGCATGTCGTCGCCCATCGGATAGATGAACGAGCCGCC
>DASSCT010000104.1:0-11842 GCA_035697545.1 Gaiellaceae bacterium | reverse complement strand
GCCCGCCAGACGGTCAGCAGCGGCCGCACGATGCCGTCCTCGCGCTTCCACTTGATTCCGCCGGGGCGTCCGCTGGAAACGAGTCGGTAAAGCACCGTCTCGACCTGGTCGGAAGCGGTATGGCCGGTCGCCCGCAGGCGGCCGGTCGCGAAGGAGTAGCGGAGCTCGCGCAGCTCGGCCTCCGTCGATCCCGGCGCGCGGACGACCTCCGCGCCAAAGACGTCCTGGCAAAACCGTGCATCGTCCTCCGATTCGTTTCCGCGAAGCCCGTGGTTCACGTGCAACGCGGAGACGGCAAAGCCGAGCTCGTTGAGCGCGTGCCAGAGGCACGTCGAGTCGGCGCCGCCCGAAACCAGGCAGAGAATCGAGCCACCGGCGGGAATCAGCTCGTGCCGGCGGATCTGCTCGTCGATGCGCGCGCGAAGGGCGGCAGGATCCATCGTCCTATTGTGGCCTGCGCCGCTCGAGCTCGGATGCCGCGAAGAGCACGGCCCAGCGCAGGACCCACAAGACGATCGCGAGGACGAGCAGCCGCCGGATCATCTGTAGACCGGGTTCTTCGTCCACTTGCTTAGCCGCTTGATCGCGAGCTCGAGCCCTTCGCGGTGGAGGACGTGTGGCTCCGCGTAGGTGATGATCGGCATCTTCGCCCGCGGGCCACGTCCGTCGGCCGAGGCGAGCGCGAAGGCGATCGGAAGGGAATGGCAGATGACGAGGATGAGCTCCTCCGGTCGCGCGAGCACGATCTCGAAGCCGCGGAGATACCGCTTTGCAATCGCAAGCCTGGTCTCGCCCCCTCCCGGCGGAGCATCCTCCGGCCCGTGGCTTGCCGCCCAAACGCGATAGTCGCGGAGCGATCGGCCCTCGAAGGCTCCGTAGTAGGGGTCGTTCAGCTCGGGAACGACCAGCCGGGGGACATCACGGGCTTCGAGGACGATGTCCGCCGTCTCGAGCGTTCGCGGGAACTCGGTGACCACGCAGAGGTCAAGCGGCTCGCCGACGAGCCGCTCGCCCAGCTGCTCGGCCTGCTGGCGCCCCAGCTCGGTCAACGAACACGCCACCCGCGGGTCGCCGTTCACGAGCTGCTTGACGCTGAACTCGCTCTCGCCGTGACGGACGAAGAGGGCGCGCTCCATCAGTGGCTCAGCCGGTGACATTGCCGTGCATCTGCCGAGCGAAAAGCAAGCTGGAGTTCCCACGGCGGATGCGTGCATACCGATGAGGTATGTGCGCATCCGCCGGGAGAGGTCCGGCGCGGCTTTGCAGCCGGCAGAGGTGCGGAGGGTGTTGCCGGCTGAGCCACTTAAAACAAGATGCTCCGGTAGAGCCCGGTCTGCTGCATCCCGACCACCTCGTAGAGCCGGATCGCAGCGGGATTGTCGGCCCGGACGAATAGGCAGACCCTGGGGACTTTGCCGAGGAGCAGCCCGATCAGATCGCTGAGCCCCCGGCGGCCGTACCCGCGGTTTCGTACCTCCTGGTCGACCCACACCTGCTGGAGCTGGACCGCCTGCGGCGTCCACGCGGACGCCTCGGCCTTGAAGAGGATCGTGCCGTTCTCGATCCAGACCCACGAGCGGCCCTCGTCGATCTGCTGCCGGGTGCGGCGGCGGAACCCCACGGGGTCAGTCTCCAGCGGGTCGACTCCGATCTCGCCCACGTGCGTCGCTGCACAGGCAGGTAGGAGGAGCTCCAGATCCTTCGGTGTTGCGGCGCGCAGCGCCGAGCCGCCCGGCTCCGGCGTCCGATCGATCGCGAAGACCGGCTGTCCAGGCCGGACCTCGCGCGGAACATCCATGTACGGCTTGGCCGCGTCCCAGAGGTCGGTCACAGCCTGCTCCTCGCCGATGATCATCCGTGCTCGGGACGCCGCCGTGACCTCGGCAAAGGTCCCGCAGCCCTCGCCGGACGGCACGACGTTGGCGCCTACATGGCAGAGCGCCCTGACACGATCGCCGTCCAGGGCCGCCAGGAGCCGGCCGAAGCCACGGCGGGCCGCCTCGTCGAGGAAGACGCGTTCGACGGGCTCGGCCGAGCAGAACTCGAGCACCTGCTCGAGCGTGGGTTCTTCGAGGTGCGTGGTCAGTGTTCGCAGGGTAAACGTGCGTCCATCCGCAGGCCTTAGGCTCCGCACATGCCGATCCACGTTCGCGCCGAGCCGGGCGATTACTCGCAGGCCTGCCTCCTTCCGGGCGACCCGGTTCGGGCTAAGTACATCGCCGAGACGTTCTTCGACGAGCCCGTCCAGCGGAACTCCGAGCGCGGCATGCTCGGCTACTCCGGAAGCTTCGAAGGAAAGCCGGTCTCGGTGCAGGCGACCGGGATGGGCTGTCCCTCGGCGGCGATCGTCGTCGAGGAGCTCGTCCAGCTCGGCGTGAAGCGCTTCCTGCGCGTCGGAACCTGCGGCGGCCTCCAGCCGGACCTGAGCCTGGGAGAGCTGATCGTCGCCGTCTCCGCGGTGGCGGCCGACCGCACCGTGGACAAGCTCGTCGGCTTCGAGCCTCACGTCCCGACCGCCGATTTCGGCCTCGTCCACGGCGCCGTCCACGCCGCCAAGGAGCTGGGGAAGCCGCTGCGCGTCGGCCCGATCGTCTCGAGCGATCTCTTCTACAACCCGGACGACGGCCAGTACGAGCGCTGGTCTTCCCGCGGCATCCTCGCCGTCGAGATGGAGGCCGCGGTCATCTTCACCCTGGGCGCGCTGCGCAAGGTGCAGACAGGCTGCCTGCTGACGGTCAGCGACGTCGTGGTCGAGGGGGAGTTCAAGCGGATCTCCGACGAGGACATGCGCGCGGCCGTCGATCAGATGACGGAGCTCGCTCTGCGGACGATCACGGCTTGAGTGGATGTCGGGCTTCGCCCGGCAGCCGTCTGAAACGATCGGTCGACAACGTTGAGTCAGTTCCGAACCGGCAAGTCAGTTTTTCTCGTCAACCCTGCGTCCGCGAACGGGAAGACGGGGAAGCGCTGGCCAGACATCGCGCGCGCGGCGCACGCCTCGGGGCTTCGGGGCGAAGCGATCTTCTCGGAGCGTCCCGGCCAGCTCGGCGACCTCGCGCGCGAGGCGGCGGACGACGGCGCGACCCTGCTCGTCGTCGTCGGCGGAGACGGGACCGTCCATGAGGTCGTGAACGGCATCGCGGAGCGCGAGGGCGTTGAGCTTGCGCTGATCCCGCGCGGAACGGGCTGGGACTTCGCCCGCGGGCACAAGGTTCCCAAGCGCCTGAGCGACGCGCTACGGATCGCGAAGGAAGGCCAGGCGCGCGCCTTCGACCTCGGCCGGGCGATGTACGTCGCCGACGGCGCTCAGCAGTCGGCGTGGTTCGCAAACATGGCGAGCGTCGGGATGAGCGGGGCGGTGGCCGCGAAGGCGAACGCGACGACCAAGGCCCTGGGTGCGAAGACGTCCTACCTGTACGCGCTCGGAACGGTGTTCGCGCGTTGGAAAAACGTCCAGCTCCGCGTCCGTGTGGACGAGGATGAGCGCAACGGCCTGATGGAAGACACGATCGTCGCGGTTGGCCGCTACCTCGCCGGCGGGATGATGATCACCCCGGATGCGGAGCCCGACGACGAGCTGTTCGACGTCCTGCTGATCGGCGATCTCACGAAGACGGAGCTCGTCCGCGTCATGCCGAAGATCTACCGCGGGACGCACCTTCCGCATCCGAAGGGCGAGGTCCTTCGCGGCCGCACGGTTTCGATCGAAGCCGACGATCCTCTTCCTCTGCAGCTGGACGGCGAGCAGCCGGGAACCACGCCCGTCCGCTTCGAGATCGCCCCGGCGGCGATCCGCCTCAGAGTGCCTGGCTCTCCGGCCTAGCTCTCCGGCGTTTGGCGGGACGTCCTCGGGCTGGACGTGCCAGTCGTCTTGCGCGCAGTCGAGGCACGGCTACGGGTCGTCGTGCGCTTCGGCTTGGAGAGCTCGTCGACCCGCTTCTCGAGCGAGGCGACTCGCTGCTCGAGCGCGTCGAGCCCACGAACCTTCCGCTGCATGTCCTCGAGCCGCTCCCGCATGCTGCCGACGCTATCCATGAGCTTGGTGGTCGCCTGCGAGGAAGCGACGCGGGAGAGCGCTTCTTCCCCGGCGTCGCTGAGCCTCGTGAGGATGTCCTTCTGCTTCTCAGGGTCCGCCATTGCGCGAACCTTACCCCGCTCGATCGGATCCGAAGCAGGTGACGTTTCCCTCACCGGCGGGCGGGCCTCACGTCCGGGCCGGCGACGAAGCTTGTATGGATGGGGTAAAGCCGCGCGGGAACCCACAACAAACCGAGAACCAAGGCCGTCCGAATAGGTGAGGAAGGTACAAAGGCTCCCATCGGAAGCGAAGAGAAGATGCACCTGCCACGTCGAACACGAGCTCACCGGCATCACGAGGTCACAGCACACGTGATCCGGCAGCGGTCGGGCGTGCCGTACGAGGTGGAGCAGCGCGTTTGCAGCGAGTGCCGCACGGTTCTCGCCGAGCGCCAGCTCCGCCGCGCAGCGGCTTAGACGGCCGCACCGGCAAAGCCGGCACGGCCTCTTCTGGTCGGCGCCGCCGAGTCGGCGCCTTAGGTCCCCGCCAGCATCCCCACGAGCGCGGTGAGCGTCTCGCCCGCGTTCCCTTCGATCTTCACGGCGGCTCGATCGTCGAACGACGTCGGGCCCTTGTTCACAATCGCAACGACGCCGCCCGCGGCGCGGGTTTCCTCAGGTAGCTGCGAAACCGGCCAGACCTCGAGCGTCGAGCCGACGACGAGCAAGAGACGGGCCGAGCGCGCGAGCTCGTAGGCCCGGTCGATCGCAGCCTCCGGGAGCAGCTCGCCGAAGAAGACGACTTCCGGCTTGACGACGGCGCCGCACTCGCCACAGCGAGGCGCCGGAGCGCGCTCCAGCAGCCGGAGAACCTCGTCGACGCCGTAGCGCGCGCCGCAGCCGGGGCAGGTCGAGGTTCGGATCGAGCCGTGCACTTCCACCACGTCCTTGCTCCCGGCTCGCTCGTGGAGCATGTCGATGTTCTGGGTGACGACGGCCCTGACCTGGCCGGTTTGCTCCAGCTCGGCCAGCGCGACATGACCGGCGTTCGGCTCCGCCTCGGTCAGGGCCCGGAAACGGAGCGCATAAAAGCTCCAGACCTTGACCGGATCGGCCTGGAAGGCCTCGATCGTCGCGTATTCCTGCGGGTCGTACTTCGCCCACATCCCGGTCGGCGAGCGGAAGTCGGGAATCCCGCTCTCGGTCGAGATCCCCGCACCGGTCAGGACGACGGCCGGCCCGCGCTCGCGAATGAGGTCTGCGAGGCGAGCGACGCTCACCGTTCTAGAGTCTCCGCGTGGACGGCTTCAACTTCCAGACCGAGATCAAAGTCCGCTTCGCCGAGACCGACGCGCAGGGCATCGCGAACAACTCCGAATATCTCGTCTGGTTCGAGGTCGCGCGGGTCGACTACCTCGATCGCTTCCGAGGCGGTTACTCGTCGCTTCGGGACGACGGCGTCGAGGCGATGACGATCGAGACCCACGTTCGGTACCTGAGCCCGGCGTACTTCGACGACCGTTTGCTGGTTCACGCCCGCTGCGTCGACGTTCGCGGTGCCCGCTTCCGCTACGAGTACGCGATCGAGCGGAACGGCGAGACGATCGCGGACGGCTGGACAGGCCATGCCTGCGTCGACGCCGTCACGTTCCGCCCGACGCGGGTTCCGGCGTGGCTTGCCCAAGCCATTGCCGAGGCCGAAGCGCCTCCGGTCTCCTAGTCGGATCAGGCGGGCGGCTCGTCGGGCGGAGGCGGAGGAGACGGCGGCGGCGGAGGCGTCGGCTGGGTCTCGGTCGGCAGAGGTGGTGGCTGCGGCTGCTTCGCCTTCGGCTTTTCGGGCGGAGGCGGCTTGGGGCGCGGCTTCGTGCCGTAGCGGACGACCTCCGGCTCGGAGCGGTACCACGACGACCAGCTCGTCTGCGACAGGAGCTTGCCGCCGCTCGAGTAGACGCGGCGGATGACGCTCGTAGAGCGCGAGGGCTGGCCCGCCTCGTCGATGACCTCGCTGTTGACCCACATGGTCGGGTCCGGGACGCGCTTCAGACCCGGCTGCCCTGTCTCCTTCAGCTCCCCGGTCTCACTCTCGACACGCCTGCCCTGTGGCGTTCCGTACAGCTTGACGGTGAGCGCATAGGACCCGACGAACGTCCGGACGAGCAGCCAGTTGCCGGTGTCGTTCCGGAACTTCAGGTCGATGTCGGGGTAGTTCACGGTCGCATCGCGTCCCTGCGGGTAGTGCGAGATGTAGAGCGCGTGATTCGTCCGCGACTCGATCGGCAAGCCGGCCTCGAACGCGGCGTTGAAGACGGTCGTCGAGACCTGGCAGACGCCGCCTCCGAGCCCGTTCTCGAGCTCGCCGTTGATGATCACGGGCGCCTCGAGGAAGCCCTTGTCCTCGGTGCGCTCGCCGGTCGTGTCGTTGAACGAGAAGACCTTGCCGGGGGCGATCAGCGCCTTGTCGATCAGGCGTGCCACGAGCTGCACGTTGTGGACTCGGTTCGGCTCCCCGCCGTAGTAGGTCGTGTAGCCAGCGACGCGGCCAGTGATGCCCATAGCCCGCGCCTCGCGCGTCGACCGCTCGGGCTGAGCCTGCTCGACAAGCAGCCGCGCGACCCGGTCGGTCGGCGTGTCTGTCAACGCCGCAGCCAAGATGCTTCGCTTGGCCGCGTCCACGTCGAGCTTCAAGCCGGGCAGTGCAGGCCGGACTTGGACGCGATCACTCGGGAGCACGACGAAGGCAGCGTCCGCCGGCTTCCGATCCACCTGCTTCCGGAAACGCCTGAAGAACGCATCTCCGCCGGGCCCGCCGATCGCGAGCGACGTCGCGCCGTCGCTGGGCAGGTCGAGGATCCGGGCGATCTTCCACCGCGGCAGCCTCCAGTGGGTCTGGCCTGCGGCGAGACGGATAGGAGCCGAGACGGCCGTTCGCACCTCGTCGAGCGACTCCCTGAGCTCGGAGGCCCTCACGTCCGGCTGGCTGATTCGGACGGGCAGGGAGTTGTCGACCCGGTCGAGCGAGACGAGCGAGCGCAGAATGACGCGAGCGGCCGCGTCACGGTCGAGCGTACGCCCCGTCGCACCTGGGACGATCTCGGGCTGCAGGCCGCGCAGCTTGATCGCCGCATCCCGTTCCTTGCGGTTGACGCGACCCCCGATGACGTCGAGCTCGTGTGCGAGCAGTCCCTCGGGGACGCGTGCCCGGGGCGTGATCTCGGTGCCGAAGAAGCGGGTGCCGAGGCGGCGCAGCCCGCGGACCGGAGCGAAGCCGTCGCCCTGCCGGCGAGCCGCCTCGACAGCAGCCCGCCAGTCCACTTCGAGAACCATGTCATTCGGCCGGATCTGCCAGCGCCGGGGCCCTGCGGTGAACGCGACGGGAACCGTCTTCATCTGCTCGTACCGGCGCTCCAGCAGGGCGATCGCTTCCTTGCTCGAGAGGCCGCCGACCGAGACGCCGGAGATCGTCGCGCCCTCCGGCAAGGTCTTCGGCGAGCCCGCGAAGGCAAGGCCGAGCGCGAGCGTCACGATCGCGAGCGTCACGAGGCCGAGGAGCGACCACTGCCACGCGAGCCGCCTTCGCGCAGCGCGCCGTCGGCGGAGCGACACCGCCCGAGAATCGGCCTCCGCGTACAAGCGCTTCAGTCTACCGAGGCGCCTGGCCGACGAAACGTCTCGATCTGCTCAGAAAGTGAAGAGCTCGATCCCGCCGGAGACGTTCAGGCCGACACCCGTGATGTAGCCGGCCAGATCGGAGGCGAGGAAGGCGACGGCGTTGGCGATCTCCTGCGGCTCGCCGGGCCTGCGCATCGCTGTCCGTTTGATCATCCGCTCGTTCATCTGCGGATTGCCGAAGTGAAACGCCTCGGTTCCGATGATGCCGGGGACGATCGCGTTCACCGTGATCCCGTGTCGCGCGCCTTCCAGCGCGAGTGACTTGGTGAGCCCAAGGAGCCCGGCCTTCGTGGTTGCGTAGCTCGCCTGACCAAACCCCCCGAGCGTGCCCGCGACGGAGGCCATGTTCACGATCCGACCCCACCCCCGTTCCTTCATGTGCGGCCAGACCGCTCGGCAGCAGTTGAAGGCGCCGGTCAGGTTGACAAGGAGGTCGCGCTCCCAGAGCTCCGGCACCTGGTTCTCGAGCTGTCCGACGTGGTCGAGCGTGCCGGCGTTGTTGACGAGGATGTCCACCGAGCCCAGCTCTTCGACGGTGCGGCTGACGACTGCGTCGACCTGCGCGGGATCGGTGACGTCGCACTTGAGCGCGAGCCCTCGGCGACCCATCGCCTCGATCTCGTGCGCGGTCTCCTCCGTGTGGATGAGACCCTGGGCGCGCGCGGCCTGAGCCAGCGGGCCGTAGCTCTCGGCGTCCTGCGACTCGTCCGACTCGATCTGGATGTCGGCGATGACCACGTCCGCGCCAGCTTGCGCGAGCGTCAGCGCGTCGGCGCGGCCGAGGCCGCGCGATCCACCGGAGACGAGCGCGACGCGCCCGCTCAGGTCGATCTCAAGCGCCATGTAACAACTTGTTGCTTGTCATCGAAAGTCCCCGCTCAGCGACTCGTCGGGCGTCTTACACCGCTAGTGACAACTTGTAACTTGGCTCGGTCGCGCGGCACAACGATCAGGATTCATCACGCGGCAGGAAGATTTCTCGGGCGATGACGAGACGCTGGATCTGCGAGGTGCCCTCGTAGATCTGGAAGAGCTTGGCGTCGCGCATGAGCTTCTCCACCGGGTACTCCTTGATATACCCGTAGCCGCCGAAGATCTGGACGGCGTCGGTCGTCACCTTCATCGCCGTATCGGCAGCGAAGCGCTTGGCGTAGGACGATTGCAGGGTGGCTCGCTCGCCCTGGTCGAAGAGCCACGCCGCCTGCCAGACGAGCAGGCGCGCGGCCTCGATCTCCGTCGCCATGTCCGCGACGAGGAAGTTCACGCCTTGGTTCATCGCGATCGGCTGGCCGAACTGGACACGCGTCTTCGCGTATTCGACGGCGTAGTCGAACGCCGCCTGCGCGACGCCCACCGCGCCGGCTGCGGTGCCCGGCCGCGTGAGGTCGAGCGTCTTCATGGCGATCTTGAAGCCCTCGCCCTCCTCGCCGAGCCGGTACTCGGCCGGGACTCGCACGTCCTGGAACGCGAGCGCTGAAGTGTCCGTCGCCCGCTGGCCCATCTTGTCCAGGTGCTTCTCGACGGTGACCCCTTCGAGCGCGGTCGGGACGACGAAGGCCGAAAGACCCCTGTGTCCTTTGCTCTTGTCCGTCGAGGCGAAAACGACCAGCCAGTCCGCGTGTCCGGCGTTCGTGATGAACATCTTCGAGCCGTTGATGACGTACTCGTCCCCGTCACGAACGGCGGTCGTCTGGATCCCAGACACATCCGAGCCCGCATTCGGCTCGCTGAGCCCGAACGAGCAGAGAATGGGCTTCTCGACGAGCGGCGGCAGCCACTGCTGCTTCTGATCCTCCGTCCCGGCGATCATCACCGGCGCCGAGCCGAGCGTGTTGGCGACGATCGAGACCGCGATCCCGGAGCAGCCCCACGAGAGCTCCTCGCCGATCAGCATCCCGTCGAAGCCGGGCAGCCCCAGGCCGCCGTACTCCTCGGGAATGTGCGGATTCATCAGCCCGACCTCGTGCGCCTTGGCCACGATGTCGGCCGGGTGGGTCGAGTTCTCGTCGTACTCGGCGGCCTTCGGACGAATCTCCTTCTCCGCGAACTCGCGCGCGAGCCGCCTCAGCTCGCGCTGCTCGTCGGTGGGCGCAAAGGACACACCCGTCGCCGCTCTCTCTTCGATCGCTGCCATGCTCGCCTCGCCAGGTTGACTGATTGGTCACTGGCCAATCTAGCCCAGCGATCCCGCCCGTAGACTGCCAGCCGATGGACTTCGAGCTGACAGACGAGCAGCGCTTGATCCAGGACACCGTCCGGTCGTTCGTGGACGAGCGCGTGCTCCCGAACGCCGTGGAGAACGACATCGAGCACCGGCTGGACCTGTCGGTGATCGAAGGGATGGCGGAGCTCGGCCTGCTCGGAATCGTGATTCCCGAGGAGTACGGCGGCGCCGGGCTCGATTTCGTGTCCGAGGCGCTCGCCTGCGAGGAGATCGAGCGCGGCGAGGCGGCGTTCAGGACGTTGATCTCCGTCCACGTCGGGCTGAACTCCCTCTCCCTGCTGCGTTACGGCAGCGAGGAGCAGAAGCAGCGCTACCTCGTCCCCCAGGCGCAGGGCGAGAAGCTCGCCTGCTTCGGCCTAACCGAGCCCGCGGCGGGATCGGATGTCGCGTCCATGCGCACCAGCGCGACGCGCGCAGGCGACGTCTACGTGCTCAACGGGCAGAAGAACTGGATCTCGTACGCGACGGTCGCCGATCACCAGCTCGTGTTCGCGAAGACCGACCCAGGAGCGAAGCACAAGGGGATCTCGGCGTTCGTCGTCGAGCGCGAGTGGTCCGGTGTCTCGACGCGCGAGACCGAGAACAAGCTCGGGATCTGGGCCGGCTCGACGGGCGAGCTCTTCTTCGAGAACGTCGAGGTCCCGGCCGAGAATCTCGTCGGCGAGGAGGGCCAGGGCTTCGAGATCGCGATGTACGGGCTCGACCAGGGCCGGTTCACGGTGGCGGCGGGCGCCTGCGGCGTCGTCCGGGCCTGTCTCGAGCGGTCAGTCGAGTACGCGCGCGAGCGGGAGACCTTCGGGCAGCCGATCGGGCGCTACCAGTTCGTCCAGGACATGATCGCCGAGATGGTTCTCGGCTATGAAACGTCGAAGCTCCTCGTCATGCAGGCGGCGTGGATGAAGAACGAGGGGAAGCGCAACACGCGCGAGACGTCCCTCGCGAAGTGGCATGCGACGGAATCGGCGTTCCGAGCCGCGCACCTGGCGATCCAGGTGCATGGGGCCTACGGCTACTCGGCCGAGTACGGCATCGAACGGTACTTCCGGAACGCGCGGGCGCCGATCATCTACGAGGGCACGACGCAGATCCACAAGATGATGCAGGCCGAGCATGCGCTCGGCTTCCGGCGCCTCAACGGGGGAGATGGTGACGTCTCGCCGCTCTGCTCCTGGGCGCCGGCGCTGTCGCCGGCACACCGTGCGGCAGGCCCCGTCCCGACCGGCGCCTAGCGCCGGCGCAAGGGGCCTGTCGAGAGACTGTCCCTCAACAGGCCCCTTGGAGACCTGTCGCGCTTACGCGCCCCGCTCGATGGGGACGTCGACCAGGTTGCCCCACTCGGTCCACGAGCCGTCGTAGTTCCGCACGTTCTCGTACCCGAGCAGCTCGCTGAGCACGAACCACGTATGCGCGGATCGCTCTCCGATCCGGCAGTAGGCGACGACCTCCTTGTCCGGCGTGACGCCCTTGGCGCCGTAGAGCTCGGTCAGCTCCTCCGCGCTCTTGAACGTTCCGTCGTCCTGCACAGCGCTCGCCCACGGGATCGACGCAGCGGTCGGAATGTGCCCGCCGCGCTGCGCGCCTTCCTGCTCGTAGCCGGGAGGAGCGATCAGATCGCCGGCGTACTCGCCGGGCGAGCGGACGTCTACGAGCGCCCGTCCGCTCGCACCGAGCCAGTCCCGCACCTGGTCGCGGTAGGCGCGGATCGACTCGTCGCGTTCGGAAGCCTTGTACTGCTTCGCGCTCGGAGAAGGGACGTCCGCGGTGATCTCGCGTCCCTCGTCGATCCACTTCTGCCTGCCGCCGTCGAGGATGCGCACGTCACCGTGCCCGTACGTCTTCAGGTACCAGTACGCGTATGCGGCGAACCAGTTGTTCTTGTCGCCATAGAGAACGACCGTCGTGTCATTGCCGACACCGCGCTCGCTGAGGACC
>DASSCT010000103.1:0-15923 GCA_035697545.1 Gaiellaceae bacterium | reverse complement strand
CGACGTCGCCGCGATCCTCGTCACGCACTGCCACTGGGATCACCTCGGCGGGATCGCCGCGCTCGCGGAAGCGACAGGCGCCCCGGTCTACATGCCGGAGCGCGAAGCGGACGTGCTCGAGAACCCGGACGCCTTCTATCCCGGCCAAGCGATCCGGCCGTACAAGCCGGGTGTCCGTCTCCAGGCCGACGAGACGTTCCAGGCTGGAAACCTGACGTTCGAGACGGTATCCGTCCCCGGCCACTCGCCCGGTCACGTCGCGTACGCGACGGACGACGCGCTCTTCTCGGGTGACGTCCTCTTCGCCGGGAGCGTCGGGCGGACCGACCTTCCGTTTGGCGACTGGGACACGCTCGTCGAGTCGATCCGCACACTCATCGACCGCTTTCCGCAGGAGACCGTCGTCTATCCGGGCCATGGCCCGCCCACAACGCTCGGCGCCGAGCTCGAACGCAACCCCTTCCTCGCTGAGCTGCGCGCGCCCCTGTGAAGTTCGAAGCACCGCGAGGGACGCACGACATCCTTCCCTCCGAGCAGCCGCTCTGGCAGCGGGTGACCGGAGCGGCGGAGCGCCTGTGCGCGCTCTACGGCTACCGGAGGATCGTGACGCCAGGGTTCGAGGACACGGAGCTCTTCATCCGCACCTCCGGCGGCGGCTCGGACGTCGTCCAGAAGGAGATGTACACGTTCGAGGACCGCGGCGGCCGCTCGCTGACGCTCCGGCCGGAGGCGACGGCCCCGATCTGCCGCGCCTACCTCCAGCACGGCATGCACCGGGATCCGCAGCCGGTCAAGCTCTACACCCTCGGCCCGATGTGGCGCTACGACCGCCCCCAGCGGGGCCGCTACCGGGAGCACTGGCAGCTCTCGGTCGAGGCGATCGGCTCGGATGACCCGGCCGTCGACGCCGAGCTGATCCAGTTCTACGACGAGCTGCTCCGCCGACTCGACATCGGCGACTACGTCCTCGAGCTGAACTCGATCGGGGACGAGAACTGCCGGCCCGCCTACGTCGAGCGCCTCCAGGCCTGGCTCGAGGAGCACGACGCCGAGCTCGATGACGAGGCCCGCGCGAAACGCCAGACGACGCCGCTCCGCGTCTTCGACGTCAAGAGCGAGCGGGTTCAGGCCGCTCTCGCCGAGGCGCCCAAGATCGGCGAAGCTCTCTGTGACGCGTGTCGCGAGCACTTCGAGCAGGTCCGCGGCTTCCTGGACGCGCTCGGCGTTCGCTATGAGCTGCGCCCGACGCTCGTCCGCGGGCTCGATTACTACACGCGCACGACCTTCGAGTTCAAGGACGAGGCGATCGGCGCGCAGGACTCCATTTGCGGCGGCGGCCGCTACGACGGCCTGATCGAGGCGATCGGCGGTCCGCCGACCCCGGCGATCGGCTTCGGCGCGGGCATCGAGCGGCTCCTGCTTTCACTCGGTGACACCGAGGTGGAGCCCGAGGGAATCGACGTCTTCTTCGTCGCCGCCGAGGGAGCCGACCGCCGTGCGATCGCAACAGCCGTGGCAGAGCTCCGCCGCCGCGACATCAGCGCCGACATGGACTACGCAGGCCGCTCGGTCAAGGGCCAGTACACGCAGGCGAGCCGGCTCGGCGCGCGCCACGTGGAGGTCGTCGAGCCAGGCCAGGCGCCCGACCCTGAGCAACTCGCCAAGGAGCTCCAGCCATGAGCTGGCGTGACCGGGGAGCCGGTGAGCTACGAAAGGAGCACGTTGGAGAGACCGTCACGCTCGCCGGCTGGGTCGCACGCCGCCGCGACCACGGGGGCTTGATCTTCGTCGACCTCCGCGACCAGACCGGGATGGGCCAGCTCGTCATCAACCCGGAGCGGGCACCGGAGGCGGCCGCGACGGCCCACGACATCCGCAACGAGTTCGTCCTCCAGGCCAAGGGCGAAGTCGTCGCCCGAGCGCCGGAGGCCGTGAATCCCAGGCTGCCGACCGGCGAGGTGGAGGTCCAGGTCGACGAGCTCGAGGTCATCTCCCGCTCGACGCCGCTCCCCTTCCAGCTGGACGAGGAGAACGTCGACGAAACGCTGCGCTACCGGTACCGCTGGCTCGATCTGCGGCGCGAGCGCCTCCAGCGGAACATCCGCGTGCGAGCCCAGCTCGTCTCGATCATTCGCGAGGAGATGGAGCGCGCCGGCTTCGTCGACATCGAGACCCCGATCATGGCCAAGCCGACACCGGAGGGCGCCCGCGACTTCCTCGTCCCGACGCGGCTGCAGCCGGGGAAGTTCTTCGCGCTGCCGCAGTCACCGCAGATCTACAAGCAGCTGCTCGTCATCTCCGGCTTCGAGCGCTACTACCAGATCGCCCGCTGCTTCCGGGACGAGGATCTCCGCGCCGACCGCCTGCAGGAGCTCACCCAGTTGGACGTCGAGACGGCCTTTCCCGACCAGGAGTACATCTTCGAACTGATGGAGCGGATCGTCCAGCGGATCTGGCGGGAGACGATCGGCGTCGAGCTCCAGACGCCGTTCCGGCGGATGTCGTGGCAGGAGACAGAGCTTCGCTTCGGGTCCGACAAACCGGACCTGCGCTTCGGGTTCGAGATCCAGGAGGCCACCGAGATCACGCGTGGCTCGGAGTTCGGCGTGTTCGCGAACGCCGAGGCGGTTCGATACCTGAGCGTTCCGCGCGAGCTCTCGCGCGCCGAGATCCAGAAGCTCGAGGACATGGCCATGCCGTGGGGCGCGAAAGGGCTTGCCTACATCGTCTTCAGGCAGGACGGCGAGGTCTCCTCGCCGATCGCGAAGTTCCTGAGCGAGCGCGAGCTCGAGGCCTTCCGTGAGCCCGGCACGACGGCACTCTTCGTCGCCGATACGCCGAAGCTCACGAGCAAGGTGCTCGGGCTGCTCCGACTCCATCTCGGCCGCGAGCTCGACCTGATCGACCGGGACGCGTGGGAGTTCCTGTGGGTCACGCCGATGCCGCTGCTCGAGTGGAGCGAGGAGGAGGGGCGCTGGACGGCACAGCACCATCCGTTCACGCGCCCGACCGACGACAGTCTCCCGCTCCTCGACAGCGATCCCGGGGCCGCGAGCGCCGTCGCGTACGACCTCGTCGGCAACGGGATCGAGTTGGCCGGCGGCTCGATCAGGATCCACGAGCCGGAGCTGCAGGCTCGCATGTTCGACTTCCTCGGCATCTCACCCGAGGAGCAGCGCGCGAAGTTCGGCTTCCTGCTCGACGCGCTTGCTATGGGAGCGCCGCCGCACGGCGGAATCGCCTCGGGGATCGACCGGCTGACGATGGCTCTGCTCGACGAGGCTGTGATTCGGGACACGCTCGCGTTCCCGAAGAATCAGGCCGGAGTGGACCCGATGAGCGGAGCGCCGACGGAGGTGCCGGACGAGCAGCTGGCGGAGCTCGGCCTCCAGCTGCGATCCGCCGACCCGGCCGGCAGTTAACGTGTCTTCCCGGTGCAGGGAGGAATCGGCCGCAGATTCGTCCTCGAGGTCGCGTTTCTGATCGCCCTGGCGATCGGCGTGGCCGTCGCCGACCTGAGCGCGACGACGATCGTCCTCGTGATGGCGCTCGGGTGGCTGCTCGTGTGCCTGTTCGAGCTGGCGGTCTGGGCGGAAGGCCCGCGCTTTCCGATCGTCCACCGGCAAGCGCAGGTCGAGGAGCCGCCGCCGGAGAAGCCGGCCGAGGTCACCGAGATCCGCGAGGCCGAGCCCAAGCGCCGCGGCCGGTTCTGGCGCCGCCGCCGCGCGGTCGGCGGCGAAGGCGTTTGAGTGCGGCGCTCGCCCAGCGGCTGATTCTCCTCAGCGCGGCAGCGTTGACGGCCGTCGTCGTCTCGCTCGCCGTCTCGGCGCGCCTGGACGACGCCGGCGCCTCGTCCGACCTCCCGAAGGCAGTGCCCGCGCCCGGCGGCGGGTGGTTCGAGGCTCGAGCCGGTCTCGAGTCGTCCAGCGCGTACGGCCAGCCGACGGCGTGCGGCCACGTCCTCGAGCGGGAGACGCTCGGCGTGTCGCATCCGGTGCTCGTGTGCGGCGCGAAGGTCTACATCGGCAACGGAGACACGGTGATCCTGACCCAGGTCGTCTCCCGAGGGCCGACGAGCGCCTCGGTGCAGTTCGGCCTGACGGAGTCACTTGCCCGCAAGCTCGGCGTCCAGGGGCCGACGACGGTCCGCTGGCGCTTCGCCGAGCCCTAGAGCGCAAGTAAGCTCCGAGGGCTCGACCCTGTGCGTGGCCTCGCGTACTAACGTGAACCAACACACACGCAAAGGGAGCACGGGTCCGGAACGGCCCCAGGCCGCGACGGCTCGGCACCCACCTGGCAATGCCAGGTTCGCAATGCGTGGGGCTTCATCGGCAGGGTGGATTACTCGCAGCCCCGGCTTCCGCCGGGGTTGCGATTTCTTTGGGCTACCGTGATCTCGTGATCGACGTCGTTGGAGATTCTTCGCGCGCCGGTGAATGGCGCCTCGTCCGCCTGACGGTGGACCGGGGCCGAATCGTCAGCGCAGACGCCGATGGGCTCGAACGCCCGCTGGAGGGACTGACGCTCCTCGAGGCCGCGGCCGTCGGAGGAGACGAACTCGCGGTCGATGCCCTGGCCAATGCCATCGGCCCGATCTTCCGCGCGCCGCGTGACCCCGAGCGGGTGGCGGTGGCGATGAGCGGCGGGGTGGACAGCGCGGTCGCGCTGCTCCGCGCCGGGCCGAAGGCGGTAGGCGTGACGCTTCGGCTCTGGCTCGATCCCGAGGGCCCCGACACAGAGCGCGCGTGCTGTTCGCCCGAGTCGGTTCTGGCCGCCCGCCGCACCTGCCACTCACTTGGAGTCCCCCACGTGACGCTCGATGCCCGCGAAGATTTCCTCAAGGCCATCGTCGAGCCCTTCGTCCGCGGTTACGAACGCGGGGAGACACCGAACCCGTGCATCAGTTGCAACGGCTTTTTCCGCTTCGGCCGTCTCCTTGCATTCGCCAAGGAGGCCGGCGCGGCGCGGCTCGTGACCGGCCACTACGCGCGGATCGCCCGCCACCGGGGCCGACTACTCCTGGCGCGCGGCGCAGATTCGGAGAAGGACCAGTCGTACATGCTTGCGCGACTGGACCCCCGCGTCCTCGACCGCATCTCCTTCCCGCTCGGCGGTCAGAGCAAGGAGGAGACCCGTGCCGAAGCCGCGCGGGCCGGCCTCGAGGTCGCCGGCCGCGCCGAGAGCCAGGAGGCGTGTTTCCTCGGCGGAGACGACTATCGCGAGTTTCTTCGGCGCCGCGGGGTCGAGTCGAGCCCCGGGGAGATCGTCGACGAGGATGGCCGCGTGCTCGGTCACCACGACGGTTTCTGGGCGTTCACGCCCGGTCAGCGCAAGGGGCTCGGCATCGCGGCGGGAACGCCCGTGTACGCCCTCAAGACGCTTCCGCAGCGGAATGCGGTCGTCGTCGGCCCGCGCGAGGCGCTCGCGCGTCGGACGGTTCGCGCTTCGGGCAGGCTCTTCGTGGACGTCGAGCGGGCCGACGTGAAGCTCCGCTACCGCTCGCCGGCCGTGAAGGGATCCGTGGAGCCCGTCTCCCGGGGTTTCCGTGTTCGCCTCGACGAGCCGGCGTTCGGCGTGGCGACCGGGCAGGCGGCCGTGCTGTACGAACAGGATGTCGTCGTCGGCGCCGGCCGAGTAGTCTCGGCGCGCACCGGTTAGCGCCGTCCGGCAGTTGTACAGGATGGGACCCGCCGCCATGACCGACCAGATCACCCTCACGATGCCGCGGGAGCGTGCGTTCTTCAGCATCGCCCGGCTCGTGCTCGCCGGGCTGGCGACGCGGCTCGACGTCACCGTCGACCACCTCGAAGATCTCGAGCTCGCCCTCGATGCGCTCCTCGAGCGCCGCGGCGGCCCGCCGGAGGTCACCGTCACCCTCGGCGTTCAGGGCGACGAGCTCCAGGCCTCGGTGGGGCCGTTCACCGACGGTGGGCTGCGCGAGGAGTTGCAGGGTGAGCCGGCGGAGACGCTCTCCCTTCGACGTCTCCTCGATGCCGTCGTGGACCGCTACGAGGTGGTCGACCGCGACGGCGGCGCCTGGGTCGACCTCAGCAAGCGCTTCGTCCAGTCATGACGCCGACCGACGACAAGCTGCTCCTGCGCCGGTACCACGAGAACGGCGACCTCCAGGCGCGCGAGCAGCTGATCGAGCGCTACATGTCACTCGTGCGCTCGCTCGCGAGGCGCTACGCGTATCGCGGCGAGCAGCTGGACGATCTCGTCCAGATCGGCGCCATCGGACTGATCAAGGCGATCGACCGCTTCGACCTCGAGCGCGGCGTCGAGCTCACGACCTACGCCACGCCGAACATCATCGGAGAGATCAAGCGGCACTTCCGCGACAAGGGCTGGTCGGTGCGCGTGCCGCGCGGGCTCCAGGAGCTGAACGTGCAGGTCTCCAAGCTCATGGAGCAGCTGACGGTCCAATTCGGACGCTCACCCACGATCCCCGAGCTGGCCGAAGCCGCCGGCGTCGAGGAGGAAGCCGTCCTAGAGGCGCTCGAGAGCGGCCGAGCCTACAGCTCCGTGTCCCTGTCGTCCGGCGGCGGCTCAGACGAGGACGGCGAGCTCGACCCGCTCGAGTCGCTCGGCAGCGAGGAGCACGAGTACGAGGTCTCCGAGGATAGGGCGGTCCTGGCGCCCGGGTTCAAGGTGCTCGACGAGCGGGAGCGGCGGATCTTGCATCTGCGCTTCTTTCGCGGACTGACCCAGTCGCAGATCGCCGAGCAGGTCGGCATCTCGCAGATGCACGTCTCGCGGCTTATCCGGCGCTCGCTGGAGAAGATCCGCGAGGAGATCGCCGAGGAGCCCGAGGTTGCCTAGCTAGAGCTCGGCCGGAAGCCGGGCGGGGGCCGCGGTGGCGGGCGCCAACCGCTCGCGAACCAGCGTGTCGTAGTAGACGTACGTCGTCGTCAGCCCGACGAAGGGCATCGCGACGGCGTAGATGAGCCCGGCGATGATGTTGACGAGCGCGACCGGCGTTCCCGGGATAAAGAGGAGCAGCGCCCCCAGCAGCGGCCCGGCGACGATCGCTAGCGCCGCGGCCGCCACAACGAGCGTGCCCACCTTGAACCACTGGTGTCGGACCAGCGAACCGCTGCGGCGGAGCACGCTGCTCCACGAGTGACGGTCCTCGAGCTCGGCGACGGGCACCATCAGCGCCCATCGGACGACCAGCCACACGGCGATCGGGATCAGGAAGATCGAGAGGCTGAGGAGGGTGACCACGCCGACGGCGACGGCGAGGGCGCCCAGCAGCGGGCGGATGCTGTCCAGCGAGAGCCGGTAGGAGCTAACGACGCCGATCTCTCGTCCGCCGTCGATCTCGGCGATTGCGCGGGAAGTTGCCGCCTGCACGAGTGCGAGACCGAGGAGCGTCAGGACGGTCCCGATGGCGACGGCGAGCCCCACCCGGATGCCGCCGCTCTCCGCGTCGGGCGAGATGCCTGCGATCGTCGTCGCGCTGAAGAGGAGCGCCTGCAGCAGCGTGACGACGAGGGCAATCGGGATCGTCACTAACCCGATGCCCAGGAAGAGGAGCGGCCGCGACGCATACATCCGCCCGGCAGCCGTCAGCGTCTGCCCCCACGAGCGCCGGCGTGCGACGGCGAGCGGCGTCGTCGGGCGCCACGTCGTGCGCCTGACCGCCGCGATGAGGAGCAGCACGAGCGCGGTGAGCGCGGCGATCACCCAACCGGGGTTGTCCTCGAGCCGGAGGACGACGTTGGAGCCCGTGGCGACGGCGTCGCAGAAGAAGTCGGTCGCGCCCGTCCCCAGCGCGCCGCCCGCGGGAACCGCGACGCTGCGATCCCGCCAGTCCTCCGACCAGGTGATGGGCTCCGTCCATTGCGACTTCAGGTTCGGCCCGGTGGGGCCGTTCAGGAACGCGCGTCGCCGCTCACCCCAGCGTCCTTCGTAGGCGATCCACGGGAACGCGTTCCTGGCTGCCGCCGGATCGCTCGGAATCGTGTGGACGACCGGGCGCAGGTCGCGGCTCGGGCCCGTGGTGTCGTCGCAGCCGACTCCCTCGTCCGCGGAGCGGCCGATATAGAGCGCGTCGTCGTAGAAGTTGGCGTGCGAGCCGGCCGCCGGATACACCACCGGATGGGTGCCGTCGACGCGCTCGAGCTTGTCGTCTTCCCAGGCGGACTTCTCGGCGCCCTCGTGCTGGCTGTATCCGATCTCGAGCGGCTGCTTGCCGAGAGCCTCGTCGGGGCTCGCGGCGGCGAAGACGAGCTGGACCATCTCCCAGTCGCCCTCGTGGTTGTTGTTCCAGTTGTTGAACGGATAGAAGATCCAGTACTGGAGCGCGAGCCGGTCCGGATATGCCGGCTCGGTTGCGACGTGGGCATAGACCGCCGGTTGCTTGCCCTCGGTGATCCGTCTCGCCCACCGTTCGTAGTCGCAACCTGGGTTGAGCGCGTCACCCGGGAAGTCGAGGTTGTACTCGAAGAGGCCTTTCCCGAGGTCGGCCCCGGTCGGCGCGATCTTGACGAGGTCGTTCTCCGTCCACGGCCCACGCAAGGAGACGGTGTCCTGGCCGAGAATCGCGTCGATGTCGATCGGCTCGTAGGGCTCGCCGGGCCCGCACTCCTCCTTCTGCTCGACCAGCCGAACAACGGGTGCGTAGCGCTGGGCGAGCTCCTCCTCGGCCTGCGCGCGCGCAACGGCGGGGAGGCTCAGCGCACCGACAACGACGAGCGCCGCGCTCGCGAGGCCGCGAAGCATCCGGAGAGCCTAAGCCTAGAATCGGAGCGTTATGCGTACCACTTCGGAGCTTCGTGAAGGCTTCCTCCAGTTCTTCGAGTCGAAGGGCCACCAGCGGCTGCCCTCGGCGCCGCTGATTCCGCCGCCCGAGGACACTTCGACGCTGCTGATCAGCGCGGGCATGCAGCCGCTGAAGCCGTACTTCCTCGGTCAGAAGGAGCCGCCCGCGACGCTGCTCACCACCCACCAGAAGTCCTTCCGGACGACAGACATCGACGAGGTCGGCCTCGACGGCTACCACCTCTCGTTCTTCGAGATGATGGGCAACTTCTCGATCGGCGAGTACTTCAAGGACGGCGCAGTCGAGCTCGCCTGGGAATTCATGTTCGACCACCTGAAGATCGATCGAGACCGCCTCTGGGTGAGCGTCTTCGCCGGCGATCCGGAGCTCGGCCTTGGAGAAGACGAGGTCGCGATCGCCGCCTGGGAGAAGGTCGGCCTCTTACGCGAGCGGATCGTCGGCCTGCCACGGACGGAGAACTTCTGGCAGGCGGGGGAGACAGGGCCCTGCGGGCCGTGCTCGGAGATGTACTTCGATCGCGGCGAGGCGCTGTCGTGCGGCCGGCCGACGTGTGGGCCGGGTTGCCCCTGCGAGCGCTATCTCGAGTTCTGGAACCTCGTGTTCATGGAGTTCGACCTGGCGGCCGACGGCACCCTCACGCCGCTCCCGAAGCCGGTCATCGACACGGGCCTGGGGCTCGAGCGCACGGCGGCGATCCAGCAGGACGTGATCTCCGTCTACGAGACCGACGGCTACCAGGCGATCATGGACTGGATCGAGGCCGAGAGCGGTGTCGGCTGGCAGAGCTCCGAGAAGGCGACGAAGGCGCACCGGATCATCGCCGACCACGGCCGCGGAATGACCTTCCTCGTCGCCGATGGCGTCCTGCCGTCGAACGAGGGACGGGGCTACGTCCTGCGGCGTGTGATCAGGCGAGCCGTCCAGCAGGCGCGGGTAATCGGGCTCGCCAACCTGTGGCGGATCTCCGACGTCGTCGCCGACCAGATGTCCCGGTGGTACCCCGAGCTCGACGAGAACCGTGAACGGGTCCGGGAGACGCTGAAAGAGGAGGAGGAGCGGTTCTCCGAGACGCTCGAGCGCGGCATGCGCCTCTTCGAGGAGATCGCCGCGGGCGACCGCATCTCCGGCGACGACGCGTTCCGTCTCCACGACACGTATGGCTTTCCGCTCGAGCTGACCCGCGAGCTGGCGGAGGAGCGCGGCCTCGCCGTCGACGAGGAGGAGTTCACGCGCCTGATGGCCGAGCAGCGCGCCCGCTCCCGCCGCGGCGTGGCCGCGGAGACGATCGCGATCCGTGTCGACGAGACGCGGCCGACGGAGTTCGTCGGCTACGAGCAGACGGAGGTCCTGACGGCGATCGTCGCCTACGCGGATCTCGGCGACGGCACGTTCCAGGCCAAGCTCGAACGCTCTCCGTTCTACCCGGAGGGCGGCGGCCAGGTCTCGGACGTCGGATTCATCGACCACGAGGAGACCGGCGCACGCGCCGGGTTGCTCCGCGCGATTCGCGTCGGCGACGACCAGGTCCTGCACTTCAAGGGCGAGGGGTTCCGCGAGAGCAACCGGGTGCGCGCCGTCGTTCCGTGGTCGGTGCGCTTCCCGACGATGGCGAACCACACCGCCACGCATCTCCTCCACCAGGCGCTTCGGGACATCCTCGGCGATCACGTCAGGCAGGCCGGCTCGGCGGTCCGGCCGGACAAGCTGCGCTTCGACTTCACGCATCCGAAGGCGCTGACGGAGGAGGAGCGTAAGCGGGTCGAGCACGCCGTGAACGAGAAGGTGTTCCAGAACCACCCGGTGCGGGCGTTCGTTACGCCGATCGAGGAGGCGCGGCAGCTCGGCGCGATGATGCTGTTCGGCGAGAAATACGGCGACGAGGTCCGGGTCGTCGAGGTCGACGAGTACTCGCGCGAGCTCTGCGGCGGTACGCATGTCCGGTGGACGGCAGAGATCGGGCCGTTCGTGATCCTCTCCGAGAGCTCGGTCGGCTCCGGCGCGCGGCGCATCGAGGCGGTCACCGCCGGCGAGGCCTGGGCGTTGCTGCACGCCCGGGCCGAAGAAGCGGAGGAGCTCCGCGGAGAAGTGCTGGAGCTGCGGCGCGGTGCGGCCAAGCCCGCGGCACGCGCCGCCGAGACCGAGGTCATCTACAGGGACGAGGCCAACGGGATCGTCGTTGCCGAGGTCACGGCCGTGAAGGGCTCGGCGCTCAAGGACCTGTCCGACCAGATCCGCCAGTCGAAGAAGGCGTCGGTGGTGCTGCTCGGGTCGGTGGACGACGGCCGTGCCTATCTGGTCGTGAACGTCGACCCGAGCCTCGTCGAGCGCGGCGTCGACGCCGTATCCGTCGCGCGCGAGGCTGCGAAGAAGATTGCGGGCGGCGGCGGCGGACGCCCGGACCTCGCCGAAGCCGGAGGCAAGAATCCGGAGGGTTTGAGCGAAGCCTTCGAGGTGGCGAAGAGCGAGATCGCATCGGCTCTGCGGTGAAGGTGCTGGCGCTCGACTACGGGGCCGCTCGAACCGGCGTCGCCGTCTCGGACCCGACCGGGACGCTCGCCCGCCCACTGGGCGTGATCGAGCGTGCAGGCAGCGAGGACGGCCTCCGCGAGCTCGCCGAGCTAGTGCGCTCCGAGGCGGTCGACCGAGTGGTCGTCGGTTTGCCGCTCACCCTCCGCGGGGAACGAGGTGAGCAGGCAGAAGAGACGGAGCGGTTCGCCCAGGCGCTGGCAGCGGCGCTCGAGGTGCCGGTCGACCGCTTCGACGAACGCTTTACTACGACCCTTGCGGGGCCCGGCGCCGGCGAGGACGCCCGGGCGGCGGCACACCTGCTGACGAGCTACCTGGAATGGTCGAAGAGCCGACGACACTGACCCGGCCCGCGCGCCGTCACCGAGCGAAGCCCTCGCGCCGGCGGCTGCTCGTCCGGCGCATGGTTGCCCTCGGGTTCCTCCTCGCCCTGGTGGGCCTACTCGCCGGATCGGCGTGGGCACTCTGGGGCCGTGGCGAGGAGGCTGCCCCCCAGCCGGCTGCGGCGCCTCCACCTCCGAAGCCGCTGCGCATCATCTTCCCGGAAGGCTTTACGCGTGCAGACATGGCCAAGAGGATCGGCGAGGTGAACCAGATCGCTCGGCAGAAGCGCAACGTCCGTCCTCGGCTCTCCCCGCAGCGCTACCTGGCGCTGACGGAAGGCTCCTCGAAGGTGCCGCGTGCCTTCCTGCGGCAGGGGCGACCGCCCAACCTCGAGGGATTCCTGTTTCCCGCGACGTACGAGTTCACGAAACGCACGACGACGCGGCAGCTCGTGAACGACCAGCTGGCGGCGTTCCGCAAGAACTGGGCGCGCGTCAACCTGCGCTATGCCCGCAGCAAGAACCTGACGCCGTACGACGTGCTGATCATCGCGTCGTTGATCGAGAAGGAGGTCGCGGTGGCTGCGGAGCGGCCGCTTGTCGCCGCGGTCATCTACAACCGGCTGAAGGCGGGCATGACGCTGGGGATCGACGCGACGATCCGGTACGGGCTCGGCGTCCCGGCGACGGAGTCGCTGCGCGAGTCGCAGCTCCATGATCCGACGCCGTACAACACGCGGATCCATGCGGGCCTGCCGCCGACGCCGATCGCCAACCCTGGCCTGGCGTCGATCCAAGCCGCTGCGCGTCCCGCCAAGGTCGACTACCTCTTCTTCGTTCGCAAGCCCGACAAGAAGCACCACTTCTTCACGGCGTCCCAGCGCGAGTTCGACAACTACAAGAACGCCCACGGGTACTGATGCCGCGGGTCGTGCTGATCGGCTCGCCGGTCGCTCACTCGCTCTCTCCGCAGATGCAGAACGCGGCATTCGCGGCGCGCGGGCTGGACTGGACCTACGAGGCGCTCGACGTGGCGCCGGAAAACCTTGAAGGCGTCGTTCGCGGGCTCGAGACGGGCGCGAACGTCACGGCGCCCTACAAGCTCGAGGTCGCCCGCTTGCTCGGCTCGGAGCATCCGTCGGTCAACACGCTCGTCGTGCGCCACGGCGAGGTCGAGGCGTACTCCACCGATGCGGCGATCCTGGAAGGGATCGAGCTCGAGCGGTCGGCGATCATCGGCGAGGGTGGGGCCGCGGCGGCCTTCAAGCAGGCGCTCCCCGGCGCGCGGGTCTTCTCGCGACGGGGTGAGTGGCCCCCGGACGTGGCGGAGTGCGACCTGGTGATCAACGCGACGCCGGTGCGGGACGAGGTGCTCGTCGAGCTTCGCGCAGGGCAGACGCTCGTCGATCTGCCCTACCCGGGCTCGGCCACGGCGGACACCGCTCGGCGGGCCGGCGCGCGGGTCCTCGACGGGCTTGAAGTCCTCGTTGCCCAGGGTGCTGCCTCGTTCGAGCTCTGGACGGGCGTGCCCGCTCCGGTCGAGGTCATGCGGCGCGCCGTAGGCTTGCCCGCGTGAAGCTGACGACCGCAGGCGAATCTCACGGGCCGGCGCTCGTTGGGATTCTGACGGGGCTGCCCGCCGGCCTTGTCCTGGACCGCGACGCGATCGACGCCGACCTCGCGCGCCGCCAGCAGGGCTACGGGCGCAGCCCGCGCCAGCAGATCGAGCAAGACCGGGTGGAGGTCCTGGCCGGGCTCCGACATGGACGGACGCTCGGCACGCCTCTGGCCATGGTGGTCCAGAACCGCGATCACAAGAACTGGACGTGGGGAATGGACCCGTGGCCGCCAGAGGGCGAGCCTAAAGGCAAGGGCACGAAGCCGGTCACGCTCCCTCGTCCCGGACATGCCGACCTCGCCGGCACGCTCAAGTACGGCCACTCGGATGTCAGGGACACGCTGGAACGGGCAAGCGCGCGACAAACGGCGATTACGGTTGCGGCCGGCGCCGTCGCCAAGGCGCTCCTGGCCGAGATCGGTGTTGCGGTGGCGGGATCCGTCGTGGAGATGGGCGACGTCGACGAGGCCCGCGCCGAGCGGGACACCGTGGGCGGCGTGGTGGAGGTGCGGGCCCGCGGAGTCCCGCCGGGGCTGGGCTCGTACGCGACCAAGGAGCAGCGGCTCGATGCCCGGCTGGCGGCGGCGCTGATGGGGATCCAAGCCGTCAAGGGGGCGGAGATCGGCGAGGGCTTTTCGCTGGCGAGCCTTCGCGGCTCGCAGGCGCACGACGAGATCCTTCCGGGGTTCCGACGGGAGACGAACCGGGCCGGCGGGATCGAGGGCGGCGTCTCGAACGGGGAGGAGATCGCCGTCCGCGCCGCGATGAAGCCCCTTCCGACGCTCATGCGACCTCTTCGCTCGGTCGACATCGAGAGCGGCGAGCCCGGGGAGGCGCTTGTCGAGCGAAGCGACACCGCTGCGGTCGAGGCGCTCTCCGTCGTCGCGGAGGCGTCCGTTGCCTTCGAGCTCGCCCGCGCCGCCCGGGAGAAGTTCGGGGGCGATTCGGTAGACGACTTCGTGGCCGCTCACCGTGCCTACCTCGAGCGGATCCCGTGGCAACCGCAGTAGACCGTCATATCGCGCTCATCGGGTTCATGGGCGCGGGGAAGTCGACTGTCGGCAAGCAGGTCGCCGTGCTCACCGGCAGGCCGTTCATCGACCTCGACGCGGAGATCGAGCGCCGCCACGGGCCGATCCCGAAGCTGTTCGAGCGGGGCGAGGAGGAGTTCCGGCGGCTGGAGACCGCCGTCGCCGCCGAGATGCTCGCCCGCTCGCCGTCGGTGATCGCGCTCGGCGGCGGGGCGTTCGAGGCGGCGCGATCCGAGCGCGCGCTGACCGTCCTGCTCGACGTGGACGTCGAGACGGCGTGGGAGCGAAGCCGTGAAAGCGACCGACCCCTGGCCCAGGACGAAGCGAGCTTTCGCGCGCTCTACGCGCGGCGCGACTATCGAGCCGTCGCGGATGCGGTCGCCGAGGATGCGGAGGGCGTCTTGCTCGCCGCGCTCGGGATCGAGCTCGGTGGGCGGCCTGAAGCCGATGCGCTGATCGCCGATCCCCGAGCACTGGAGCTCCATCCGATCCGGCTTGGCGACACCTACACCGCCGAGGGGAAGACCATCGCGGAGGCTGGGCGGCTCTGGCGGGAGCTCAAAGTCGGCCGCGACGCGACGATCGCAGCCTACGGCGGAGGAACGACCACCGACATCGCCGGCTTCGTCGCTGCGACCTACATGCGCGGGATCCGCTGGATTGCGATTCCGACGACCCTCGTCGGCCAGGTCGACGCGGCAATCGGAGGCAAGACGGCGGTCGACCTGCCGGAGGGCAAGAACCTCGTCGGCGCGTTCCATTATCCGGATCGGGTGCTGATCGACCCGGCGCTGCTCGCCACGCTTCCCGAGGCCGAGCGCCGGAACGGGATGGCCGAAGTGATCAAGACCGGGCTGCTCGCTGGACGGCCGCTGTGGGAGCTGCCCGAGGAGGAGATGATCCGCGCCTGCGCCGCCTTCAAAGCCGGCGTCTGCCTGACCGATCCGTTCGAGCAGAAAGGCCGTCGCGAGATTCTCAATCTCGGTCACACCTTCGGGCATGCACTCGAGGCCGCCTCGGACTACCGGCTCGCGCACGGCGAGGCCGTCGCTTCGGGTTTGACCGCCGCCTTGCGGCTCTCGGGCCTCGAGATCCCCGACGTCCTGGAGGTGCAGCCGGTGCGCGTCGACCGCGAGCGCGCGTGGGCCGCGCTCCAGCGCGACAAGAAGGCGCGTGAGGGCAAAATCCGCCTCGTGCTGCTCGAGGAGCTCGGCAAGCCGGTCGTCCGCGAGGGCGAGCCCCGCGAGGTCCGCGCCGCCCTCGACGAGCTGATCGCAGGCTGATGCTCGTTGGCGTGCTCAACGGCGTGAACCTCAACCTGCTGGAGCGGCGCGATCCGGCCCTGTACGGCGGTCTTTCGCTTCCACAACTCGAGGAGCAGATCCGCGCCTGGGGGGAGGAGCTGGGCTGCGACGTCGTGTGCCGGCAGACGAACAGCGAGGGCGAGTACGTGGACTGGTGCCAGGAGCTCGGCGACTCTGCAGACGGGCTGGTGGTGAACCCGGGCGCCTGGACGCACTACAGCTATGCGATCCACGACGCTCTGGAGGTCGCGCGCGGGCCGATCGTCGAGGTGCATCTCTCCGACATCGAGTCGCGGGAGGAGTGGCGGCGGACCTCGGTGCTCGCCGATCTCG
>DASSCT010000102.1:0-3457 GCA_035697545.1 Gaiellaceae bacterium | reverse complement strand
AAGCTCGGCGACGCGTCCCCGATCGTGACCGTGTGGGGCGTCGGCTACAAGGCCTCTCCCGCCAAGGACGCCTCCAAGAACACGGTCAGCGCATAAGTGCCTCTCCAGGCAATACACGCCCGCTTCTGGGTCGCGATCACGCTGCGCCAGAGACCACCCTCCTCCTCACCAAGGTCTTCAGACCTTGGCTCGTCCGAGTGCGGCCTCTGGCTTGGTGCTCGCGACCCAGAAGGGGGGCAGCACTACCTGAAGAGGCACTAGGGCCCAACATGTTCAGGTCGCTGCGCTTTCGGCTGCCGGCCCTCTTCCTCGCGGGCGCCGCGCTGGCCGGGCTCGTCTCGACGATCATCTCGGTCGGCCTCTTCCAGGACTACACCCAGGATCGCATGCTGGCCGAGCTGCGCCGTGAGGCGCAAGGGCTGACCAGTCTCTACGCCGAGCAGGCGCGCAAGGTCGTCGAGGCTCCGGAAGGGTCGAAGGTCATCCCGCTTGCGACCCGCCGGCTCGAGCAGGCGAGCGGAAGCCAGCTCTACTGGGCCGGGTCGAGGGTCTTCTACGGGCAGCCCTCGGGTCTTCGCGCGCTGCCACAGAACCCGGTTCCTTACAAGGATGGACGGGTCCGAACGTTCGAGTTCACGCCGCCCGACGCGGACCACGAGTATCTCGCGGTCTCGTCGCCGCTGCAGCTGGGTCGTGGCGAGTCGTACTTCGGGGCTCTGATCGTCGCCAAGCCCAAGGCCGAGCTGCGCGACCGGTGGGTCACGCTGGTCGAGCGACTGGCACTCGCGGGGATCGTCGGCATCCTCGTCGCCGGGGCCCTGGCCTGGTACCTGTCGCGTCGCATCACCGAGCCGGTGCTGGCCCTGACCGAGGCCGCGGACGAGATCGCCGAGGGCCACTACGACGTCAAGCTCCCGCCGGTGCGCGGTCACGACGAGATCGGCCTCTTGTCCGCGCGCTTCGGCCAGATGGCCGAACGGCTCCAGGAAGCGGAGGAGCTCGAGCGCAACTTCCTGATGACCGTCTCGCACGAGCTGCGCACGCCTTTGACCGCGATTCGCGGGCACGTCGAGGCGCTCCGCGAAGGCGTCGCGCAGGACGAGGCCTCGCGCAGCGAGTCGCTCGCAGTAATCGCGGCCGAGGCCGGCAGGCTGGAGCGGCTCGTCGGGGACGTCCTCGACCTTGCCAAGCTCGACACCCGGCGCTTCACGCTGCGCCAGGAAGAGGTCGACATGGCGCGGCTGCTGGAGCGCGCCTACGCGGCGTTCTCGGAGGAGGCCCGGCGGCGCGACATCGACTACGAGAGTGCGATCAGCGCGCACCCGGTCATCGTGGCGGACGGCGATCGCGTGTTGCAGATCATCTCGAACCTGCTCTCCAATGCCTTCCGCTGGACGCCGGACGGGGGCCGCGTCGAGCTGGCGCTCGACCAGCAAAACGGGCTCGTGTCTGTCGCCGTGCAGGACTCGGGCCCGGGCATTGCCGCGGACGAGGTCGATCGGATCTTCCGCCCCTTCTGGTCGCGCGACGGCGGTGGCACTGGCCTCGGCCTCGCGATCGCCCGAGAGCTGGCGACGGCGCACGGCGGCCGGATCGAGCTCCAGACGGAGCCTGGCCACGGGACGCGCTTCGAGCTCGTCCTGCCGGTCAGCCCTCGCGTCTGAGGAAAGGGCTCAGCCGTTCGAGGAACGGCGGTCCTGCGCGTCCTCGATCCGGTGGACGCTGGCGCCGCCCTTCTCCGTGAGACCCCGCTCCAGCCGTGCCAGGCGGTCATCGACGCTTTGCCATCCGGAGGTGATCAGGTCGACGAGCAGGGCGAGGTCGTCGACCCGCGCATGGCGCTCGGCCAGATTGTCGCCCTCCATCCGTTCGAGCCGGCGGATCGTCTGGTTGGCGAAACCACGGACCTCTGCGAGCTGGCGGGCGACGGGCAGCGCCTCGGCTTTGAGCCCTTCCTGCACCGCGTCGCCAATCTTGCCCGGCAGTGAGGCCTCGAGCTGCGCTGCCAGTTCGGCCAGCTCTTCGATCTGGGCCCGGGCTCGCTCGAGCGCCGCGTCGATGTCTCCCGGCTGCGTCCTCGACTTGGCGGCGGCCTCCAGCCGCTCCCTGGCGCGCTCGACGGCGCTGTAGTCCATGCGACGAGGGTACCGTGGGCCCCGGATGGATACCGCCGAGCTCGAGTACGAGCTCCCGTCCGAGCTGATCGCGCAGTCGCCGCCGGAGCGGCGAGACGATTCCCGGCTGCTGGTCTACGAACGAGCGACCGGAGACGTTCGCCACCGGCGGTTCTCAGAGCTCCCCGCGGAGCTGGACGGTGAGCTCGTCGTCGTCAACGAGACGCGGGTGATCCCGGCGCGGTTACGCCTGGAGCGGCCGGGCGGCGGCGAGGCCGAGGTGCTCCTCCTCGAGCCGGTCGGCCCGGACGGTGTGTGGGAGGGTCTGGCGCGGCCGTCCCGGAGGCTGCGGGCTGGCCAGCGGCTCGGGCCGGTCGAGCTGCTCGAGCCGCTCGGCGACGGGCGGTGGCGGCTGCGACTCGAGGGCGCGCCGGCTGGGGAGACGCCGCTCCCGCCATACATCATCGAGCCGCTCGCCGATCCGGAGCGCTACCAGACGGTGTTCGCGCGCGAGGAAGGCTCGGCAGCGGCACCGACGGCCGGGCTGCACTTCACGCCGGTGCTCCTCGGTCGGCTCGATGTCGCGCGCGTGACGCTGCACGTCGGGCTCGACACGTTCCGCCCGATCGAGACGGACACGCTCGAAGAGCACGAGATCCACACGGAGCGCTACTCGGTCGAGCCGGGCGAGTGGGAGCGGATCCGCGCGGCGGAGCGAGTGCTCGCCGTCGGCACCACGACGGTCCGGGTGCTCGAAACGCTGACAAGTAACAACTTGTTACAAGCTTCCCTGGACCCTTCCCAGCCGCTGCTCCGAGCGGGTCGAGGCGCTTCGAGCCGTCCAAGTAACAAGTTGTTACAAGGTCGGACCGGCCTGTTCATCACGCCCGGCTACGAGTTCAAGCGCGTCGACTCGCTGCTCACCAACTTCCACTTGCCGCGGTCGACGCTCCTCGCCCTCGTGATGGCGTTCGCCGGCGTCGATGAGACGCGGCGGCTGTACGAGATCGCGATCGCCGAGCGCTACCGCTTCTACTCGTTCGGCGATGCCATGCTCATTCGGTGAGCGTCCGGTTGGTACTGCTCCGGCGTTGCCGTCTTCGTACGGCCGAGACACCCCCGGGTGCCAGGCACGCGGACCGGGCCGCCGGGGACGGCTGGTCACACCGAGTCGGGGATTGCGAACCCTCTCAATGCGCAAATCGAACGGCCGCGGCGACCACGTCGAAAATGAGGTGGGCTCGGCTTCCACGAACCGTCCGCCGGGGCCACGGCTCGGTGCCAGGCACGGGGACGTGACGTTTCGGGTCGACGCGACGGACGGGGCGGCGCGCGCCGGCGTC
>DASSCT010000101.1:0-7492 GCA_035697545.1 Gaiellaceae bacterium | reverse complement strand
TTTGGCCGCGGCGGTTGCAGATCCGATCTGATCCTCATCGAACTCCTGGCCGCCGACTGCGCTGGCGAAGTCACGGGCCGACTTGGCGCTACCCGGATCGGGCAAATAGCGACCTTCGACGACGCCGTCCGGCCGATAGATCCGCTCGCCGTCGGCCCAGAACCGCACGAGGATGACCTTGATGCGGTCCTCGGCGAACGCCTGCTTCAGCGCCGGGCCGCCGATGTTGTGGGTCTCGGCGTCGCTGAAGATCACGAGCAGGCGGCGTCCGGGCCCTTGGAAGTAGTTTCCGGATGCAAAGGCCTCTGTCGTGCCCAGGCTCGTGGCGACCTTGTTGCTCAGCGAGTCGGATGGGGGGCGCTCAATGCCGATCGAGTACTGGAGAACGCCCTCGAACGACTTCTGGTTCGTGCTCGGGAACAGATGCGGCAGCACGCGATCGGTGAACGACGCGACGCCGACGGGCGCATCACCCAGGTCCGCACGCATCTTCAGCGCTGCGGCCCGTGCCCGGTCGAATCGGTTCGGCTTGCTGGGCCCTTGTGAGGCCAGCATCGACCGCGATGTGTCGAAGGCGAAGAAAACCTGCGCGTCGGTCCGGGCAGGGCGCTCGATCCGCTCCTCGAGCACGGGCTGCGCCGCACCGACGCCGACGAGCGCCGCGATCGCGACGAGGGCGGCGATCGTGATCCGCGTCGTGCTGGGTGGCGAGGCGAGCCCTAGGAGCGATCGCGCCCGCTCGACACGGTGCTCGGTTCGCGAGAACGCGACCAGCGGGAGGATGACCGCGAAGGCGACGAGACCGGCGAGCGGGGTGAGAAACGAGAAGTGCATCGGCGAGGGTTAGTACCCGTGGCCGCGGCGGTTCGGGTTGCCGCCGGGCGAGCTTCGGCCGGCGGCGTACTCTGGGATCCGCTGCTGGACACGCAGGTCCTGGTTCTCCGGGTTGAAGAGCCGGATGAGGAACTCGAGGTTGTACTTCGCGTCGGCGTTCGAGGGATCGATCTTCACGGCCCGCTCGAGATGCGTCAGCGACTGGCCGATGACACCCGACTGGTTGAACGGGTCGGCGAGCGCCTCGTCGTAGCTGACGACGCCCTGCAGGTTCGCGAGCCTCGATCGCCGCGAGGCCGGCTGACCCGAGTTCTCGGCATCGCTGAGCACCGCCTGCGCCTCGGCGCGCGCAGCCGGCGCCCGAGAATTGACGCCGCTCTGATCGCGCGCGAACGTCTGCAGCGCGCGACGGTAGATCAGGTCGTCTTTGATCCCGAACGCGTCCGCGGCGTAGGGCAGGGTCAGGCCGAAGTCCCAGAGCTGTGCGCTCGCCGGCTGAGCCTGGAAGGCCAGGTCGTCTCGTTTCATGCCGTTTCGGATCGCCGCGGCGTCGCGCGCCACCAGCGCGGCGAGCACGGCAAGGATCAGCAGCACCGCGATCGGCGCACCCTTTCGGACGTACGGCCAGGCCTGCCTCATCGCTCGGACCTCCAGGACAAGCGTCCGCAGAAGTGCTCGTTCAGCGCGAGCAGCATGAGCAGGAGGAGCCCCAGGCCCGCGAGGCCCTCGGGGACCCCGGCGCGCTTGGCGCGATCCCGGGCGTCGAGCAGCCGCCCCGGAGCGAGGTCCGTGTAGTCGACGAAGTTCTCGCGCCCGACCAGGCGCTCGAAGAACGCGCGGTCGTCGTCGAACGGGTTGAGCGCGACGATGCGAACAGGGATCTTCTCGTTCCGGTACGTGATCAGCTCGCGGGTCAGAAGCGAGATGTCGAGGAGCGAGTCGTCGAGGTCGCTGATGAGCAGCACGCCGCGGGCCTTGGCGTTGTGGCGCTCGAGGATCTCGCGCGCCATCTTGAGCGCGAGCGAGATCACGGTCCCGCCTCGGTAGCTCCGGTCCCACGGGGTGACCGACTTGCGCCGGATGAGGGCCGCTTCCTTGGAGTCGGCTGGAATCTCGCGCGTGCCCGGCGCGCAGGGGACGCCCCGCTGCTTGAGGCAGACGTTGGGGAACGGCGAGATGGCACGAATGATCGGGCGGAGCTCGGCAGAGCTCGTTCCGGGCGGGACGGCCTCGTACGGGATCCCGGAGAAGAGGACGAGACCGAAGTCCTGTCCGGAGTCGGCCAGGTAGTCGAGCGGATCGACCGAGCGGCGATCGGGCCGGCCAATGCTCGCCGAGAGGTCGAGCACGACGACACCGCTGTTGGCGCCCTTTGCGAGCGCCGCGTCGTTCGACCCCACCCGGTAGGCGAGCAACGCCGCTGCCGCGACGACGGCCACGAGTGCCGCCGCGAGCACCACACGCACGATCGTCGTTCTCCGCGCAGGGTCGTTCAAGCGGAGCGCGTCCACGAGCGGAATCGCCTGCCGGTTCCGCAGTCTCACGTTCCCTCCGAGATCACACGCTCGACCTCATTGGACAGCGGGCTGACGACGGGCTCGGCGGGAGCACGTTGCGACCACGCAATCCGGCTCGCGTCCTGCGCGAGGTCCGGGTTGCTCGTGCGCCGCAGCTCAACCGAGAGCCGCTCGAGGGCCTTCCGGCCGTCTTCGCTCCGCCCGGACCTGGACGCCTCCCGGACGAGGGCCAGCGCGCGCTCGAGCGCGCTTCGGCGATCGATCACGCCCCAGAGCCGTGTAGCCAGGCGCTCCAGCGGGAGCAGCCGGAGGATGAGGACGAGGGCGCCGATCGCGAACAGCGCGCCGAGCACGAGGGCGAGGAGCTCGACCCACCCCGGGCCGACGCGATAGGTCGCCGACGGAAGATCGCGGTACTCAGCGCGGAGCAGGCCCTGCCAGAGCCGTCCAGGTGCGATCCGTCCCGCGACGCGCAGCGGCTGCCAGTCGATCGTCGCCGACGCGGGGGTCGAGGTTCCGCGTTGCTGATACTGGACCGTGGCGATGCCGAAGTCGACGCGCCCGGTCTTCTTCGGCAGGCATTTCGCCGTCATGCAGGCGAGCGTGTAGTCGAACCGCAGTCGAGTCATCCGCCCGACGTCGTTCCGGGTTACTCGGCGCTTCTGCAGCGCACGATAGGGAGCGAAGTTCGAGAGGATCTTGACGCTGTCGGGGTCCACACTGCCGCGGTCGAGCACGACCTCGACCCGCGCGTGCACCGCATCCGCGAAGAGGTGCTGCTGAGGCGTGATCGTGGCGTTCGCGACCAGCGGCCTGTCGAGCGCCGTCGACGGAGTCGAGTCCCATGCCCACCAGGCGATCACGCCGGCGAGCGCGAGGACGACTACACCGGCGGCGACGAGCGCCGCGAAGAGGCTCCGCTCCCTCATAGCCAGGCCCTCGTTCCGATGCGCCGCACCTCGACCCATTCCAGGAAGCGCGTGAAGATCTCGTCACGATCGCTCGTCGTCAGCACGACCGAGTCGAGGCCGAGCGCTTCGAGCCCACCGAGCGTCTCCCGCGTCCGCTCCTCGTTGGCGGCGCGCCGCTCGCGGGCCTCGCGGCGGCTCAAGCGGACGAGACGTTTCCGTTTGCTCCCGGGCTGCATCATCGGAATGACGACTGAGGACACGTCCGGGAAGCTCTGCTCCCAGACGGGATCCTGGATCACGACCGGGACGAGCTCCCAGGGCATCTCCACGATCGTCGACCACGATTCCGGCGACGGCGGGTTCAGGAAGTCCGACAGGATGAAGACGAACGTGCCGGGCGGGAGCGAACGCCGCAGGGGCGCGAGAAAGGCGAACGCGCGATCGAGGTTGTCCTCGGGCGCCAGGTAGAGCGGAAAGAGGAGGTCGGACTCCTTCACGCGCCAGAAATCGGTCTGGCCATGCGGCGGGCGCCAGAACGGCGGACCGGCGCCGTTCCCGTTTCCGCCGCTCGCGAAATCGAGGTAGCCGATCAGGCCGCGCGCCTTCGCCGCCGAGTCCGAGATCATCGAACCGGCCTCGAGCATCACCTTCGGCTTCGAAAGCCACGGAAAGCCGGCGGGATAGAGCTCCATCGCGGGACGCCGGTCACAGACGATGACGACCCGCGGGGCCTCCTCCGCGTGGTGCTCACGCACGATGAACTCGTCCTGTCCGTGAGCCGTGGAGATCTTCGCCGACGCCGCCCAGTCGATCGACTCGAAGGTGTCCCCAGGCTGGTACGGCCGTGAGCTCGCGACGTTCGAGCCTTGACCCCGTTTCGTGCTGTTCACGCTCCCGAAGGCGAGACCGACGAGTCGCCGACGGGGAGTGAGCGGAAAAGTGAGCTCAGTCGGTCCGCTCACCGATACGCACGACCTCGCCGTCGCCGCCCAGGGCCGCCTCCGGCCGCGGAGCCGCTTGGAAGCAGCGCGCTTTGAAGTCGTTCATCGCCCGGACGCGGCCGATCTTGCGCACTTCCACGAGGAACGACGGGGTGAAGAGGATGCGGTGGCCGAGCACGGGGAGGAACAGCTTCTCGATGTCCTCGGGCACCACGTAGTCGCGCCCGCTCAGGAGCGCCCAGCCTCTCGCCGCGCGCTCCAGCGCGAGGCTGCCGCGGACCGAGGCGCCGATCGAGACGATGTCGAGGTCGCGGGTCGTGCGGACAAGCTCGATAATCCAGCGCTGGAGAATCTCGTCGACGTAGACCTCTTGGCTTGCGTCCTGGAAGTCCGTGACCTCGTCGATCTGGACGACCGCGCCGAGCTCGCCGAGGGGATGCCCGTGCCGCTGATCGCGGACGATCTCGAGCTCCTCGTCGCGCTCCGGGTAGCCGAGCGCGGTTCTCAAGAAGAAGCGGTCGAGCTGCGCCTCGGGCAACGGGAAGGTGCCCTCGAGCTCGATCGGGTTCTGCGTGGCGAGCACCATGAACGGCTCGGCCAGCTCGCGGGTGACGCCGTCGATCGTCACCTGGCGCTCGGCCATCGCCTCGAGCAGCGCCGACTGGGTCTTCGGCATCGCGCGGTTGATCTCGTCGACGAGGACGACGTTGGCGAAAATCGGCCCGGGCCGGAACTCGAAGTCGCGTAGCTGCTGGTTCCAGATCGAGAGGCCGGTCACGTCCGTGGCCTGGAGATCGGGCGTGCACTGGATCCGCGACGGCTCGGCGCCCTCGATCGAGAGCGCAATCGCCCGCGCCAAGACGGTCTTCGCCGTGCCAGGCACGTCCTCGAAGAGGACATGCCCCTTACAGGCGAGGGCGGTGAGCACGAGCTTGATCTCCTCGCGCTTGCCGCGCACGGTGTGCTCGATGTTGTCGAGGATCCGCTCCGCGACATCCGCGGCGCGCTCGAGTTGCTCGTCGTTTCGTTGGGGGGTCGGTCCGACGGTCGTCATGGGGTGCTCAATATAGGTTTAGCGCGCATTGACCGTTCATTAAGCGGCCATCGTTCGGATTAGACGTGAAAACGGACATTCAGTAGGTCGCCGTCCTCGACAACGTACTCCTTGCCCTCCAGACGCTGAAGGCCGCGGCGTGAGGCTTCGGCCCGCGAGCCCGCCTCGGCGAGGTCGCGCCAGTGCACGACTTCGCAGCGGATGAAGCCACGAGCCATGTCCGTGTGGATCGTCCCGGCCGCCTCGAGCGCGGTCTGGCCGCGCCGCAACGTCCAGGCACGCGCCTCGTTCTCGTTCGCCGTGAAGAACGTAAGCAGATCGAGCGAGTCCTGAAGCCGGCGCACGAGCTCGTCGAGCGCCGACGGCTCTCCGTCGCGAAACGCGGCCGCGTCTTCCGGAGGGAGCTCTGCGAGCTCGGCCTCGAGCTTCAGGTCGATCCCGCCCGGCCCGTTGACGACGGGGACGAGTGGTTTCGTGGTGAGCGGCTCCAGCTCAGGCGGGAGGGCGTCCTCGTACTCGTCGAGTGGACGCTCAGCGTCCAGATGCGCGAGTACGCGTTCCAGCTCCTCGACCTCGGCTCGGAGCTTCGGATCGCCGGATTTCGCATCATGCCGCACCTTCTCCAACCTGCGCTCGACGTGATCGCGGTCGGCGACGAGTAGCTCCAGCTTCAGGGACTCGAGCTCCGATTCGTCACTCACGACGGCGACGAGGGCATCCGCCGCCCGGGCCGCGCCGAGCTGGGCACTCGCCGTTCCGGGCAGGTCGAGGACGCGGATCGACGCCGAGGTCGTCTTCGGCGAACCGATGATGCGCGCCACCTCCGCCAGCCGGTCGTCCGGGATCGGCGCCATGCCGACGTGGGCCGTTCCGTACTGCTCGGCCGCGGCACCGGTCAGGGCGGTGAAGAGCGTGCTCTTGCCGGTGCCGGGAAGCCCGACGATCCCGACCTCGAGGGACATCGGAAGACGTTTTAGCGGCTGACGTGCTTCTGCAGCGAGGCGAGGGCGCGGTGCTGGAGGGACTTCACCGCCCCTTCCGACTTTCCGAGAATGGTCGCGGCCTCACCGTTCGAGAACCGGAAGACGAACTTCAGCGTCAGCACCTGCCGTTGCTCCGGGGAGAGCCGCTCGATCAGCGCCAGCATGCTCGTTTCTCCAAGGGAGGCGAGCGCCTGCTCTTCGGCCGAGGTCTCCTCTCCCTGGACATGCTCGGAGATCTCGTCCTCCGGCTGCCAGCGCCGATTGGCGCGGAAGTGATCCATCGCCAGGTTATGGGCGATGCGAAAGAGCCACGCTGAGAAGGGGACCGAGCGCCACTGATAGCGCCCGATCGCCTCCAGCATTCGGAGGAAGGTCTGCGTGGTCAGGTCCTCGGCGTCGTGCCGGCTTCCGACGCTCATGTGCAGGTAGCTGTAGACCCGGTCGAAGTGGAGGATGTACAGCTCCTCGAGGGCGGCTCGGTCGCCGCGCTGAGCGCGTTCGACGAGGCCACGGACTCGTCCGTTCTCTTCGCGCCGCCCTGTCATCGGGGTTGCCGCACTGACGCTTAGGAGCACGGACTAGGCGTGCCCGGCTGTCCTCAGAATGTAACGCGGTGCGGCTGGATTGCTACGTCGAGAAGCCGAGCCGGCCCTCGCGGTGGAAGCGCTTCAGGTAGACGACCCGATCGAGGGCGACCGTGTAGCGGCCATCCTCCGCCTCGAGGATCACCGACCCGTCCTTCCTCGCCGCCAGCGCTGCCTCGAGCTCGTCGGCGTCCTTGCTCGGCACGACGGCGCTCATGATCTGGTTGCCCTCGAAGCCGATCTCGATCCGGATCTCGTCGTTCGCGCTCATCGGGCCACCAGCTCAGAGAGTACGCCGTGGGCCGCGTCTGGATGAACGAAGGCGACCTGGAGCCCGAAGAGACCCTCGCGGGGTGCCTCGTCGATCAGCTCGGCGCCACGGTCCGCCAGGTCCTGGAGCGCCGCGGGGAGGTCTCCGACCTCGTAGGCGATGTGGTGCATCCCGGGACCGCGCTTGGCGAGGAACTTGCCGACCGGCGTTTCGTCGCCGAGCGAGGCCATCAGCTCCACGCGCCCCTCGCCGACGCGCATGGACGCTGCCTCGACGCCCTGGTGCTCCACCGTGGCCCGGCGCTCGACGGTGCAACCGAAGAGCCGCTCGTACGTGTCGACCGCCTCGTCGAGGTCGTCGACCGCCATCCCGACGTGGTGAATCCGGAGCGCTTCCA
>DASSCT010000100.1:0-2233 GCA_035697545.1 Gaiellaceae bacterium | reverse complement strand
GCGCTGCGAGACCTGTAAGGGCGACGGGACGATCAAGATCGAGATGCACTTCCTGCCGGACGTCTACGTCCCGTGCGAGACCTGCGGCGGGCGCCGCTACAACCGCGAGACGCTCGAAGTGCGGTTCAAGGGCAAGTCGATTGCGGACGTGCTCGAGATGTCTGTGGAAGAGGCGCTGCAGTTCTTCGCCAAGATTCCGAAGCTGCGGCGGCGCCTGCAGACCCTGCACGACGTCGGGCTCGACTACGTCAAGCTCGGACAGCCGGCGACGACCCTGTCGGGCGGCGAGGCGCAACGCGTCAAGCTGGCAACGGAGCTCTCGAAGATCGCGACGGGCCGAACGCTGTACATCCTCGACGAGCCGACGACGGGCCTCCACTTCGCCGACATCGAGAAGCTGCTCGAGGTGCTCCAGCGTCTCGTCGACGCCGGGAACACAGTGCTCGTCATCGAGCACAACCTCGACGTGATCAAGCAGGGCGACTGGATCGTCGACCTCGGCCCCGAGGGCGGCGAAGCGGGCGGCGAGGTCATCGCCACGGGAACACCCGAGGATGTAGCGGCGGACGAGGGGTCCTTCACAGGGCAATACTTGCGAGACGTCCTTCCCTCGTACGCAGCCGCCGCTGCCTGAACGCAGCTACACGCCGGAGGAGGAGGTCTACCTCCGCACGCATGCCCGGCGCTACGAGCTGCTGCTCGACCTCGTCACCGGCCTTGCCCCGCGGCGGGTCCTCGTCGTCGGCCCGAGCTTCGAGAGCGCCCTGCTGCGCGAGGCGCTCCCGGATGTGCAGGTTGACACCCTGGGGTGGGAAGACCATCGCTTTCCGCGCCGCGAAGGTGAGTCCCACACGCAGCTCGATCTGAACGACCCGGACTATCCCGAGCTGGAACCGCACGACGTCGTCGTCTGCGGAGAGGTGATCGAGCACCTCCACGTCGCGCTCGTGCCGGTGCTTCGGTTCCTGGCCGGCGGCCTGAGCCCGGCCGGCAGCCTCGTGATCCAGACGCCCAATGCCACGGCCCTGCCCAAGCGACTCCGCATGCTCGTCGGCCACAACCCGTACGAGCCGATTCGCAGCACCCCGCAGAACCCCGGTCACTTCCACGAGTACACGGTGCGCGAGCTCCGCTCGGCGCTGAACAATGCCGGGTTCGAGATCACTCGCCTCGTGACCGCGAACTACTTCGACCACGGCTCCCGGAAGAACCGGGCGTTCCGTGCGTTGAGCCCGGTGGTTCCCCGGACGCTGAGGGAAGGGATCACGGTCGTGGCTCGACCTCGTCCGTAGCGTGGAGCGAGTCTGGTGGCGCCGGGCCGTGGCCGTGCTCCGTCTCCCCCGCGAGGTGTTCGCCACGTTTCGCGTCGACTCACGGGAGTCCGCGTTGGAGCGGCAGGACGTCGTCGTCGCGCTCTGCTTTGCGGCCGGGATCGCGCTGGCGCTCGGGCTGGCGGGAGAGGGTCTCGCCGACCTCGACGTCTTCGAGGCGTTCGTCTGGCTCTTCCTGACCGGGCTTTCGGTCGGGTTCGCCGGCTACTGGCTCCTCGGCTCGTCCCTCGCCTTCGTCACCCGCCGGCTCGGTGGCTGGGGGAGCTCACGGCGCGTGCGGCACATCCTCGCCTTCTCGTTTCCGCCGCTTGTCTTCGCCCTGCCGCTCTGGCTCCTCTTCCCGCCGCTCCTGATCCCGCTCGGCGCATGGAGCCTCGTCCTCCTGCTCGTCGGCCTGCGCGAGGTCTTCGGATGGGGCCTCGGACGGGCGGCCGGCGCCGTCGTGCTTGCCCTCGTCTGGCTCGCCGCCCTAGCGGTCGGTATCTGGGGCGCGCTCGCGCTGCTCGGTGGCCTGGGTGAATAGGCTGAGCTCGTCCGCGGGGATCGAGTAGGTGTGCTCCTCGGCCGGGAAAGTGCCCGATCTCACCTCATCGGCGAACGCCTCGAGCGCTCGCTGAATCTCGGCGCCGACCTCGGCGTACCGCTTGACGAACCGGGCAGGACGGCGGTCCGAGAGCCCGAGCAGGTCGTGCCAGACAAGCACCTGCCCGTCACAGCCCGGACCGGCGCCGATCCCGATCGTCGGCACCGTGAGCGCCTCCGTGATCCGGTCGGCCACCTCCGCTGGAACGGCCTCGAGCACGACGGCGAAGCAGCCGGCGGCCTCCAGCGCTCTCGCGTCGGCGTGGAGGCGCTGCGCCTTCGCCGCTGTTCGCCCCTGCGCCTTGTAGCCGCCGAGCATC